>JAAWCO010000097.1 GCA_022793315.1 Clostridiales bacterium | reverse complement strand
GGAAAGCTCCGGCCCCGGACCGGAAAAGGTGAAAATTTTCAGCGGCGGGGGAGTCCGGGGTAGGGCCGCGCTAAATACTCCTCCGCCATGGCCGCCGCCACCGCTCCGTCTGCCGCGGCGGTTAACACCTGCCGCAGCGGCTTTTTTCGCGCATCGCCGGCGGCGAATACCCCCGGAAGCGCTGTTAAGGTGTCTTCTCCCGCTGTCAGATAACCCGCCTCATCCAATTCCAGCAGACCGCGGAACAGGCTGGTATTGGGGACGTTGCCGACCGCGATAAACAGACCGTCTCCGGCAATTTCCCGGCTTTCGCCGGTTTTCAGCTGGCGTACCCGCACGCCGGATACCCGGCTGGTTTCCCCTGATAAAATTTCTTCAACTGCACTGTCCCAGAGAAAGGTTACATTGTCCTGAGCACGCAGCTGTTCCTGATAAACCCGGGCCGCGCGCAGAGTGTCCCGGCGGTGAATCAGCGTGACTTTACGGCAAATGCGCGCCAGAAAAAGAGCGTCCATCGCGGCGGTATCGCCGCCTCCGACAATCAGCACATCCCGGCCGCGATAAAAGGCGCCATCACAGGTGGCGCAGTAGGAAACGCCCCGGCCCCGCAGCTCCCGCTCCCCGGCCAGCCCCAGTTCCCGCGGGGAGGCGCCCGGCGCGAGAATGATGGCGCGGGCGCGGTGTACCGTACCGTCGGCCAGCTCTGCCTCCTTTACCGGGCCGTCAAGCGACACCCGGACCACTTCGCCGCGCAGTGATATGGAGCCGAACCGGGCCGCCTGTTTTTCCATGCGTTCCCCCAGCGAATAGCCGTCAATTCCATCGGGAAAGCCGGGATAATTATCCACATGCTCGGTGGTGGCCACCTGACCGCCGGGCGCCAGCTTTTCAATCATAAGAGTATCGAGTGCTGCGCGGGCGGCATAAAGCGCTGCCGTACAGCCCGCCGGGCCGCCGCCCAGGATGATGATGTCCGCTATTTTTGTCATACAGCGTCCTCCCTTGTATCGTCAGTGGAGCAGCATCCGTCCTCTAACCGGCATCCCTTGCGCTATTGATGGCGTTCCTGCAAGTATTCCTCCAGCGTGATACCTCTGTCCATGATGCTCCGCGCCGCCTCTTTTCCCACATAGCGGTAGTGCCACGGCTCGTAGATCACGCCGGTAATGCTCTCCTTATCCTTGGGAAAACGCAGGATAAATCCATATTCTGCACAGTGCTCCTTCAGCCAGCGGAAGGCCGGCGTACTTTCAAAATCCTCGTTCAGCGAATAATTGCCATTCCCACCCAGATCCATGGCGAGTCCCAGATTGTGTTCGCTGTGGCCTGGCTGTTTGACAATGGTGGCGGCCTTCCGCCGTGCGTCGGCCTCGGACAGTCCAGTATTCTGCCATTTTCGGACCTCCCGCTCATACAGCTCCGCCTGCTTTGCTTTGGGACGGTAGCCGGAAACCACCCGGATATCGTAGGCCGCGCCTGCTGCCAGCAGATCCCGCGTCGCCTGCTCAATCCGGCTGTCGATACGCTGACCGTTGATGGAGATCATGGAGGCCGAAGCATCATAGGAATCGGGAACCTCATTCCAGTCGTTAGCCAGCATGAGATACCATTCCGCGCCTGCCGGCTGTACATAGGACAGACCGGCGCCAATCGCATCGGGATCGGTTGGAGCGGCAGTGGAAGAGGTTGTCGTCGTGGCTGCAGCGGCTGCGGAAGAAGAGGCCGTCGTCTTTTGTGAAGGGGAGGAGATACCGGGCGTGGGGGGATCGTTTTCGGATACCTCCACTCTGCCAAACCACTGGTTCAGCAGAATACCGGCGCCTGCCACCAAAATCACGCCGATCAAAAGATACGGGAGGGGAGAGCGTCTGCGGCGACGGCGTCTCGGCCTCCGCCGCTCTGCTCGCTCCAGTTCATAGGATGGGGACACAGACATACGCCTCCTTGCTGTTTTTGCCGCATCAGTTACGTTAATCATCGCATGTTCCCGGGCATTTGTCAAACACTATCCCATGTTTTTCAGGGGACTCTCCAGTCATTTCTTAAAAAGCATTCACGCTTCCCGCGTTTTTTATACAAAACCGGAAAATTGATAAAAATGACTGGTTTCCCCTTTTTTTACCGTCGCGGGATATGCTATAGTATAAAATGGAAAAAAGGCCGCATCCGACTATGGCTGCGGTCAATGGCGAAAGGATGGTCCTCATGCGAAAAACCAAAATTGTCTGTACCCTGGGTCCCTCCACCGATGACCCGCAAATCATGCGGGAACTGATTCTGGCGGGCATGGATGTGGCGCGTATCAATATGTCCCACCAAACCCATGAGGAGCATCTGGCGCGGATTAACGCGATCAAGGCGCTGCGCGAGGAGTTGGGCCGCCCCGTCGCCATCCTGATTGATACCAAAGGACCGGAGATACGGCTGGGAACGTTTAAGGAAAAGAAAATTGTACTGGAGGCCGGCGCTCGTTTTACGCTGACCACCCGTCCGGTGGAGGGGGACAACTCCATTGTCTCGATCAGCTTTGCCGGTCTGCCTGCCGATGTGTCAGGAGGCAGCCGCATTCTCATTGATGACGGCCTGATTGAGCTGCGGGTGGAGAAAACAACCAGCACCGATGTTCACTGCACCGTGGTGAACGGCGGGCCTGTGTCGGCGAACAAGGGGGTCAATGTCCCCGGTGTCAGCCTTTCTCTCCCGTTCATGAGTGAAAAGGATCGTTCTGACGTTCGTTTTGCCTGTGAGGCGGGGGCGGATTTTATCGCCGCCTCTTTTACCCGGCAGTCGGAGGATATTGTGGAGCTGCGCAGCGAGCTGGAGAAAAACGGAAACCACTCCATCCGCATCATTGCCAAAATTGAAAACGCCGAGGGCGTGAACAACATCGACAGCATCCTGAAGGTGTCGGACGGCATCATGGTTGCCCGCGGCGACATGGGGGTGGAAATCGCGCTGGAGGAGATTCCCAGCATCCAGAAAAAGCTGATCCACAAGGGATATAATGCCGGGCTGCAGGTGATTACCGCCACGCAGATGCTGGATTCTATGGTCAAAAATCCCCGCCCGACACGGGCGGAAACCACCGACGTGGCCAACGCTATCTACGACGGTACCAGCGCTATCATGCTGTCAGGAGAGACCGCTGCCGGTGCCTATCCCATCGAAGCGGTGAAAACCATGGCTCGTATCGCGGAACGCACGGAGCAGGATATCAATTATAAAAAGCGATTTACCAGCAGGGAGCTGAGCGCCTCTCCCAGTGTTACCAACGCGATTTCTCACGCGACCGTCACCACCGCGCATGATCTGGACGCCGCCGCCATTCTGACGGTGACCAAATCGGGCGCCACCGCTCAAATGATCTGTAAATTCCGTCCTGCCTGTCCCGTTATTTGCTGTACAACCAATCCAGTGACCCAGCGGCAGATGAATCTCTCCTGGGGTGTCATTCCCATCATGGCGGAGGAAAAGGACAATGTGGACGACCTGTGTGAGCATGCTGTGCAGCAGGCGTCCCGCGCCGGTTTGCTGAAAAGCGGCGATCTGGTAGTGATCACAGCCGGCGTCCCGCTGGGAGTGTCCGGAACCACTAACCTGCTGAAGGTGCATCTGGTAGGAAATATCCTCGTACAGGGGAAAGGGGCCAATGGGGGGATTGTTTGCGGGAACCTGTGTGTGGCGGCGGATGAAGAGGAAGCAGCCAAAAATTTTCGCCCTGGCGATATCCTGGTCATCTCGCAGACCAGCAACCGGATTCTTCCCCTGCTGAAGGAGTGCAGCGGCATCATTACCGAGATCCCCGGTCTCAATAGTCATGCGGCGATTGTGGGCATGGCGCTGGATAAGCCGGTGCTGGTCAACGCGACAAATGCCACTCGTTTGCTGAAAAGCGGAATTACTGTCACGCTGGATGCGGAGCATGGTATTGTGATGTACGGTTCCAGCGCTCTGTAAGCGATGGGAGAACTGGGGAGAGCGGTTGTTTTTGAAGCGTGACTGGAGCGGATAGTTTTTTGGCCGCACTTCCCGGGCGGGATCAGAATATATATCAGAAACCGGAAGGGCTGAAGGGCCTGCCCCCTGTGAGAACAGTGGGCAGGTTCTTTTTATTTGCCCAGCGGCAGCTCCCTTATCGGCCGGGAAGAACATTTTTCGTTGCTGCGGAAGAAGGCGCATCAGCACTTTACTGAACCAGGCGCTGTCTGGAAAAGAGGATTCCGCAGCGCCTGGTTTTGCCCGCTTCAGCGGCGGGCCTTTTACCCACCATGGTCCCGTATTGGCTGTAAAGTCGAATGAGTAACCGAATTTGTTGAAAAAAGAAAGAAAAATTCACACAATAGTGGAAAATCGGTCCTGATAGTATCTGTTCAAATAGACACAAACTGGTACAATAGGGACCAAAGACCACGACACAGGCTTTCTTGCGCGGATAGTGGCAATGAGGATGGGGAAAGGGAAGGGGTTGTACATGGCGATATCGTATCAAAATCTCGGGCGTTGTATTCGCAGGAGACGTAAGGAAAAAGGCATGACTCAGGCGGAAATGGCGGAGTTGATGGGATATTCCACCGGCTATTACAGCAAGCTGGAGAGAGGGGAACGCAAAATCAGTCTGGGGCACCTGTCCCAGATCAGCGATCTGCTGGAGGTTCCCCTTCAGGTACGGCTGGGACAGGAGAAGGACTCCACAACAGCAGAAATGAACCAGGCCTTCCGGCAGATGACAGCGGGATACGACGAGGAAGAGGTGGAGCTGCTGATAGATTTTTGCCAGCCAACGCTCCATCTGATCCGAAAGGCGCGGGAGAAAGAGCTTCGTTGATGGCTGTCCAGACGGCAGTAAAAAAATCGGTATGCCAGTAAAGGCATACCGATTTGAGTCTGTCAAAGAAGCGGGGCACGGCGAAGAACAAACAGCGGATTGGAAGAAGACGGAAAACGAGAAAAAGGCACAAAAGCAGGGGAAAGCGAAGGCCGGAGGGTGGGCTTTTAAGGCTCAGGGCAACGAGCATAAGCCTGACCCATTGTGAGACATGGGTCAAACCACGATGCAGATCCAGATACTTCTGCCAGGTATGACACATGAGAAGTTTCTGACTTTTTCCTTCGCTCCGCATTTTTTGCAGCGGCTCCCCATTTTTCAGCAAACAGGTGTGCTCCAATATGTCCGCTTTCTCTCCCGGTCGGTTGTGATATGCCGCAAAATCTGATTCATGGAGCAGAGGTACTGGACGTTCGCTCCTTCACAGGTGCCGTTCCTTTTCCATTATCTGGTATAGGGTGGCAGAGGGACCTTCCCTCATGTTCCGTACCTTCTTTGCGCTCCATGGCGTCTTATATCCTGCGTTCATCACGGCGAATTCCACATCAAACGGCTCCGTTACACGGTCGCATACCTTGCTCAGGATAGGTGCCAATATCTCCTCCACCAGTTCCGGAGAAAACCGTTTGCAAAACGCGCCGCTTACCATAGAAAGGTGCGAGATCTTCTCCGGCAGATGGTATCCCGGAAACCATCTGCAGCGAGGATTCGCCTCTATTTCCCGGTGCGTCTGCCGCAGGGGTGGAATGCCGGGCGGGTGCTGAATCAGTACCATCCTGATGGGTAAACATCGGACCCGTTCCCGGTTGTCGTTTATTGTTGAGGCAGTCATACGGTCCCCGCCTCTCATACAGCTGTCCATCATCCATTACTCGTTTCGCTGCTGGTACCAGGACTTCCCTCTCGGTTGTGATAACTTCGCCCCTGGCGTCCTGTCCCCACTTTTCCATCCTTTTACTCCCTGTCAGCTGCGCACTTCTTTAACAGGCTGAACGGTAGGCCGGTCAAGGCTGCTGATTGACACTGCCGGTTTCCGGAACACGGATGAATTAGTCCAGAGAAGGGATCCGGGTCGCGATGCTTTTTCTCGGCCAGGCGGGGAATTCTTTTACCGGAATGCGGTCGTCGATCAGGTAATCAGCGGAAACATCAAACAGTTCCGATAATTTCAGCAGAGTGGGGTACGAGGGACTCACTCTTCCGGTTTCGTAATACGCATAGGTTGAGCGATCTTTACCAATGATTTCGGCCACGCGCCATTGCGGATATCCGGCATATTGCCTCAGCCAGCGCAGTTTATCTCCCAGCATGTTACATTCCATGGTTTTCCCTCACTTTCTGTGATTCTTCTTTTCCTGTATGTGCCTCTATCCCATGCTATTTTTCTGTCCGACCGGGAGAGCAGTGCGGCTAGAAAGACAACAAAAGGTTTACATACGATATTAAGACTACTATACGCTTGTGAAGAAGTCAAGTAATATTATCCATAAATTGTATAAATAAAGTATATCCTATAAGTTTTTGTCCGTATAAAGAAGATAGATAAGGCAAGAAGCATGGGAGGGATAAAGAGGACATCACCATCGTTTGTTTCACGATAGAACTCCTCCTGCGCCATAAAATGGGTTGCTTGCCCTTTTCTGTTGTGGTACAATGACCACGGCCCAGTGCTTCTTCTCACGTAACGCCTGGTGGCCGTGGTCTCGAAAATGCCAGTAGGCATTTTCCCCACGTTTATGGTACAATGCAGGAAATCGAAGATTTCCTGCCGAAGAACCCCGACCCCGGGCCTGTCCCTTTCAGGTTACTTTACATAGATGGCCCGGGGCCAGGAGCTTTCCCTGGCGGGAAATCTCCCCCTCCGG
>JAAWCO010000096.1 GCA_022793315.1 Clostridiales bacterium | reverse complement strand
CGATTTGACGCGGGAGACCGTGTGTGAAACGCTGGGTATTCCGCTGGAATTTCACGAGGAGAGCTGGCGGCGTATTGAGGAATATTTCGCCGCCATGGAAAAGGAATGCGCCGACAGCAATCGCAAGCAGGCGATGCTCCCCAGGGGAAGCATCGTATTTCCCAACGATCATGGAACCGCCCCCGGCTGTGCAGTGGAAAAGTATGGACAGCGTGTGGTGATGCTGCCCGGACCTCCCAAAGAGCTGATCCCCATGTTCAGCGATTATGTCGCACCCTATCTGGCGCAATACGCCGGCGGGACGATTTTTTCCCGCACGGTGGGGGTTTTCGGTCTGCCGGAATCCTCACTGGCGGAACGGCTGGCCGATCTGATGAGCGAATCCAATCCCAGCGTCGCCCCCTATGCCGACAGCGGCGAGGTGGTGCTGAGGATCACCGCCCATGCGGCGGACAGTGCGGCGGCCCGCGCACTATGCGACCCGGTGGTGGAGGAAATCCGCCGCCGGCTGGGCGCGTTTATCTATGGAGTGGACGCCGGCAGCCTTCAGAAGGCAACGGTGGCTCTGCTCCGGGAAAAGGAGCTGAAAATCGCCACAGCGGAATCCTGCACGGCAGGCCTCCTCTCCGGGAGGATCACGGAAATTCCCGGGGCTTCCCAGGTGTTTGAATGCGGCATCGCCGCCTATTCCAACGAGATCAAACGCGATGTGCTGAGCGTCCCGGAGGAGATGCTGGAAACGTTCGGGGCGGTCAGCGCCGAGACGGCCTGCGCTATGGCGCTGGGCGCACGGCGGGTGGGGCATGCCGCGCTGGGCGTGGGAATCACAGGGGTCGCCGGTCCAGACGCCAGCGAGGGCAAGCCGGTGGGAACCGTCTATATCGCGCTGGCCGACGATAAACGGACCTGGGTAAAAAAAATTACAGCGGGACACGGCCCCGACGACCGGGAAACGGTCCGCTATATTGCCACCTCCCATGCGCTGGATCTGGTGCGGCGTTATCTGGAGGCCATGCCTGCGGTTATGGCGGGCGGCGAAATGGTGGAAGAACCGCCTGCTGCCCCTCCAGCCGCCATCCCGAAGTCCGACACTGTCAGAGGCCGCCGTTTTCTGAGCATGCTTTTCCCTCATCGGGGGGACAGCAAAAAAACGGTACTGCTCAAGGCGGGACTGTGGGGCGTGTCTTTTCTTCTGCTGGCCGCCGCCGTCCTGCTTCTTTACACCTATGTGCTTTCCCCGGCCCGCAACCGGTACCTGTACGACGACCTGCGTCAGATGTACAGTCAGGGAACACAGCCTGTTTCCAACACGGTCTATCCCGACGGAATGAGCAGCCAGTTCTATTCGCTCTATTCCCTGAACGATGAAATACGGGGCTGGGTCCGGATCGACGGCACCAAAATCAACTATCCCGTGATGCAGGCAGAGGACGATCTCTACTATTGGAACCACAGCTTTGAAAGGAAACCCACCCCTTACGGAACGCCGTATTTCAACAGCACGGCTTCCCTGTCCAGCAGCACCGCCGTCAACCGCAATCTGATTATTTATGGCAATAATACGGACGAGCTGTTGAGTGTGAGCGACGGACAGATGTTTTCTGAGCTGCTGCGTTATACCGACGAGGACATGGTCTTTCTGAAGGAACACCCGGTGATTGAGATGAACACCGTGTACCGCAGCGCGGATTGGAAGATTTTTTCCGTTCTTCTGGTAAGTACCTCTTCACAGCATCCGAACAACTTTGATTACGCCCGCACCCATTTTACCGATGACGAGGATTTTCTCCTCTTTGCGGAACAGCTGCGGGAGCGCTCCCTGTTTACCCTGCCGGTAGAGGTGCGGGCGGACGATACGCTGCTGATGCTGTCCACCAACGCGGAGGACTACGGCGGATTTGAGGGAGCGCGTCTGGTGGTGGCCGCCCGGCAGGTTCGGACAGACGAAGCCGCCGAATCGGATCTGACCACCGCCGAGCGGAACGCCACTGTGGTGATGCCGGACATCTGGCGGGAGAAGCACGCCGATGGACAGAGAAGCACGGTCCGCACCACCACTGCCACCAGCTCCAACGGTAGCCCGACAGCGACTGCCGCAGAAAGCGATGAATCGGCGGACAGCACCTCCTCCGAAGAGGACCCTCTGACATCCTCCACTTCGCCGGCTGCCTCGGATCAGACAGCAACGACCACAGAACGGCCGACAGAGCCTCCTGCTCCCCCACACACCTCCACCTCCTCCGCCCCGTCCTCCAGCGCGCCGACGGTCCCGCCGCCGACCCGTCCCCCCCAGACAACGGACCCCGACCTGCAGGAAAACGACCAGGAGGAGTCGAAATACCTGCGCTATTTCCGCATACAGGACAGAAAAAACGGGCAGGTGCTCAGCCCCTCCACCCCCGCCGAGCTCCAGCACGCGCTGTCCCTGGTGGTCAAGATGGAGTTGCCCAGCGCCAGCACCATGCAGTATTCGATGGAGGCGCACAAGGCGCAGGCAGTAGCGGCCTACACCTTTGTGATGCACTACGTTTACAGCTACGGGACCCCTTACCCCTTCACCTTCCCCTCTCTGGATCTGAACAACACGGTTGACAGAAAAATTTACGACGCGGTCGGGGAGGTACTGGGCGTCAAGCTGCTTGATCTCTCCAAACCCAATATCGGCTCACAGGTCTGTACCGTGCAGTATTTTGCCTATGCGAACGGCTATACCGCCAACAATAACGATATTTATGCCACCAATGTGGCATATCCCTATCTCCGCGCGGTGACCAGCCCGGAGACCCCCGCGGATATCACTCATTACTATGGCGGGACAAAATCCATGGAAAATGCCTGTACCATCACCTGGAGCGCCCTGAAAAGCGCCCTGTCAAAAGCGGTGGGAGACGCGGAAATCCATACCGACGCCGCACCGGGCGAACCGCCGCTTCGTGTCGTGTCCACGGCATCAGGCGGATATGTGACCGCCACCAGCCTGTATTATTATGACAAAAACGGCAAGGTCCAGTACGTATCAGGCAATCAGATCCGCAACGCAGCCGGCGCCAATGTGCTGCGCTCCGCCGCCTTTACCGTCGCCTATAACGCGGGCAGCGATACCCTGACCTTCACCTCTCAGGGCTGGGGACACGGCGTGGGGATGAGCCAGATCGGCGCAGCGATCTATGCCAATCAGCACGGCTGGAATTATAAGCAGATCCTCTCCCACTATTATTCCATCACCGGCGGAACCTCCTATCAGCTGACAGCTCCCTGCTGGGGGGCACTGGCGAACAAGCTCCCCTCTGAGGACAGGACAGAGGCCGCCGACCAGCCGCAGGAGGCGCCGGCGCTCAGTGCGGAGCCGGTTCGCCGCCGCTTTGATGAAATCTGAGAAAATATCCCCCTGAGGGTTAACAGGCAGCAGGGGGTCTGCCACCAGATACAGATGGCTGGCGGCTCATTTGCGGTGAATGGTACAGGCTGGAAGGGCCGGTGACAGGCCGACAGGAGAAAACGGAAGCAGGGGCGTCCAGGGTTGACCTGGATGCCCCTTTCCCTTGGCAGATCCCCGGCAAAGGCGCACCTGCTCACCACCCGAAAGCTGGAGGCGCTACTGCCCGCGGCAGCCGTGCGCTCGATCAAGCTGGACCGCCGGCGGCGCGTTCAGCTTGATGGCAAGGTTTCTGGTACGCCCATTCTCTTTTGTCGGGCCAGTCTGGCGCTGGCCGTTCTTCGGCTCTCTGATGGGGTCCTCCTGCCTGTTTTCACTTTGCAGAGCAATCAAAAAGGCCGGGACGCTGTCCCAACAAACAAAAACAGGCCTCTGGCGGTCACGCCGGAGGCCTGTTTTGAGTCTTTGTGAGAACAAAGACTCTGCATGACAGAAGAAAGTGTTTCGGATTTTGGCGCCGTTTGGTTTTCGTTTAGAGTGGGTTAATAAGACAGCCGCCATCCAACGGTTTTTTGTGTGCCGTTTCCGTCGGCGTCTGAGTAGTTTATGAGATGGTGAGAGTATGTTTATCTCTATAAACCAAAAGTCACCTGGAGAGGATAGCTGGTTTCATCACCTTTGTCCGTTCCTGCAATTCCTCCCAATCCACGCAAGCTGACATTTCACCCGTTTCCACAAAGTCCTTTACAACAGTCCGAGCAAGAGCTTTGGGGATAACATAATCGTTATAAATCTCCATTTCCTCAGTAGGGGTGTTGGTGTAAAATATGCTGATACCATCCGGGGGCAAAGCTGTCCGCCATAGCCCGCGCCGCCTCGTCTGCGCTTCCTGCTCACGCGCCACGGGCGGGGAAAAGTCGTGCTCTGCCCTCGCCAATTTATTGAGGCGCGCCCATGCTTAAATCTGTTTCAATGCCCTGTTTCAAATTTTCCACCGAATAGCGGCTGGCATCAAAGCCATCCAAAAGAGGAAGTTCCTCATGAAAGATATAGATTTTATTTGCCTTTGCCTGCAAAAGCAAATGACATTCCAGCCGGTCTATGCTGTTCAAAAAATCATAGAGGTATTCCGCATACGTCTCTGCATCTAAATCATCAGTAAAGCGTAAAACCAATTTTACATACGCGCCGCTTTCAAAGAGGAATCGCTCCAGCCCATCCTCGGCTGTCCACGTTTTTTCTGTTCCCGGCATCTCCAGGGAAATGCGCTGGTCAATGACATAATCTTTTGTTCCGCATAAGGCTAAAACAGGGGCCTCGGCCTCCTCTTTGAAATAGTAAACGGCATAATCGTCTCGAACCTCTTGATAATCTGTTTGAGAAATAAGCGCCGTGGCAACTTGCTCCGGGTTTTTTACCGGTGCAGCTTCACAAGAATAAGTCGCCCCATGAAACGGCCCATAATTGTTTAGCTTTTCTTTCCCCACAACCGAAAACTCTATCCCGTATTTCTCTTGCAGCTGTGCCAGTAAACAGGCCCGCGCAGACTCCAGATTGTTTTCAAAAGGGCCGCCATGATACTCCGCATTTTGTAAATTGTCAATCATTCCGCATCCTGCCAGCATAAGCAGCCATAAGGAAATCAGGAGAACGCAACACATCTTTTTTGTTTTCATATCAACCTGCTCTGCCCTTACACCATATCACGTGCCACACCGCCGCATGCCGTATCGCCCAGGCCCCCGTTGCTGCATTGCCGAAGTCCGGCGGTGCAGCTCCCGGCGGTCTGGCCCGGCTTCACGGGGATACAGGAGCGGTCGGCGGGGAGGACAGCGGCCGGATACTGGATGGAGAGACAGCCCGCCCCCGCCGCAAAGACGATGGATTTCAGTTTTTCCCTGCGCGCTTTTGGGAAGTCCCAGCCGCCCGCCTTCCTCTGTATTTTCGGTTCAAGTATAGCATATCTTCCCGCCGCAAACAATCTCCCGCTCTATGTCCGTTCCGCTCTGACGGCAAAACCGCCTGCACTGCGGCGGCGGCCGGCAGGCTTTACGGTGGCTCTGCCCCCGCGCCCCTGACCTCTTCCAAAGAACAGAATAAGGGCAGATTCGTAACCGGCGGACGTGAACAGGGGGACCTGCGGCAGCACACTCCCCAAGCCCGCATGAATACGGGCTTTCTGTTGCGCTCCAGGCCCCGGTGCTTTTATACTGCCAACCACCGCAAACGGTCCCTGACCGTCCGCAGGGTGTGTTTTGAGACTTTTCCGTTCATCGAGGTTCGCTTAATTGATGCTAAAAAAGGCGCTTTGGGAAAGGCTGGTTTTCTCAAAGCGCCTTTATGAAACATTCTGCGGGTGCGCCTTCCGGACCCCGCGGCAGCGAAGACGGTTCAGGATATGGTACGGTTCAGCTTTTTTCGATATTTATCGTTCAGTGTCCTGACCTCCTTCAGCATGTCATCGCAGAAGGCGGCCGCATCCCCTCCTGTCAGCTCAGCCACCGATTTCTGTTCCGCGGCGCCTTCTTCAAGCAGCTCCACCATTCCCTGCAAAATATGGAAGCTGTCTTTCCAGTCGGCAGGACAGTGGCCGCTCGACCACATATACTTTTGAATGGCTTTATAGGCCTTTCTGTAGTTCTCTGGAAGTTTAGCCGCCCGGGTCTCCAGCTCCTTCCATTCCCTCTTATCCTGGACATTTCCCCAAACTTTTTCCATCAGGCTCATAACGGCTCTCCTTTAACCAGTTAATTTTTTCGGAAATAACACGCCATCGCTCCCAAAAAGCGTTCAGCGCGGCTCTGCCCTCATCGTTCAGAATAAAGAAGGTTCTCTCCGGGCCGAGCTTTGACATCCTTTTTTCGGTACGGACAAGCCCCTTTCGGTCCAGCCTGGAAGTAATGGTATAAACGGTTCCAGGAGCCACCTCCTCAAACCCGAGTTGATGTAAATGCTGTGTGATCTCATATCCATAGGTTTCCCCGCGTCCAATCAGCTCCAGTACACATCCTTCCAGCAAGCCTTTCAGCATTTCTGTCTGATTTTCCATCGCCATCACCTTCTTGCTATTCTGTATTACCGACTACATCTATATTGTAACACAGAATAGCGATCTGTCAACAGAGGGTTTTCTTTTCCTGCTCAGGTGGATTCTGGATTCTGTCCGACACGACGGAAAAGTGAGCCCTCAGCCGGTGAATAAAAAGGAACCCGCCAGTTTTTCTGGCGGGTCTTTTGATGAGCCTTCCGGCGTTTACAGCACAGGCGGCCGCCTTTTGCCGGTTCAGAGATCGTCAGCGTCCTGTTCAGGCTGAAGGCCGTCCTCCGGTGAGCCGGTATAGCTGCCAAGCACGTCCGATACGATTTCGCCGCGGCCCTGTTTTCCCATGACGGAGGCACTTTTTTGAGCCGCTTCATCAGCCAGCGGATGGGTGCGGAGCCGAACCTTATAACGATGCGGCTTTTCTCGTTTTGCCATTGCGTTTACCGCCTTTCCGTCGGGATCAATAATCCTCCAGGTGAATCTGGAAATAAGACTGCGGGTGCTTGCAGGTGGGACACATGGCCGGCGGCTGGGCGCCCTTGTGAATATGGCCACAGTTCAGGCACACCCACAGGGTATTTTCCTCCCGGCTGAACACCTTGCCGTCCCGAATATTGTCTGCCAGCTTCTGGAAGCGCTGTTCATGGCTTTTTTCGATCCTGCCGACCATCTCGAAGGTGGCAGCAATGTCCTGAAAGCCTTCTTCGCGAGCCACCTGAGCAAATTCGGCGTACATCTCAGACCATTCGTAATGCTCGCCGGCCGCCGCGTCAAGCAGGTTGTCCATGGTGCCGGGAACAGCGTTTTCATGCAGCCGCTTGAACCAGAGCTCAGCATGCTCCTTTTCGTTGTCGGCGGTTTGGGTAAAGATGTTGCCAATCTGTTGATAGCCGTCCTTTCGCGCCTGCGCCGCATAAAAGGTATACTTATTGCGCGCCTGGCTTTCTCCGGCGAAGGCCGCCATCAGATTGGCCTCGGTTCTGCTGCCCTTAAATTCCATACTCCTCGTTCCTTTCAGTCGCGCCGGTGTGGGTCCGCGCGGATGGTAACGCTGTTAGTATGGCCGGAATTTCCTGATTTTACGCAAAGCCCGAAAAAAATTTCCACGGTGCGCTTTCCTTCAGCACCGTGCCGCCAGGGAGGCGGACTCCCGTGTGAAAACGCACCGGGCTCCCTCCCCGCTCCTGTCCCTGGAATTCCTGCGGGCACAGGACAAGCTCTTGACGCCTGCCGGAAATACTGCTATAATGAAAGAGCAGCTGTTTTTCGGTGGATCACTTTTATTCTGCTGCCCATCGGCAACAGCCAACGGCGTCAGCAGACAGGCTTCCTTTTTTTCTGCTGCGGGGCTCAGTTGGCAGAGCCGGTGATTCGTACTATCTGATCAGGCTACTCAAAACTAAATAGGCTGGTATAGCTCAGTCGGTAGAGCAGCTGATTCGTAATCAGCAGGTCGTGTGTTCGAGTCACATTACCAGCTCCAAAAACGGTGAAAATCAAAAGATTTTCACCGTTTTTTAACGTTTCGGTGGAAATTCCGGCTCACATGGCACAGGGAATCCCCCCCTCTGCCCTTATATATCAGGCCACAGGCAGAAATTGGTCAACCACCAAATGATCCATATGACATAAGCCGCCAGTCTCTGTGGAGAGGGGGCGGCTTTTCGCTTGCGCTTATGTGGTGATATTTCCCTTGAAAAGAGGATGGATTTCAAAACGGAAATCTCACACATTATAGTGGTCAACGACAGGTGTGTTATGACAGAAATACAACCGTTTCCATCTAATTTTCCAATAGATAATTTTCTGTGTGATCACGATTGATGATTGACATGCAAGCACATTTGTTCTATAATGAGATTCGGAACAAATGTTTTGTAAAATCTGAGGTATGGAGGTGTGGCAATGGAAATTCGTCAAGATATTCCTGAGCAACGCCGGCAGGAGGTGAAGAGCGTGACCAGAGCGGAACAGATGGACCTGCGAAGGTCGGGCAGGAAGAAGCGGCAGCATTTCCCGGCGGCGATCCGACAGCGCAAGCTGGCGTCAGCGCGGGAATTGTCCCTTGCGCGGCGCTGGACTCTCCCCTAACCGGTGATCATATGGATTCCGCTACAGGCGCGGAGATGGATGGCGCAACTGCTGGACGGTCTGATGGCGAAAAAAGGCCCGCTCATATGAGCGGGCGGGTTTAGCCGGCAGTATGAAAATTTTTCTCATGCTCGTCGATTTTTTCCAAAGCGGTATCTACATCCTTCCAAAGTTCCTTCGCCTGAAATTCAAGGCGGTCAAAGCGAGCATCCACCTTGTCAAAGCGAGCATCCACCTTGTCAAAGCGGACATCCATCTGATCCAGGCGAGTATCCACCTGATCAAAGCGGACATCCATCTGATCCAGGCGAGTATCCATCTGATCCAGGCGAGTATCCACCTGACCAAAGCGCTCCTTCATGTCAGATTTTATATCAGCCTGTCCCTGCTCAAGTGTATCGAGCCGACTGTTCATTTGTTCCAGTAAGGCAAGAATTTTTTCCTCGTTATTCATATCGCCATCGTCCTTTCGGTGCAACAATTTCATTATACGGCTTGCTGCGACAGTTTGTCAACGTCATATCAATTCACTCCCGGGTGATCGGTCCAGCCCACAAAGTAAGTAATCAGACAGGGCTGGGAGCTGATGATAAGAACGGCGAGGTTGGAGTCAGACGCAGGCGGCAAAGGCCGTTGGCATAACAAAAGAGGTCTGCCGAAGCATTGAAGCCGGTGTCCGAAAGCCCATGGAGGACAGGCATAATGAACCGACGGTGCAGGCACCTGTGCATACAGCTGAGGCTGCACAAAAAGAAGCCCGCCACAGAGGCAACCGTGACGGGCAGGGCGGTTAATCGCCCGAAAAAACACAGGGCAGCCAATATATAACAGGCAGGGAGGCGTGTCAGATGCTGGTGAGTGAGTTGATTGACGAGCTGCGTCAGGCAGCGTCTGACGCTATTGTTACGTCGCATATTGACCACGATATCTATCTGGAGGCACACGAGTGGAGCAGGGTCATTGATTTCGAGGGGATGGGGATGGTCCTGTCAAAAGGATACAACGGGAGGGAGGCGTCCAGGGATGTTTGTCTGTCTGGATACGGGCGGGGAGGTGTAGCATGGACAACTTATTTTGCCGTGTTAAATGGTATTGACGTGTCCTCCCGCCGAAGAAAATAGACTGGCAGAGTGTCCTCAGCGCGGGGACAACGGCTGCCTCTGTCCGATACGCCATGACGCCGTTGACCGGTTATATCCACTGTCCGGATTATGGGCTGGTGCATACCCATTGGCTGCTGGTATCATCGGTGTGATGACAGCGGTAACCGGCGCGTTTTTCACCAGAGGAGGAGCAGGAATGACCTACAGCTTTGACAGCCAAATAGCGTCCATATATGGGGTGGACGGGGCGGTATTTTTACATAATTTATATTGGTGGATACGCAAAAACGAAGCCAACGGCAGACACTTTATCGATGGAAAAACATGGACGTATAACACCGTCCAGGCCTTTTCCGAGCTGTTTCCGTTTTGGACGCGGAGGCAGGTTGAAAGGATTATCCGCAAGCTGAAAGAGGAGAGAGCCATCTATGTTGCCAATTATAATCAGGCCGGGTTTGATCAAACCAGATGGTACGCCTTATCCGAAACGGTGAAATCGATTTACGCAAACGGGGCAATGGATACCACCATTTGCGTAAATGCAATGACGCAAACGGTGGAACCAATACCAGATAGTAAACCAGATAATAAACCAGATGGTAATAGAGAGAGAGTATCTGGTGATGCGGTGTCAAAGGTGTTTGCCGACTATGCGGGAGAGGATACCGGGCTGTTATCTGCTCTGCTGGATTTTCGGGAGATGCGCCGGAAGATCAGCAAGCCGCTGACAGCAAGGGCGGCGCAATTGGTGGTATCCCGCCTGGACAAGCTGAAGCAGGCCGGGAACCCCCCTGTTGCCGTATTGGAGCAAAGCGTTCTCCATTGTTGGCAGGGTGTGTTTGAATTGAAGGGAGGCAGCAGAGGTGGAGGGAATGGAACGGCTGATGGAAATCTTTCGGCAGGCGGCCCATACAGCGGATGCGACAACTGCCTGTAGCCGGTTTGATCCGGTCCGGTATGCGCAGAGCCGATGCGACGCCTACAATGCCATGGCGGGACATCTGGCCGGGGAAAACTGCCCCATCTGTCGCAATAAGGGGCGCGTGGTCTATTTAGGCGGGGCGGACGGAACGGAGGAAATCACACGGGAGTGCTCGTGTATGGCAGCGCGTGAGTCGCGGCGAAGGATGGAGACAAGCGGGCTGGGCGGGTCGCTGGAAACCTGCGCCATCCAAAGCTATCAGGCGGCGGAGGAATGGCAGCGGAAAATACTGGCCGCTGCCCATGCTTATCTGGACGACCACGACGGGAAATGGTGGTATATCGGCGGGCAGGTCGGGGCCGGAAAGACCCACATCTGCACCGCGATTACAGGGGAATTGCTCCGACAGGGAAAAGAGGCCCGGTACATGCTGTGGAAGGATGAAGCAACCGAAATCAAGGCGGTGGTCAACGACGGCGCGGCGTACCGTCGGAAAACAGAACCGCTCAAGGAAGCTCCTGTCCTGTATATAGACGATTTCTGGAAGACCGGAGGGAAAGACGAAAGAGGGAGGAAAAAGTATCCAACGCCGGCAGAAATCAATCTGGCGTTTGAGATCATCAACAGCCGATATAACCGCCGGGATCTGATCACGATTCTGTCCAGCGAATGGACGGTTTCCGAATTGATGGATATTGATCCTGCCACTGGAAGCCGTATATACCAGCGGACAAAGGATTATCATTTCACGATCGGACAAAACCCCGCCAGAAACTGGCGGATGAGAGAGGGGTGATATGATGCTGAACTCCGTGTGTCTGATGGGGCGTCTTGTCGCTGACCATGTATTTTTTGCTGTGCTGAAACGGGAGAAATCTGCTGATGCGGGAGGCTTCGAGTAAGCTGTACAGCGAAGAGGATTTCCGTTTTGATGGGAGGCACCATTCATGCTGACCACCTGCCCGAAATGTGAAAGGCAACAGGATGGCGCTAATGGCGCTTATCGGGAGGAATGCCGGTGGTTGGCCATCGCACCCGAAACCGGAAAAAGCAGGCTGCTGTGCGAATCCTTGTATGCGCTCACGATGATGACTGCAAAAAGGGACTGACAAATTAACGGGAGGTGTTAAAGATCATAAACGCTGACAAAATAAGCGCCATGTCAGATGGGAAGCTGGCTGATCTTTGGGACGGAGTGGACGAATACACGTGCTGCGTCTGCAGCAATCATCGAGACTGGCGCCGTTGCAGCCATGCGCCCGGACCAGTGTGCAGAACGCCTTTTCCGGAAGGGTTTAAGGAGGAGGTAAAAGGCTGGTAAAATGCGTATATAACCGCTGTGAATGGCAGGATATCAACGGTCTTTGCCTGTGGCCGCGGCGGTGTCCACAAGGACTGAGCGTGGTGAGCAGAGAGCTGGCAGAGCGAAATTGGCGGCGGCGGGAAAAACGGGCGCCAAAAGGAGGAAGTGCGGATTGACAACAGCAAGGCTTAAACAGTACCAGGCGCTGCGGCGGGAGATTGAGGTGCTCAACCGGGCGATGGTGGAAATCGGCGCACGAGGTCCGAACAGGACCAGTGATACCGTGTCCTCAGCGGCGGAATGGCCATACAATATCCACCATGTCCAGATTGATGGGCTGGATTGGGCGGGATACAGCCGGGAAAGAGAGAGGATACGGCAGCTTCGGGAGACGGCGAGAGCCCGCGCGGAAGCCGAGCTGGCCGAAATCGAAGGGTTTATTGCGGGGATTGAGGACAGCGAACTCCGGCAAATTTTTCGATGCCGGTACATAGAGGGGCTGTCGTGGCTGCATGTTGCCAGACGGATGGGAAGCGACGCCACCGCAGATGGATGTCGAATGAGGCATGACAGGGCGATTAAAAAAATTTCATGACCGTTCGCTCTGTTCGTTTTCATCGTGCTATAATCCCAGAGTAAAGATGCGCCCAGACGAGACACCGCTACAGGCGGCGGAGCTGCCGCCGAAGGACCACCCTCCACTTTTTCCGCACCCTCTTTCCTCAAGCGCTCCAAATCCAGGACATTTGCGGAAAGCTGAGGTGCTGTTGAAACATGGCGGGGCCCATGCGACTATATCACTCCTCGGGAACCGTGAATGGTGCGTTTGGCGGGAAGGCAGGCCGACTGATGATCAAAAAAATATCGCCATCCTTACTTTGAAGAAGGCGAAATGCCGCCTTCGTTTGGGAGCCTGTGTCAATGGGAATCCGAAATCTGAAAGGGTGCAGGGTGAGGGCAGGCCGGATATTGCAGCAATGCCTGTCGTTGGCGGCGCACAGTGGCGTACAGGCCATGATCCAGGCGCGCAACGACGAGAGGACGGACGGCAGAGCCGCGGACATGCAGGAGATCAACGCTTTCTGGACAAAAATCATGCGAGAGGAGGCAGGAGGCAGGTATAAGAGCCCTTCCGGTGAGACACTGCCCCTCCCCTATTGGTATGATACCGCTTTCTTGGACGGATACAGCATGCCGTCACCGTCTGATCATCGTTGTGCCATCGATGGGCGGCTGAAAGAGCTGGAGGATATGTTTCGTCTTCCCTGAAAGACAATATCCACTAAAAGAGGATTTACCCACAGGATTTGACTCTGTGGGAGCTGGATCAGTTCATCCTGTCTGCCTGAAGGACCACAAAAGAGAACCGTTAACGCGGTTCTCTTTTTCCTTTATCAGAGACCGCTCCGAAAGGGGCGGTTTTGTCATGCCCATAAACGTGCTGGCGGCGGTAAACTGCACGGAAGAGGCGACGGCCTATCAACGGAAAACAGGCCGACGGGCCGGAAATGGAGGGATAAAAAATGGAAAACGCGACCCCTTTTCCCGCGGAGGCGGCAGACCCCACGGAAGCCTGTCAGCCGGAGGGAACCCGGGTACGGAAGCGAACCGGTTACCTTCACGGCAGAGCAGCTGGCAGAGGCCAACCGGAGCGCCGACGAGCGGGCACGACGGGCCTCCTCCTCCGCCCTGAAGGATGATTTCCGTCAACAGGGCAAGGCGAAAACAGCGCTGGCGGCCTGCAAAGCACAGAAGGCAGCTGAAACAACGCCGGAACAGACAGCACAGGAGACACAGCGGCCCGGAGGTTCCCAGAGGCAGGGCGAAATAGCGGGAGGACCCGCTGAATGCCAGCCAGGCGCTGTATCTGCAGAGGCTGGCCGACGGCGGCGAGGGGGTGATCAGATGAATCTGGCAGAGGCTGTGGGTGGGTATCTGGAGCGTCAGGGGTGTGGGAAACAGGGAAAGACCTGCTGCCGGATGTCCGCCTGTATGAGTGTGTCAGGCAGCCGCTGAATCTGCTGGACAGCCGGTTTTGTGCGCTGTCGTTACAGGTATGTGTCCGGGCGCTGGCGTATACCGCCGCTCTCAGCAGAGCGCAGGGCATCTCCGCCCTGTTAAGGGATATCGGCAATCCGGATGGACCGCTGCCGCTGCTGAGAGCGGGCAGCAAAATCACGGCCCTGCCATCCCTCTTTCAGGCTGAAGGAGGATGGGCGGGGCCGGACGTATTTCACTCAAAATTTCCGGGTGTGGACCCGGAGCAACGATTAAGGAGGATGTATATGGAAAACAACAATTTTGCCCCGATGCCGACAATCGGTGTGGACGGGCTGTGTATCGCAGAGCTGACGGCAGACACCAAAGAGTCGTGCACCTATCAGGACAAGATAGACCTGCCGGGCGTGACCCGAATCAGCGTCACCGGGAGCGGGGAGTTCGGCAAATTCTACGCCGACAATGGGCTGTATGCCTCCTACAACAACCCCAGCGCCAAAGAGGTGGAATTCTCCGCGGCGGATATCAGCCCGGCAACGCTGGCCAAAATGACGGGGGCCAGCTACGAGAACGGCCTGCTCAGCTCCACGTCGGAGGACAAGGCCCCCAAATTTGCGCTTGGCTACCGCCGTCTCCGTTCGGACGGTTCCTACCGCTATGTCTGGCTGCTGAAGGGCTCCTTCCGCATGGGCAACGAGGACAGCGAAACCAAAACGGATAATGTCAGCTTTCAGGTACAGCCGGTGCGGTTCGTAGCGGAAAACCGTATCTTTGACCGGCGCGACCGCAACCAGTGCGACGACAACGACCCGAACCTGCCGGAGACGGTCGATGCGGCCAAAATCGCGGCGGAATGGTTCAAGGACCCGAACGCGGCCTTCCTGAAGGAGGTGGGCGCATGAAGGAGCTGAAGGTGACGATTGCCGGGGTGGAATACACCGCCCCGGCCCCCCGCGTCGTCGATTTCAAAAGATATCTGAAGCTGCTGAGAAACGTGGACGGAGAAGATCATATTGATGGCGTGTTTGACTTCATTGCGTCGTTGTTTCACGATCCGGCGGTGACCCCTGACACACTGGACACGGCAGATTTCTCCGAAGGGGCGCGGTTGATGAAAGAATATGCGGACTTTATCAACCAGTTCTTCCCTGCTGATACGGGAAAAAACGGCAAAGCCCGGTAGAGCCGAAGCAGCTCTACCGGGGGTTGAT
>JAAWCO010000095.1 GCA_022793315.1 Clostridiales bacterium | reverse complement strand
GGCGGCTTTGGCCAGCAGGGCTACGGCTATATGGTCTCCCAGCTGTATGAGGAAATCGGCCGTATTCTTGGTATGGACCGGCTCTCCGATACCGTGCTGCTGGGAGCGGGCAACATGGGCCGGGCTATTGCCAACCATATGGATTTTGAAAGCCGCGGCATTCGCCTGACCGCTGTCTTTGATGATTCGTCCGATGTGATCGGGCAAACCATACGCGGTCTGACGGTACAGCCGACCACCGCGCTGGAAAGCATTTGCCGCTCTTCCCCACCGGAGGTGGCCATCCTCTGCATTCCAAAAGAGGCCGCGCCTGCCCTGGTAGAACGGCTGCTGGCTCTGGGAGTACGCGGCTTCTGGAATTTCAGCCACTACGATATCCTGTATGAGCATCCCGGCGTAGTGGTGGAAAATGTCCATCTGGGGGACAGTCTGATGACGCTCTCCTATCAGCTGAAAACGGCTGAAAAATAATCCCTTTTATAACGTGCCCATGTCGGTCTTATGCTCCCGATAGAATCGCATAAATAAATGCAAATTTATAATATGGCTTGCAGAGGCAATAAGCATGAGTGATTTGATCAGAAACATAGATAAGCTGCATACAACCGATAGGGGCGCAGAGCGTGTAAGAAGAAACTTACAGTTGGAAACAGATGATGTTATCCAATGGTGTAAAGCACGAATTTTAAACAAGGAAGCGATAATCGAAAGAATTGGAAAGAACTGGTATGTCACTGCTGATAACTGCAGGATAACAGTCAATGCACACAGTTATACCATCATCACAGCACACAGAGCTGAGTAATGATCATATAATCATGCACCGAAAAACAGTTTCATGCACCAGAAACACAAAAGTAAATGGGGAGTTATCAAAAACCGTGGATTTTCGCCAGCAAGGACGGAAATCCACGGTTGTTTTCTGATCTCTCTACAGCCGATATCTGGCCCTCATTGTTTGACATCTGTCCTTTTCAGGCGGCTGGTCAGCAAAGGGTCAGGGGTAACATAGGCCGTACGGTTGGTATCGTAAATCACCATCCCCGGCCGAGCCCCGGCCGGCTTGCGCACATTTCGCGCCTCGGTATAATCCACCGGCACCTGCCGGGACTCCGAAGCCCGGGAGTGAAGCGCTGCCAGCATAGCCGCCTGCTCCAGTGTCCGGTCTGGGGGTGTCTGGCCATTGGTCACCACAATGACATGGGAACCAGGGATGTTTTTGGTATGGAACCAGATATCGCTCCCTCGCGCGGTCCGCAGAGTCAGACGGTCGTTCTGTACATTGTTGCGTCCCACCAGCATGACAAAGCCGTCGTCGGAGACAAACTCAATGGGTCCCAGCGGCTTGGGCGGCTTCTGCTTCCCCGACTGACGGCGCAGGTAGCCTCCCTCCGCCAGCTCCTCCCGCAGCTCACCCAGCTCCCGCAGAGTAGAGGCACGGGAAAGGGCGTCAAACACGGTATCAATATATACCAGCTCTTCCTCGCCCTTCTGAATCTGCTCCTGCAGAATTTGTTCAGCGGTCTGTGCCTTGCGGTATTCCTTATAATACTTTTGTGCGTTGCGGGCAGGCGACAATGCCGGATCCAGCGGAACCGTCACCGTGCGGCATTCCGGGTCGTAATAGTCCACCAGCTGTGCAGAGGCAGCGCCCCGCTTAATCAGTGCCAGATTGGCGTTGATAAGATCGCCCCAGACACGCCATCGGTCACGGTCGCCGGAACGGGCCAGCTCCTCCCGCTGGTGCTCCAGCCGGCGAGAAACCCGATCGGCGGCGTTGGTCAGCACCCGGAGCATATCGTGGGCCCGCTGGCGCTGGCGCTCCATCGCATCCTTCTGTGCATAAAAGGCATCCAGAAGCTCGGAAAAGCTGGCCATCTCCCGTCCTACGGCAGACAATCCATACTGTGTGATGGGCAAAAAGCTGAAATCCAGCGGCGCTCCGTCAGGTTTATACAGGATGTACGGAACGCGCCGGTCACCCGTCTCCACCGCCGTCTTAACACGGGACAGATAAAAACACAGCCGTTCCGTTTCCTCCTCCGACAGGGCATGAGCCATTGGTTCCCGTCCTCGCGCCGCATAAAAAGCGGCCTCACGACACACCAGAGGAGAAAGACCATGAGAGGTCCCCAGCAGGGCGGAGGACAGCGGCCCGTCCTTTCCCCTTGCCAGCGCGGCTATAAATTCTTCCGGCCGGCAGCAGGAAAGGTCCAGTCGCCCCGGTGCAGCAGGCGGAGGAGAATAGCGCAGTCCGGGCAGCACCGGACGAACCGATGACATCTCCATATCTACTCGCTTAATGGCATCTAACACCATTCCATTGTCGTCGAACAGGATGATGTTGCTGTGCCGCCCCATGATTTCGACCGCCAGGGTCAGCCTGACAATGTCCCCCAGCTCGTTGACACAATCAAAATCCAGATACAGGGCGCGCTCCAGTCCCTCCTGGCGGATGCCGATTAGTCTTCCGCCCGTCATCCGCCGGCGAAGCAGCATACAGAACATGGGCGGCGCAGCAGGATTCTCCAGCGCCACATCGGTAAAATGGACACGGGGGGAATTCGCTCTCGCAGACAGATAGAGCTTGCGCGTGCCTTCCCGACTGCGCAGGGAAAGAATCAGCTCCTCCCGGGAGGGCTGATGGATTTTATCCAGCCGGGCATCGGGAAGGGCCGCCAGAAGCTCCTCCCTCAGGCAACTCAGCAGGGCGCCGTCCAGGGCCATGCCGACCGCCTCCTTTCCTTTTTGAGTTTCAGATGCTACAGCACCTGATAAGGGGGCTGCTCCTCTGCCACCATAAAACAAATGTCAGGGAACCGGACAGACAACCGCTCGGCCAGTCCCTGCGCCGCGGCAATCTCGGTGTGGTAATGACCCGCCTCCACAACGGTTGCGCCAAGCGCCGTCAGCTCCAACCATTCATGATGCCGGATTTCGCCCGTCAGCAAAGCGTCCGGATGCTGTTTTTCCCAAAGGGCAGACAGACAGTCTCCGCCTGCGCCGCTGCAAACGCCTGCCGTCCGCACACGGCAGACGCCCGGAGAAAAACGAACCTGGCAGCCAAGGCACTCCCCGGCATATGCGGCGAAGCGCTCCGGCTCCATCGCTTCGGGAAGTGTGCCGACCCGGCACAGACCGTCTCCAGCTATCTCCGCCGGGGAAAGCCGAAGCCGGGCGGCCAGCCAGTCGTTGACGCCGCCAGCCGCCTTATCCAGATTGGTATGAGCGCACACAGCGGCAATGCCTGAGGCCGCCAGCCGCCAGGGGGCGCTCCCCTCCTCCAGCCGGCGGAGCGGCGAAAAAATCACGGGATGGTGGCTGACGATCAGCTCGGCATGATGAGCGGCGGCAAAATCCACCGTCGCCGGCGTAATATCCAGCGCCGTAACTACCGTGCTCACCTCCCTTTCAGGGGAACCGGCCAGGAGCCCCACATTGTCCCAGGATTCCGCTGTGTCAAAGGGAGCAAAGGCGTCCAGCGCCCGATAAATATCGCCTGCTGTTGTCATCACTACCGCCTCTTTTCTATCGGATGCTGCGCTGTCCCCCCTCTTCCGGAAGCAGCGCAGCAGAAGACCTCGCTCTATCTGTAGCCAGAGCTTTCACCTATCCTTCGCATGATGAGACCGCTGCACAGCGGCCTCCAAAATGATCCTGCTGGTCTCTTCCAGCACAGCCGCCTGTGCCTGATCTTCATATTCATGTGAAAGCCGAAGTCCCGCCGCCTGCTTTTGCAGACGCTGCGCCTGTTTTTGCAGATAGAGAACAGAGGCTTCTCCGTCATGCGCGTCCACACTGCCGATATAGTCCTGCGGTTCCACCAGCTTGCCCCCAACGGGGACAGCGTCCGGCCGATACTCACACAAAAGAATGGTATATAAGCGGTTGCCGGCACAGACTGCCGGTTCCCTCAAAATCGAAAAACCGTGGCAGCGCAGCCAGCGGCGCAGAAGCTCCGGCCGTGACATCGGCTGAAGAATCAGGCGATACCGGCTGCTGTCAATCCACAGCGATGCCGCCAAAATAGAGAGGATCGTTTCGCCGCCCATTCCTGCGATCACCAGGTCGTCGGCCTCGTCCGGCGTCAGCACCGATAAACCACTCCCCACACGCACCTGAATACGGCTGGAAAGCCCGGCACGCTCCACTGACAGACGGGCCCGTTCCGCCGGACCGGGCCGGACATCGGAAGCAATAGCCGACGGACAAACGCCTCGTCGAACCAATGATACCGGCAAAAGGGCGTGGTCAGTTCCCACATCGGCCAGCCGGCTGCCCGGCCGAACCAAATCGGCAGCACAGGCCAGACGCGGTCCCAGCTGTGAATCATATGGCAGCATCACGCCCCTCCTTTCCCCTGACAGATAAGTTGAAGCGGCAGAGGAACAGCGACAAAAGCGGGACGGGCCCACGCCCGTCCCGCCGCGCCGCCTGTCAGGCCTTTGCCGCCAAATGCGCGTTAATCTTTTCGACCATTGCGTCGCAATCCACGCCATGAACCTCACACGCCTGCTCCAGCGATTCGCCTCTGGCAGAAGGGCAACCGAGACAATGCATACCCATTTCAAAGAAAAATTCGGCAGTAGAGGAATCGTGATCGAGAATGTCGCCGATCAACATCTCTTTGGTAATTGAATACGCCATAGATACCTAACCTCCTGTATAATCAATCTTTTGGTTGTTAGTATGCGTCGATATCATTCTTATTATAATATGAGCGGCGGAAGATTGCAAGCCGCCTTTCTGTACCTGCTGCCCTTTCACGGCTTCGGCCCTGGGAGCGGCAGGCGAACACCTCCTCAGCCCGCCGCCACCTGTTCAAACTGGGAATTGTACAGACCGGCATAAAAACCGCCGGCGGCCAGCAACGCGTCGTGGGTGCCCTGTTCTACAATATCGCCGTCCTTCATCACCAGAATCAGGTCGGCATCGCGGATGGTGGACAGCCGATGGGCAATCACGAAGCTGGTGCGTCCCTTCATCAGATTGTCCATCGCCTTCTGAATCCGGACCTCAGTACGGGTATCCACCGAGCTGGTGGCCTCATCAAGAATCAGAATGGGCGGATCAGCCAGAATGGCGCGGGCGATCGTCAGCAGCTGCTTCTGCCCCTGAGAGACGTTGCCCGCCTCTTCATTGAGCTCCATATCATAGCCGCCGGCCAGTGTCTGAATAAAATGATGGACATGGGCGGCTTTAGCCGCCTCTACCACCTGTTCGTCGGTGGCATCCAGCCGCCCGTACCGGATATTCTCCCGAATGGAGCCATTGAACAGCCAGGTATCTTGCAGCACCATGCCAAACATCTGACGCAGCTCACCGCGATTGAAATCCCGGACGTTGTGTCCGTCCACCAGAATCTCGCCGCTGCCAACATCGTAAAAACGCATCAGCAGCTTGACCATAGTAGTCTTGCCAGCACCGGTGGGGCCGACAATGGCCACCTTCTGCCCTGGACGGACCGAAGCGGTAAAATCGTGGATGATGGTCTTTTCCGGCGTATAGCCAAAATGCACGTTCCGGAACTCTACCGCGCCGGTCAGCCCTTCAACAGAAGCCGGATGCTCCACCGTCTGATCCTCTTCCTCCTCGTCCAGAAACTCAAATACCCTCTCAGCCGCTGCAGCGGTGGACTGGAGCAGATTGACCACCTGCGCTACCTGCGCCAGCGGCTGATTGAACATGCGGACATACTGGATGAAGGACTGGATATCGCCCACCTCGATAGAATTTTTGACGACCAGCCAGCCGCCCAGAATGGAAACCATCACATAGCCCAGATTGCCGATAAACATCATCAGAGGATGCATCATCCCGGACAGAAACTGGGATTTCCATGCCGAGCTATAGAGGGTGTCGTTGAGACGATTAAATTTATTGATGGCGTCCTTCTCTCCATTAAAGGCGCGGACAATGCTGTGACCGCCGTAAATCTCTTCTACCTCGCCGTTGACATGACCCAGATATTCCTGCTGAGAGCGAAAATATTTCTGAGAGCGTTTGACGATGAGGGAAATCAGCAGCATGGAAAGCGGAAGAATCAGCAGCGCAACCAGGGTCATCAGCCAGCTGATGGAAAACATCATGATCAGCACGCCGACGACGGTGGTGAGCGAAGTAATCACCTGTGTCATACTCTGGTTCAGACTCTGGCTGAGAGTATCCACATCGTTCGTCACACGCGAGAGCACCTCGCCATGGGTACGGGTTTCAAAATATTTCATGGGCATCCGGTTGATCTTCTGCGAAATGGAGCGGCGTAGATTATAGGAAACCTTCTGCGATACGCCGGTCATAATATAGCCCTGGACAAAAGCGAACAGGCTGCTGACAACGTACAGGACCAGCAGTGAAAGAAGAATTCCCCCGATTTTGCTAAAGTCGATGCCCGCACTGCCATCGCCGCTGATTTTTCGGATCAGGCCATTAAAGATTTCGGTGGTGGCATTGCCCATCATTTTCGGGCCGATGATGGAAAAGGCAGCGCTGCCGACCGCAAACAGAATGACAAAAAGAATCGCCAGACGGTATCTCCCCAGATAGCGGAACAGTTTGCCCATGGAGCCCTTAAAATCCTGTGCCTTTTCCCCTGCCATTCCCATGGGGCCGCCCGGGCCGGGATGCGGTCCGCGGGGCCGTCCGAAAGAACGGGAAGAGCCCGCTTTGGAATTACTCATGTGACAATTCCTCCTTTGACAGCTGCGACATGGCGATTTGACGATAGGTCTCGCAGGTTTCCAGCAGCTCCCTGTGGGTTCCCTTGCCGACCACCTGGCCCTCGTCCAGCACCAGAATCTGCTCCGCATGAAGAATGGTGCTGATACGCTGTGCGACAATCAGGACGGTGCTGTCCGCCGTTTCTCTTTTTAACGCGGCGCGCAGGGCAGCGTCGGTTTTGAAGTCCAGGGCTGAAAAGCTGTCGTCAAAAATATAGATTTCCGGCCGTTTGGCTATCGCACGGGCAATGGAGAGACGCTGCTTCTGCCCGCCGGAAACATTGTCGCCGCCCTGAGCGATTTCCGACTGATAGCCTTCGGGCTTCGCCTCGATAAATTCGGTCGATTGAGCGATTCGGGCCGCGCGCATCATTTCCTCCTCCGAGGCATCGGGGCAGCCGTATTTTATATTAGATGCAATGGTACCGGAAAAGAGGACGCCTTTCTGCGGAACATAGCCAATCCTCTCTCTCAGTTCCTGCTGAGACACCTGTCGAACATCTACGCCGTCCACTAAAATCTCGCCGCTGGTCACATCAAAAAATCGAGGAATCAGGTTCACCAGCGTGGACTTGCCGCTGCCGGTGCTGCCGATAAAGGCGGTGGTCTCTCCCGGGCGGGCGACAAAATCAATGCCGGTAAGCACATCCTCATCCGCACCAGGATAGCGGAAGCTCACCCCGCGGAACTCCACCACGCCTCTCCGGCTCTCATCAAAGGGAACGGGAGATTCCGGGTCTCTGACGGCAATATCGGTATCCAGTACCTCCGTGATCCGCCTGGCGGATACCGCCGCACGGGGCAGCATGATCGAAACCATTGAGATCATCAGGAAAGACATGACAATCTGCATGGTGTATTGAATGAAGGCCATCATATCGCCCACCTGCATTGACCCGCTGTCGATGCTATGGGCGCCGTTCCACATGATCAGAATCGTAATGCCGTTCATCAGCAGCATCATCAAAGGCATCATGCTGGACATGACCCGGTTGACGAACAGGTTGGTGCGGGTCAGATTGTGATTGGCCTCATCAAAACGCTCCTCCTCATGCTTCTCGGTAGAAAAAGCGCGGATAACCGGCAGGCCTGTCAGGATCTCGCGGGTGACCAGATTGAGCCGGTCCACCAGCTTCTGCATGAGCCGAAAACGGGGCATCACGGAGGCAAACAGCACAATGACCAGCGTCAGAACCGCCGCTACGGCCACAGCGATGATCCAAGACATGGTGCTGTTGGTATCAACCACCTTCAGCACGCCGCCCACCCCGACAATCGGCGCATAAAAGACTACGCGCATCAGCATAACCATCAGCATCTGGACCTGCTGGATATCGTTGGTGCTCCGCGTGATGAGGGAGGCGGTGGAGTAGCGGTCAAACTCCGCCTGCGAAAAAGAGACCACCTTTCCAAATACCCGGCTGCGGAGCTCCCGGCCAAGAGCGGCAGCGATACGGGCGGCAAAAAAGCTGACGATGACAGTGGCCGCCATGCTGAGCAGCGCCACCAGCAGCATTTTTGCGCCGGCCCAGAGAATATAGCGTGTCTGCAAAGAACCGGTGTCCACTCCCACCGCCTGATACTCCTGCCGAACATACAGCACGGCGCTTTGGGAGATCATGCTGTCCGGCATCTGGGAGAAGACCTCGTCAAACTTCTCCATCATCTTCTCCCGCGCTTCCTGCGGCATTTGGCTCAGGATTCCGAACAGCTGCTCTTCCGTCAGGGCGCCGGCATCCTTCCCGCCGACCAGTCCCTCCGCAAACTGCTGCCGGATGCCGGCAGTGCTCTCATCCTCAGAAAACAGGATTGAAACAGCGATAATCGGACGGCCCAGAATATCGTTCAGCTCCGTCAGATCCTTCTGTTTTCCCGCCTCCAGCTGATAAAGCGGTTCATCGGTCAGCGCCGGATATTTCTTGACAAGGGCGCTGTATTCTGCCGGAGAAAGCTGTTCCTTCTCCAGCAAACGGTAGCTGTCCTGCACCGTTTTTCGATCGGCTTCCTTTGTAAAAAGGGCCAGCTTCTCAAATTCGCTTTGACGGATAATGTCGGGGGCGGCGTTTTCAATCCCGCCCTGCTGGATTCCGATATTCACAATATCGGAGGTGAAATCGGGCAGGGTCAGATCACAGACCGCCTGAATCACCAGCAAAAGAATGACCAGCAGAACAGAACCCACCGATTGTTTCATGTACTTAAACAGTTTCAGCATGGGACGCACCTCTTTCCGAACCGCGCCGCGGACCGCCCCGCTTTTCCGGTTCTTCGCCTGTATCGTTCAGATTTTTCCGAATTTGCAGAAACAGCCGCCGCATCAGCAGCTGCTCCTCCGGAGAGATATCCTCAAACATCCGCTCATCCAGCTCATGGATCAGGGAATTGACCCGCGAAAAAACTTCCTCTCCCTTCCTGGTAAGAAAGATGCGACTGACTCTCTGATCGTGCTCGTCAGACCGACGCTCTACCAGGCCTGCCCCCTCCATCCGCCGGATCATCACCGCCACCGTAGGCGGTTTGACCATCATGCGCTCTACCAGTTCGCGCTGACTCAGGCCGTTCTGCTGATGAAGGGAAGACAGCAGGGGAATCTGACCGGGATGGACGCCGACCGCTTCCATCAGACGGTAGGTCTGTGTAAAATACAACCGCATGATATGAACCAGCAGCATATGCAGGCTCTCCGGGTCAAAAGCCTCCATTTCCACCATCCTCTGCCTTTTTGAACAGAATCCACATCCCATTCAATCAATTAGTTAACTAATCATCAGAATACGGTTTTTCAGCGTATCTGTCAATAATTTCCCGGGAAATTCATAAAGTATTCATAACCATCGCACGAATTTTAGTTAGTCGAATAATATAATTGTTGTCCTTTCCCAAAAAGAACTATCCACGATGGACTTTTTATGCTAAAATAGGATGGTATGCCGGAATCGGCAATCGCGTCTGTATGCGCATCGAAAGGAAGAATTGCATGATCACAGTATCGGATGTCAGCCTGAGCTTTAGCGGACAGGCCCTTTTCAAGCACGTCAATTTAAAATTTACAGCAGGAAACTGTTATGGCGTCATTGGCGCCAACGGTGCTGGAAAATCTACCTTCCTGCGCATTCTGTCGGGGGAACTGGAGCCCTCCTCCGGCGAGGTGGTCATCGACTCCAGAACCCGCCTTTCTGTGCTGAAGCAGGATCATTACGCCTATAATGAGTATTCTGTACTGGACACGGTAATCAGCGGCAACGCCCGCCTGTATGAAATTATGCAGCAGAAGGACGCGCTGTATGCCAAGGAGGACTTTTCTGAGGAGGACGGACTCCGCGCCTCCGAGCTGGAGGCGGAGTTCGCCGAGCTGGACGGCTGGGATGCCGAGACGGAGGCCGGCCGTCTGCTGCAGGGACTGGGGCTGGAGCTGTCTCTGCTCTATGAGCCGATGAGCACCTTGCCTGACAAGGCCAAAGTCAAGGTACTGCTGGCCCAGGCTCTGTTCGGCAAACCGGATATCATTCTACTGGACGAGCCCACCAATCATCTGGACACGCCGTCGGTCACCTGGCTGGAGGATTTCCTTCTCGATTATGAAGGAACGGTCATTGTGGTATCACACGACCGATATTTTCTCAACGATGTCTGCACCCATATTGTGGATGTGGATTACAACAAAATCAAAATTTATGTGGGCAACTACGATTTCTGGTATGAGTCCAGCCAGCTGATGCAGCGGGTGCTCAAAGAGCAGACCAAAAAAGCGGAGGATCGCATCCGTGAACTGCAAAGCTTTATTGAACGCTTTTCAGCCAACAAATCCAAGTCCCGGCAGGCCACCTCGCGGAAAAAGCTGCTGGAAAAGCTGACGCCGGAGGAAATGCCTGCCTCCTCCCGCCGCTATCCCTTTGTCGGCTTTCAGATGGATCGGGAGCCGGGCAAGGAAATTCTTACCGTGGAGAACCTGAGCAAAACCGTGGACGGAGTAAAGGTGTTGGACGGCATCTCCCTTCGGGTCAACCGCGGGGATAAGATCGCCTTCGTAGGTGAGGAAGAAATTGCCACCACCACCCTGTTCCAGATTCTGGCCGGGGAGCTGGAGCCGGATGAGGGCTCTTATAAATGGGGAATCAGCACCACCCAATCCTATTTTCCAAAAGACAACACCGCCTATTTTGAAGGATGCGAGGACAATATTCTGCAATGGCTGTCCCGCTACTCCTCCGATACGTCCGAAATTTATCTGAGGGGCTTTCTCGGAAAAATGCTGTTCTCCGGCGACGACGTACTCAAGCCGGTCTCGGTGCTGTCCGGCGGTGAAAAGGTACGCTGTATGCTTTCCCGCATGATGATGGGCGGCGCTAATGTGCTCCTGCTGGATCAGCCCACCAACCATCTGGACCTGGAGTCCATCACAGCGGTAAATAATGGCCTGATGGAGTTCAAGGGCATCGTCCTTTTCTCCTCCTATGACCGCCAGTTTATCCAGACCACCGCCAATCGCATTCTGGAGCTGAACGGTGGGCATCTGATCGACAAAGCTCTCCCTTATGACGAATATCTGGCGTGGCGGGAAGAAAATCCGCAGTAGCTTTTGTCCTGTTCGCTGTTGTTTACCCGATTTTCTGCCTCCTCGTCCGCAACGGGCAAGAAAAAGAGGGAGGGACGCGGAACCGCGTCCCTCCCTCTTTTATCATTTCCGAACAGGGACTCCCGTCAGCAGCGGAGAGGTGATTCCCAATGGCCTCCTGCCCCATTTTCGGAATATCGCCGCTTATGTGTTTTTATCCGTCTGTTTGAACTGTTTGAGATTGCCCGCCCGTCCGTGCCGCTCCTGAAGAAGGGCGGCCACATCGTCCGGCGTGATTCCCTGAAGGGCCATCAGCACCAGCAGATGATAGGTGAGATCCCCCAGCTCGCCTATGGTTTCCTCTCTGCTGCCGTTTTTCGCCGCAATAACAGTTTCTGTGCATTCCTCCCCTACCTTTTTGAGAATCTTGTCAATCCCCTGGTCAAACAGATAGCGGGTATAGGAATTCTCCGCCGGATGATCCCGGCGGTCCAGAATGGTTTCATATACCTCATGCAGACAGTCATTCATATCCTCACATCCTCCCTCAGACATCCGGACCGTGGTCCTTCAGCGGCAGCGGCTGAAAAAAACAGGAATGGGCGCCGGTATGACAGGCCGGCCCCGTCTGTTCCACCTTCACCAGCAAAGTATCGTCGTCGCAATCGCCGGTTACCGACAATACCCGCTGAACATGTCCGCTGGTAGCCCCCTTGTTCCAGTACTCCCCGCGGGACCGGCTCCAAAACCAGGTGGTGCCGGTCTCCAGCGTGCGGCGGAGCGCCTCCTGATCCATATAGGCCAGCATCAGCACCTCACCGGTGGAATGCTCCTGAATCACAGCGGGAATCAGACGATCCTTTTGAAAGAAACGATCCAGTTCCATTCAACGCTCCTCTCCCTTCGCCGCGCTCAGCGCCCCGGTCAGCGTCAGGGTGCCGCTGTACAGGGATT
>JAAWCO010000094.1 GCA_022793315.1 Clostridiales bacterium | reverse complement strand
TCTAGCACCAATATATTCGACCTGTCCACCGAGTATGCCTGATGAAAGCAGAACTTTTGGCGGCAGCCGAAAAGCAATTCTTCTCTTCAGATGACAGCGAAGGAAAGAAATCTATCCTGCTCCACCCGGCATCAGAGCAGGCTGTACACGCCGGACAGGAAAAGCGGCGGCTTCTTCTCCGTTCCCGTATTCGTTCCCTGATCTCCCCATAAAAATTTTTCCGCACAAAAAGCGGCGCCGTTTGAAACGGCGCCGCAGCATATCAGATCAAGAATGTTATAAGGGCTGAACACAACATGCGGGGCGTAGACCTGGCGGAAAATGGGAAGTACGGTGAACCGCATTCCAGAAAACAAAGCTGTCGCTCCGTTTTTTCTAAAAAGGCTATGACCATAGCTTTTCCGTCGTCTTTTAAGGAGAGCGGCATCTTCATCCCTGTTTTTTCGACTGTTGCAGCAGTTTTCCCCTGCTTGTTTACAGGTCGATTTCATTGAGCAGATCACGCAGCAGGATGATCTCATCGGGGGAAATCGTTACTCCCTTCCCCATCTTGGTGTGGTCAGGCGCCCATTCCCGGATATCATATTTTGGCGCACGATCGTTCCAGCTGATCAGATTCAGCTCCTTTGTCCAGCCGGAGGGCGACTGAGAAAGAACACCAAAGGATTTCACAATTTCATACTTAAGTTCCGCCATGGGAAGCACTCCTTTTATCTGTTATTTTTCAGGAAAAGAGCCGCGCCGTTCATACAGGTTCCCTCCATGACAATCCATCGCCACAATCAGAGGGAAATGCCGGATTTCCAGTCTCTTCACCGATTCACAGCCCAGATCCTCAAAGGCGATCACCTCGCAGGATACCACGCTGCGGGCAGCCAAAGCACCCGCACCGCCAACAGCGCACAAATACACAGCGCCATTGCGCCGAATTGCCTCTGCCACCTCAGGAGAACGCCGGCCCTTGCCAATGGTAGCACAAATCCCCAAATCGTGCAAGCGGGGAGCATAAGGATCCATACGTTCCGATGTCGTGGGGCCGCAGGCTCCAATCGGCAGACCGTCGGGGGCCGGGGTCGCGCCGGAATAGTAAATAGTACTGTCCTTTAAAGGGTACGGAAGGGCTTCCCCTGCATCCAGAAGGGTAAACAAACGCTTATGTGCCGCATCTCGTGAGGTATAAACGATTCCTGACAGCAGAAGACGGTCGCCCGCATGCAACCGCGGCGCCCACTCCCTCAGCTCATCGGTATGAACGCTTATTTTCTCCGTAACAACCAACCTCCCAGCCATTCCAGCCATCCTGACCGCCGTGTGTTTTCCTGACAGTGCAGCGGCCTTTGCATCATCGCGGCAACCGCCTTTGCCGGCGGCTCACAGAAAAAAGGCAGAGGAGCCGGCCGAAGAACGTATGGGAGAGGCCGACGGGACCAATTTTTCATCATCTGCAGGAGCTTCCTCTGCGGCCTTCTCAAGGGAACGCGCCAGTTCCTCCAGACGGGCGGCAGCCGCTTCCCGCTGTTCGTCCAGCTCCTCACGGGCGGCGGCAACGTCGCTGCGCGCCTCCTCCAGCTGCCGTTCCAGAGCGGCAACCGCGGTATCAAGAGCCTCTATCCCTTCCTCTCCCCGGCGGTAGGCGCTGTCAAGACAACGCTGACCCATGGCCCGTGCTTCCACAATCAGCTCGCCCACATCACCCACCATCGCCTGCAGCCGTTCCTTTTCCCTGGTTAAAACTGCCGTCTCTTTTTCCAATCCACGAATACGGCGGCCAAGCTCCGCCCTTTCGGCGTCGCGCACCGCAACAGAGACGGTCTCCTGCTCAAGACGCTCCAGTTCCTTCTTCAGCTGCTGATTCTCCTGTTGAAGAGCCTCCGCCTCCTTCGCCCTGCGCTCGCTTTCCACCACACGGAGGGTCATTGTCTCCTGCTCTCCGCGAAGCGCCTCCAGCTCGGCCACCTGCGCCTTCAGCTCACTGATAAAACGATGAGCCTCCTCCAGCGACTGCTGCTGCCTGCGTGTCTCTTCGCGCAGAGCATTTACGTCGGCCTCCGCCTGCTCCGCACGCGCAGAAGCCGCCCCAGTCTTTTCCTCCGCCTCCTCCGCACGACGGCGGAGGAGGTCAGCCTCCGCCGTTTGTTGATACAATTTCTCCGCATGATCCGATTGCATCGCGTCAATATAGCTCAGCACATCTTTTTTATGAAAGCCCGACAGGCTGGTACGAAAAGCGCCTGGCTCAGACATGGAATCCCCTCCCTTTCTGTCTACCTCTTCTGTTTTGATTACCGATATTGAAAAGACGCCGGACCTTCCCCCATCCAGCTGTCACAACTGGGGAAACGGATATGACGCCATCCTGCATCCTTTTTTTCTGATGATATCAGGGATATTCCTTTTAATTAGAAGGTATTATATCATTTCCCGATCGGAATGACAACTGTCTTTGATCTTGTCGGCAAACCATTCCTGTGCTACAATGGTCACAAACCGGAAAACGTAAAAAATCCCAAAAGAGAAAGACTCGGGGATAATGTACCATAAACGCAGGGAAAATGCCGGCAAAAATTTTCCTGGCTATGGTTTCCCTGCGTAGTGTAAACCGCACCGGCGGACCATCGTCACAGCATCACAACCAAAAGTGGGAGGTGCTTTTTTGACCCTCAATGAAACGCTGAACCGCATACAACCAGTCGATACCGAGGCTGCCTGTGCGGCTCAAGGACGCTGGGCACAGCTGGCCAAGCTCCCCGGCAGTCTGGGCGGGCTGGAAACCGCTGTCAGCCGCCTCGCCGCCGTTCAGGGTTCCGCCAAACCGTCCATCCACCCACGAAGAACGGTGATATTCTGTGCTGACAATGGGGTAACCGCCGAGGGAGTAACGCCTTCCGCCCGCTCGATAACCAGCGCCCAGGCACTCAATTTTGTTCGCGGCGGCGGAGTCATCAACGCCTTTTCCCGTGGGATCGGAGCAGAGGTTACAGTCGTAGATGTGGGAATTGCCTCCACCTGCTGCGAACCCGGACTGCGCTCCCTTCCTGTCCGAAAGGGGACAGCCAATATTGTCGAAGGGCCCGCTATGACCGCTGCGGAATGTCTGCGCGCGGTAGAAGTGGGTATTTCGCTGGCGGAGGAGTGCGCGGCTGCAGGCATCCGGCTGGCAGTCGGCGGCGAAATGGGGGTCGGCAATACCACAACCGCCGGCGCGGTTGCCGCCGTTTTGCTGAATCTGCCGCCGGAACGTATCACCGTTCCCGGCGCGGGAGGCTCTGATGGACTTTCCCATAAAACTGAGGTCATCCGTCGTGCCATCTCCTGTAACCGTCCCCGGGCGTCCTCTCCCCTTGACGTGCTGGCAAGGGTCGGCGGCCTCGATATAGCCGCGTTATGCGGATTTTATCTCGGCTGTGCGGCTCATCGTATCGCCGCAGTACTTGACGGCGTTATCTCCTGTGCGGCGGCGCTGTGTGCCGTGCGCCTCTCCTCCCTCTCGCGGGACTATCTGTTTCCCTCCCATCAATCGGCTGGACCGGCCGGCGGCCTGCTGCTGGAGGCTCTCGGCTTTGCTCCCCTGATCACCGCGGAGCTGTGTCTGGGGGAAGGGACCGGGGCCGCTCTCGGTGTGCTTCTTCTGGACGCGGCCCTCCGCGCCTATCGGGAAACAGTGCTGCTGGCGGATATCGAGCGCCCGCCGGCAGAGAGGAAGAAAGGATAACCATATCATGCTCTCTTTTTTACAATCATTGGCCATCGCCCTGTCGATGTATTCCCTGATCCCCATGCCCCGTCTGGATTGGCGGGAGGACAATATGCGCTGGTCGCTGGCCTGTCTGCCGGTGGTAGGTCTGCTGGCGGGTGTTCTTTTGGGCGGCTGGTCTTTTCTGGCTTTACATATTTCGGTAAGTCCCCTCCTGTTTGCAGCAGTGGCGGTTCTTCTACCTGTTGCGCTTTCCGGCGGCTTTCATATGGACGGCTTTCTGGATGCTGTCGATGCCCTTTTCTCCCGGCGGGATCGGGAAGAAGCACTGAAAATTATGAAGGATCCCCGGTGCGGTCCGTTTGCGGTGCTCTGCTGCGGCGGTCTGCTGCTGCTGGGCGCGGGAGCCTGGTCACAGCTGCTGTCTGTTCCCGTCCTGCTGCCTGCCGCCTGCACGGCACCGGTGGTCTCCCGTGCTCTGACGGTGGCAGCGGGCAGCCGTCTCCCCTATGCCTCCTCCAGTACGCTGGGGGTCCTGTTCGCCAGCCGGTCGGCCCGCGGCGTTCGCCGGCTGAGTTTGTGGGAATCCGCTGCTGCTCTTCTCCTTCTGCCGACCTCCTCCTGGCTGAGCGGCGGTCTGGCTGGTCTGGCCGCCGGAATAACTGCCACTCTGCTGGTTCTGCTTCTGTACAGCTGGTACCGGCGAATGGTTCTGCGGCGCTTTGGTGGGGTAACCGGCGACCTTCTAGGATTTTTTGTCACACTGTGCGAGTTGGCGCTCCCCCTCGCCCTGGCCGTTATATCGCTGTTCTTTTGATACCATCTATTGACAAGGGGAAACACGCCTGACGACAGTCAAAAACACACGGCCGTCGTTCTCAGATTTGGCAGCAGTATCCGGCAACAAGGACAACGCCTACCCCGAAAAACCGGGTTTGCTCCTGTCAAGCGATGGTAGTATTTAAAGGAGGACATCCCCATGGCACTCACACTGTATCTCATCCGCCACGGTCTGACCGCTGGAAACGCCGCCCGCCGCTACATCGGCTCCAGGACCGACGAGCCCTTGAGCGAACAGGGCCGACGGGAGCTTTTGGCTGCCCGGTCAGAGAACCGCTATCCTCAGGCAGACGCTCTCTATTCGGGCAGTCTGCTCCGCTGCACGGAAACCGCCCGTCTCCTGTATCCCATGTTGGCTCCCCTGATTCTGCCCGCACTCAACGAACTGAATTTTGGTACATTTGAAGGAAAAACCTATGAGCAGCTGAAAAATGATCCTACCTATCAGCGTTGGATTGACAGCGCCGGTCGGATTCCTCCCCCCGGTGGAGAGTCCGGAAGGGATTTTTCTCTCCGGCTTCAGGGTGCCCTCGGCAGTATTGCCAATGATGTCCGCCGAACCGGTGCACGTCGCGCGGCCGCTGTGACCCACGGTGGCTGTATCATGACCCTTCTCAGTGAAGCTGCCCCCTCCGTCAATCGCTTTTACGCTTATCAGACAGTCTGCGGCGGTGGCTTTCGTCTCATGATGGATATCGACACCCTGCAAATCAGTGAGATTTCTCCCCTGTAAAAGTGCAGGCCCCGTTCAGACGTCCTGAACAGACGCCCTCTCCCTGTATAATATCCATATCCATGGATTGACAGGGGACAGAGGCTGTAAAGCCCCATACTTGTCATTTGTTGGCCAGTATGGTACAATGCAGGAAAGCAAAGCTTTCCTGCCGAAGAATCCCCTGTCGGGCGGAGCGCCCTCCTGCGGCAAAGCCGCAACGGGCAATATTCTTTTTCATGGCGCCATTATCGGCGGGGAAAAGCATTATTTTCAGCTATCCTTCCCTTTGGGCGGTCTCCAGCGCTGCCCATCCATGGGGAAACCGCCAATCTATGAGTGTTTTGTGCATATCCAATTCATATCGGAAGGGATGGGATCGCATGTCTCTCGGCTTTCCCCTGTATATTGATCTGAACGGCAACAATTGCGTTGTGTTCGGCGGCGGACCGTTTGCCGCCTCCCGCGCTTTGACGCTGCTGCGCTTTGGCGCGAGAGTGACGGTGATCAGTCCTACTCTGTGCGATACCCTCCGCCGTATGGATGAACAGGAGCAAATCCGTTATATCCCCCGCCGCTATTACCGCGGAGACTGCACCTGCGCCTATTTATGTGTGGCCGCCACCGATGATGAAGCTCTTAACATTGCGATATCAGACGAATGCAAGGCGAAGGGTCTGCCTGTCAACGTTTCCAAACCGGCCGCCTTTGGCACCTTCCTTTTCCCGTCGGTAGCCTTTGGAGACAATGTGGTGGTATCGGTGTCTGGGAGTGCCAGCGCCCCCTATATTGCCAGTCTGCGCGAACAGATTGAAGAGGCTCTTCCCATCATGGAGGACAAAGCCACCGGGGCGGAAAAGCGGGCGGCATCCACTACCGAAGTGTAAAAAACGAGACATCCGCTCGCTATAGATAAAAAATTATGTAGAAGGCAAAATTTTTTGCCGGCCCTATCCAGCACGGACTGTACCGGATAAAACTGACGCAATCGTCTGGAAAATCCTCCCTGCCCACAAATAAATAGTTCTGGCAGCGTCCTCCTGCCCGTCTTTTCAGCACTCATACACCACGATCTTCTCCACGAATTCCCGCAGGAGAGCGGAGGGGCAATTCCTCGAAGCCGGTACACTTCTGCACGACTGCCATAAACTTCTCCGGGTTCACCGCGACCTCTTGCGCCTGCCCCCCATCCTCGTTCTGCGCCATCAGCAGCTTCGCAAACCGGGCCTCATACCTGGCGGCGTAGCTGTAACTTTCTGCAGATTTTCGATCACACCTGCTGTCAAGCACAGGGCGGCTGTCAGTTCGATAAAGCATGAACATCAGGCCCGGCGTTCCTGTAAGAACGCCGGGCCTGATGTTATGCCGCTCCGGCGACAGGGGAAAGAGAGCGGCAGAGCGCCCTCCTGCCATGAAAAGAAAGTGGGTTAGAACTGCTCGTTCTGGCGCTGCTGATTATTTTTCTGATTGTTCTGCTGACGATTTTGGAAATTATTCTGCTGATTGCGGTTTTCGCCATGGGGGCACTGCTGATTCTGCTGGTTCTGGAAGTCGTTCTGCTGATTCTTTTTTGCCATTTGAATTCCCTCCTTTCCGCCTCCTTATTGTGAGACGGAAAGGGAGCATTTATACTCGTGAAAGGCCAGCCAAAATTTGATATTGATAAAAGTCAGCGGGGCAATCGTCCTGCTGTACGCAGTGCAGGGAATCCCCATTGCCTCAGCACCTCGTATACCCCCACCGCCACGGTATTGGAAAGATTAAGAGAGCGGGCGGCATCATCGTCAAGCATGGGGAGCCGAACGCTCTCGTCCGGGTGGTCGCGGATCCAATCCTCTGGCAGTCCGGCGGTTTCCCGCCCAAACACAAGATAGGCTCCGTCGGGATAGACGATCTCCGAATAGATATTTTGAGCTTTGGTGGAAAAATAGAAAAAAGGACCGCGATTTTTTTCAAAAAACTCGTCCGTATTTTCATACAGCGTAATATCCAGAAGATTCCAATAATCAAGACCCGCCCGTTTGAGCTGTCTATCATCGATACAAAACCCCATGGGACCAACCAGATGGAGCCTGGCGCCTGTTGCGGCACAGGTACGACTGATATTTCCCGTATTTTGCGGTATTTCCGGTTGAATCAATACAATATTCAGTTGAGCCATTATTCTGACCCTCTTTTCCTTATTCTTTTCCTATTGTCGGTTGGCAGAGAGAACCACATCTGACGCAGCAAAGGCAGCTGCCGGCCGCCTTATTGTCACCTGAAAGATCTGTATACTTTCTTGTGAATCAATGGCAGCGTCTCAAAAATTCCTCATTGTCAAAAAAAACCGCGGGTAGCGTTGACAATGGCGGAAACACTATCAGAGCGAAAGCAAATATGAACCGGGGAGGAATTTTCTATGACCAAGGGTGTCATGGGCTTTGTGAAAGGCGCCGGTATGGGCATCGCTGTGGGGTGCATCGCCGGAGCCATGGGCAGCGCCTATATGCGTTCCAGCAAAAAGGGACTGAAAAAGAATGTGGGAAAAGCGCTGCGTAATGTGGGCGATTTTATGGACAATGTCACCAATATGTTCTAACGCCCCCTGTAAACCGGGCTGCTCCCGGTTTTACATAACATATCCTCTCCAAAAATGTGCCCGCTTTCCAAAGGAACCGTCGCCCGCTGCACAGCATATACTGCTCTTGTCCGCGGATCAATCCCCTCCTCTGAGGAACAACAGCAGTCTTGGAAAAACACGGCTGGCAGCTGGGTATTTCGGGGGCGCTCCCAGCGGATGGCAGACACGGCAAAGGCAAGCAGATTAAATAAATCTCCCGTTGGTACGTCGGGGTTGGGCTCTCCCTCGATGTACTGGCAGCAGCTAAAGCCGATCAGCCTTTTGTTCAAACCCCATGCAGCCGTGTAATGAAAAGCCATACCTTCGGCTGACAAAGGAGGGAATACTCTGGGCATCAGTGAGCGGCAGTTTGCACTGCAAAGCGCTCTCCGTCAGACAGCGTTACGCATAGCCGGACACCTTCGGTTATTGTTGGCCGGCATGCTATTTGAGCTGCCTGATCAGGAGGTTATTCTTCATCAACTGGAGGCGGACAACAGGGAGCTGACCAATCCATTCCGCCATTTTTATGGGATACAAAAAGCAAAAAAAATCCATCTACTCCTTTCGGATCATCTGCGTTTGGCAGTTTCCCTGCTCCAGGCCCGCCAAAAGCTAAGGGTGACGGATGCCTCCCGTCTGCGCGGACAATGGGCAAAAAATGCACAGGAGCTGGCCCACAGTCTGGCCCTTCTCAATCCTCTCTGGGAGGAGGAGGAATGGCGCCAACGACTGTTTGCACAAATGAAAACATGGGAACAGGCTTTTGAAGAAAAATCCGAGGGGAACTGGCACAGAGAAGCTGCCCTGTTCGATGAGTGGGAGGCGCGGGCGCTGACCATGGCTGATTCTCTCGCGTCCGGCCTGATTCATCAATTTATTATGGTATAGTGCAGGAAATCGAAGATTTCCTGCCGAAGAATTCCCTGTCGGGCGGAGCGCCCTCCTGCGGCGGGGCCGCAACGGGTATTCTTCTGGGGGCAGGTGCTTGTCTTCAGGTACAATGCAGGAAATCGAAGATTTCCTGCCGAAGAACCTCGACCCCGGGCCTTTCCCTTTCAGGTTACTTTACGTTTTGCGGCCCGGGGCCAGGAGCTTTCCCTAACGGGAAATCTCCCCCTCCGGCAGGGCGACCCGGCCTATCCATTAACGTGGGGAAATTCCAAAGGAATTTTGGGAAGCGCTGGCAGAGAAGAGGGTTGGGCGGCACTTTATGGAACAATGACCATGGCCCAACGCTCCTGCTCACGTAATGCCTAATGGCCGTGGTCTCGAAAATGCCCCCAGGCATTTTCCCTCACTTCGCAGAAAAGTTTCGCTTTTCTGCCGGTCAGCCCCGAAAACGACGCCGTCTCATGAAAGAGACGGCGTCATCTTTTATATCAGGTTTTATTTATGGAAATACTGCGTAGCTGTTTTCTGCATCCTCTATGTTAGAAAAGACGTCCCAGCGTTCCCACCGCCATACCGGCAAAGGTCCAGGCACACAGCTTAAGAATCAGCCAGCTGACAATCAGAAACGCCACAGCAAAAATAAGCAGCGCCAGATAATATTTGATGTTGGTCCCATCTTCAAATGATGCCTTCAGTATCGATACAAAATCATACAGAAAGATCAAAATGGCAATGAGGGCAAAAAACAGTCCCAGAGGAAGATACAGCAGAGAGAAGATACCGCTCAGCAGCAGCACCGCAGACGGAATAAAGGAGCGGAAGCCAATCGCCGTAAACGCTTTGGTCACCTCGTACTTCTCCTTTTTGGCAACAGAGCAGATCAGGGAAGTGAGTAACGCACAGCCATAGTGCAGGACAAAAATAAAAATGCCGCACAAAAGCGCCATGCCCCCCGGATAGGAAACAAGAGAACTCTTTCCAAAAGCGCCAAATATCGTGTTGCTGCTGACAACGGCATTGGCTGACAACACCACCCCGCCCGCCAGACAGAGGAAGAAGACGATGAAACAAATCAGACTAATCGCTGCATAAAGCACCCCAACATACACATCTGCCATGCCGAGTACCGCCGAGCGATTGACAAACAGCGCCTTCAGACTGGGCAAAAAGTTAGAAAACGCAGTGGAAAGCTCTTTGCCAACGGCATTGTTTGAGGAAGCTGTCACCGCCGCATAAGGATTCGATACCGGCGGCTGAGGCACCTGCTGCGGCGCCGCAGGTGCGGCAGTGCTGGCCGCTGCCACAGCCCCCGCACAGGTACAGCTCTCCCCTTCGGCAAGCGGTTTGCCGCAGAATTTGCAAAATTTTTCCATACAGATCATTCTCCCCTCATGCTTACAAACGCCCTTTGTATATCACAGGGAGGGACGACCTTCCCCCTCCTGTCGCAGAGAAAGGCCCTCTTCTCTCGGAATAAAAGACGTCTTTACTTTAGAATAATAAAGAATCCAGGAAAAAATTTCAACCGTTTTCGGCAATATTTTCATGGCGTTTTGCCCTCATTTTTTCTCCCCAAAAACGCCAAAAGACCTGACGTGGAACAAAAGGGACACCAGCAGGCTGACGTCCGCTAAATCTGAGAACGACGGCTGTGCTGCTTTTGACCTCCGCCAGGAGGATTTCTCCTTCTTAAGCGATGGTAAAGATGGCTTTTCACAATCCATCGCTCAGAATATCCCCCAGACTGCCACGGAGCAGCAGATCCGCTCGTTCGTCCCGCGGAGTGGCGGTCCGGTTGATCAGGATCAGCCGACTGCCCCGATAAAAGTCAATCAGCCCGGCCGCCGGGTATACTGCCAGAGAGGTACCGCCCACAATCAGCGTATCCGCCGCCGCGACGGCGGCCGCCGCCCGGCGCATCACGTCCTCCTCCAGCGGTTCTCCGTAAAGCACCACATCCGGCCGGATCACCCCGCCGCAGATACAACGCGGAATCCCTTCGCTCTGTTGTATATATGGCAGATCAAAGGTCCGGCCGCAGGACAGGCAGTGGTTGCGATGAACCGAACCATGCAATTCCAGGACTGTCCGACTTCCCGCCGCCTGATGAAGGCCGTCAATGTTCTGCGTGACCACGGCGGACAGCCTTCCCTCCCGCTCCAGGCGAGCAAGCGCCCTGTGTGCCGCATTTGGCTCCGCATCCGGCCAAAGCATGCGTTCACGATAAAAACGATAGAACTCTTCTGTATGCCGCGTAAAAAAATCGTGGCTGACAATCGTCTCCGGCGGGTATTGGTATGTTTGCCGGTACAGGCCGTCAGCACTGCGAAAATCGGGAATGCCGCTCTCGGTAGAAATCCCCGCGCCGCCGAAGAACACCAGACACTGGCTCTCCCCAATCCAGCGCTTCAGGGTTTCCCGCCGCTCCATTCTTTCCTGTCTCCTTTCTGCTGCTGACAGCTACCGAGCGGTCAGCAGCAGACCTTCACACAAAACCGCAGCCGCCTTCTCATGGCCCTCCACCGTAGGATGGGTATTGCCGCCTTCGCGGTTCTCCGGAAGCGGGAGAAAGGATACCTTTTTATCTCCTTCCTGATGCCGACGCGCTACCGCCTCCTCCGTTAGCCGCCGCATACGCTCATTTCCGCCAAAGCCCATCATGCCCAGCGCCCACACAATATGAGCATCCGGATACACCTGCCGCAGATGGAGCAAAAATGCCTGTGCTTTTTCGAGAAAGGTCTCGTCAGACAGCAGCGACTGGTCATCATCGGTGGATCCGGAATCGTTGGTTCCCAGATTCAGCACCACAATATCCGGCTTCCAGCTGTCAAAGTCCCAGCGGGCGTCCTCCGCCGCCCGGCGGTAAAAGGAGGTATAATCGTAGGCGCGCGGAACCGCATAGTCCTCCCGCGGCTCTCCCCAGCCAACCACCAGCCCCCAGCCTGCCAGAGACACCACATGAACATCTGCGTGGAGCACACGGGCGGTAATACTGTTATATGCATGATAGCCGTCCTCAAATTCCTGAATACAAGGTATGGGATCACCATTTCGGCAGAGATTGTTCAGTCCCCCTGTGATCGAATCCCCAATAAACTCCATTCTGAGAGACGGAGCGGCCGGCGGCTCCAATAAATCGCCGCACAGCGTCAACCCGCGAAAATCCAGCAAACCGATCTGAGGCTCATTCAATTTAACAAGCTCAATCTCATGGACGCCTTCGGACAGTCCACTAACCAGCTGGTACTCTCCGTCTGCATCCACCCGAACCCTCCGTTCCAGCACCTGTTCAGGAGTCAGAACCTCGCCGTCCACTACGCCCACTACATAGCTGTAATTCCCGGCCTGATTTTCTGCCGGGGGAGCCAGCTGTACATAAACATCTCCACAGCAGTGTGCTTTGATCACAAACCCAGAACCGGTCCAGTCAATCCCCACCCCCTCTTTCAGAAAGGTTACCCGTCCGTTATAACGAATACAGCCCTTCAACTGTGCCGGGGTAAAATGCTTTTCTGTCAGTGTTTCTTTGATAGACGCCATGTTGTTCCATCCTTTTTGTTACATTATTGCGCCATTCCCCGTTGGAGTCTGCGACGCCATTTCCATTTATTATAAGGGATGGTTCCGTTTCTGCGCAAGACTCCTCCTCCAAAAGATTTTTTGAGCTCTTTGAGAATAAACAGTTGCTATCGCCATTCCGATGTGATATACTCAATCTTAATTTCTCGTTTCAGAAACTACATCACATCATAATAGCACTAGTCATACCGAAAGGTGGAAGTTCAGATGTTGTCGCTCAGCATTCAGAAAAAGGGCTCCTTCTACACTCTGCGTGAAGAAATCGCCAACGCGATCACCCATGGCCTGGGCGCCGGCCTTTCCATAGCCGGCCTTGTCGTCCTGCTGCTGAAAGCGGCAGGAGACCCATGGAAAACCGTCAGCGCTTCCATCTATGGCAGCAGCATGATTCTGCTGTTTATCATGTCCTGTCTGTACCATGCCCTGACCAATGAAAGAGCCAAAAAGGTGTTTCGTGTATTTGATCATACCACCATCTTTCTGCTGATCGCCGGAACTTACACCCCTTTTACACTGATCACCCTGCGGGGGATAATGGGATGGTCCATATTCGGCGCAGTGTGGGGCGTCGCGGTAACAGGGATCATTCTCAACACTGTCAGCATTGAACGTTTCAAAAAAATATCCATGGCTGGCTATGTTGTCAGCGGCTGGTGTATTCTGGCTGCCATGGTTCCGTTGGTCCAAAGATTGGACCTTCCGGGTCTTCTTCTTCTGTTTCTTGGTGGTATTTTCTATACAGGCGGCATCTTCTTTTATAAAAAGAAAGGCGCTCCTTACTGGCATATGATCTGGCATCTTTTTGTGCTGGCCGGCGCTGTCTGCCATTTTTTCTGTATTATTCTGTATGTTGTCTGAAGACCAGTCCTGTAAAAACGGCCATTATGTCCCTTTCAAAATCTTGCAGCTGGTCCCTTCACTTGGGAAAATCAGAACAGTCCAGCGTTTATTTCTGAATTTTCCCTTTGTATCTCCAAATGGAGACTGGGGGATTCTCATATTCAAAGCGCTATCTGCAAACACCCGCCGGAGGCAAAAGCCTCCGGCGGGTGTTTGTTCTAAAGTCTTTTACAGCGCCTTCACCACGGCGTCGCCCATTTCCACTGTCCCGACGCGGATACCGTCGCCAGCCAGAATATCCGGGGTACGCAGCCCCTGATCCAGCACCTTTTCAACGGCTGTCTCAATCGCATCGGCCGCCGCTTCTTCATCCAGGGAATACCGAAGCAGCATAGCGGCTGATAAAATGGTTGCCAGCGGGTTGGCGATTCCCTGGCCTGCAATATCCGGAGCGGAGCCATGAATCGGCTCATACAGTCCCAGCTTACCGCCGCCCATGGAGGCTGATGCCAGCATACCGATGGAGCCGGCTACCTGTGAAGCCTCATCCGACAGAATATCGCCAAAAATGTTAGAGGCCAGAATCACGTCAAACTGTTTCGGATTGCGAACCAGCTGCATAGCGGCGTTGTCGATATACAGATGGTTGAGCTCCACATCGGGATACCCCTCCGCGACCCGCAGGACGGTCTCCCTCCACAGTCTAGAGGACTCCAGCACATTCGCCTTATCCACATTGGTCACCTTTTTTCCGCGCTTGCGGGCAGAGTTGAAGGCCACATGGGCGATTCTCTCAACCTCGGCTGTGGTATAATACTCGGTATCGTAAGCAGCCTCCATGCCGTTCACTGTTTCGCGACCCCGTTTGCCGAAATAAATACCGCCGGTCAGCTCACGGACCACCATAATATCCATGCTGTCCCCTATAATATCAGGACGCAGCGGGCACGCGCCCTTAAGGGGGCCGTAAATCTTCGCGGGACGCAGATTGGCAAAGAGGCCCAGCGCCGATCGAATCCCCAGCAGTCCCGCCTCCGGACGAAGATGTCCCGGCAGGGTATCCCATTTATAGCCGCCCACCGCACCGAGAAGAACCGCATCCGCTGCCCGGCAGGCCTCCACCGTCTCATCGGGAAGCGGCTGACCGGTCGCGTCAATCGCACAGCCCCCCATCAGAGCGTCGGTATACTCCAGCCGAAACTGAAATTTTTCCCCGGCGGCATCCAACACCTTAAGCGCTTCCGCTACGATTTCGGGACCAATTCCATCGCCCCGAAGCAGGGTGATTCTGTAGTTTTTCATATACATTTCCCCTTCCTGTTTTCTTATCGCTAAAATTCATCGAAGTATCTTACGACAGTATACCAAATTGACGGAGAATTGCAACACTGCCACCAATTATGGTCCAATTAGAAAGTACATCCAATTTTTTAAAGAATAACAGTAATGATGACTATAATTTTTATTCCGTTTTCAATCTTTAATAATAAAACCATGTACTTTTACATCATGTTGTGGTATAGTACCCATTATTAATAGTTTTTTCTATTTTACATTTTGTTCCTTATAAAAAATACCTGACAAAGGTCCAGCGCCCTCTCCTGTTGCTATTTTGTTTCTCTGACAGCTTCTGTCAGGCTTAAACCGGATAGGCATCGGATTCTGTGGTTTGCGCCCTTTTTTGTACAAAGCCCTGCCCCTCTTATCTATTCACCACTTCGACATCACATAAGCTGTCCGGATCAGAAACCTCTTCTCAATCAGATACGGTCAGAGATATCCTTGGCCTGCCGGGATTTTCCGGCAAGGGAGCAGGGCATCTACCGGCTGTATATCCCCACCGGCGGCGGCAAAACGCTGAGCAGCTTGCGTTTCGCGCTGAATCACGCCCGCCGGTGGAAAAAGCGGCGCATCTTTTATTTTCTCCCCTACATTGCCGTCACTGAGCAGAACGCACAGGAAATCCGTCGTGCATTAGCGGATGAGTACGGCCAGGTGGAGGAAGGACTGGCGCTGGAGCATCACTCCAATCTCCTGCCCGATGATGAGAAGCAATATGCCCAGCTCACCGAACGATGGGACGCCCCGCTGATCCTCACCACCACCGTTCAGTTTTTTAACACCCTGTTTCTGGGGAAAACCCAGTCTGCCCGCCGGATGCACAGTCTGGCCGGAGCTGTTCTGATTTTCGATGAAGCACAGTCGCTTCCGGTCGAATGCCTGCATCTGTTCAACATGGCCTGTAATTTTCTGGCCGGGTTCTGCGGCGTAACGATTGTGCTGTGTACCGCCACTCAGCCCCGTCTGGGCGGTCTGAATCGGCCGCTCCTGTTCAATAATCCCGTCGATCTCATACCTGACTGCCATGAAAAGTTTGAGCGACTGGAGCGCACCATCATTCTGGTCATCCTGAACACCAAAGAGGCGGTATACCGCCTGTACCGGCTTCTTCGGGAAACAGGTAATTCCCTGCCACCGGGGGAGCGGCCCTCCCTGTTTTATCTCAGCACTCGCCTGTGCCCCGCCCACCGTCTCGACCGGCTGGACCGACTGCGCCGGGAGCTCGAGCGCCTGCCGGCTGCCGGCCGGCGGAACAGGCCGCCGGTTATCTGCTTCACCACCCCATTGATTGAAGCGGGTGTCGATATCTCGTTTGACTGTGTCATCCGGTCGGTGATGGGGCTGGACAGCATCGCACAGGCCGCTGGACGCTGCAACCGTCATGGAAGGGACGGACCACGGGAGGTGTCTGTCGTCAATTCTGCCGAAGAAAGGCTCAATCGCCTCAGCCGGTTCGGGAGCGGGCTCAGGCAACCCTCAACATTTTGCACTGGATCAGTCAGGAAGGACATATTTCTCTGGCGCCCCAGGCAATTGATCAGTATTTTCAGGACTATTATCACGGAAAAAGCGAACGGATGGATTACCCCCATTTCCCCTGTGAAAGGGCGCGGCGCGCAGAATACGCTGATGGATCTGTTCTCCCTGAATCTGACCGGCAGGACACTGCTTTCCTCCTCCCAGCCGGGGCTGGCGCAGGCCTTTCATACGGCGGGGAAACAATTTGAAGGACGGCGTGAGCCTGCTGGTTCTCTGGCGCCAGATGGAGAGCGGAGAGGATGAGAACGGCAAAAAAGAGACAGAGGACGGCGTTTCTCTGATCGGGCAGCTGCGCGCTCCCTGTCTGACCATTGGGCAGACGGCGCGTCTGCTGCGCCGGACGCAACGTTACGCGGTCACGGTGCCTGTCTGGGAATGGGAGCGCTTGCCGAAGGAGGCAGTGGAGCGTCTGCCCTGCGGCGTCCTTGCCCTGAATCCCCGTTTCTATCGCAGCGATACCGGCGTCACCGGTGAGCCGGAGTCGTTTCCCTTTACGACCTCTTGTCCTTCGCCGGCCCATTTCATACGAAAGATGTGATACCATGCAATACCACAACAGCGTCTGTTTGCGGGTATACGGCCGTCGGGCTCTGTTCAGCGATCCGCTGACCCGTCTGGGCGGTGAAAAGTACAGCTATCCGGTCCCCACCTATCAGGCGGTTAAGGGGATTCTGGAAAGCGTGTACTGGAAGCCGACCTTTCAGTGGGTCGTGGATCAGGTGAGGGTTCTCCATCCCATCCGGACCCAGTCAAAGAGCGTCCGTCCTCTTGATTATCACGGCGGCAATACCCTGTCTTTTTATACCTACCTCACCGATGTGGAGTATCAGGTGAAGGCCCATTTCGAGTGGAACGAAAACCGGCCCGACCTGACGCCCGACCGCAATGAACACAAGCACTTTCAGATTGCCCGCCGCATGGTAGAGCGGGGCGGACGCCGGGATGTCTTTCTCGGTACACGGGAGTGCCAGGCGTATGTGGAGCCCGGCGGTTTCCCTGACGGGCCGGGTGCCTACGATGATACGGATGAGGTGTCCTTCGGCCTGATGTTCCACGGCTTTTCCTATCCTGATGAAACCGGCCGCGACCTGCTTCAGGCGCGTTTGTGGCATGCCGTTATGCACCGGGGCGTCCTCACATTTCCCCGTCCGGAGGAATGTCTGTATATCCGCGATCTGCATCCTCAGACAGCAAAGCCCTTCATGCCGGGGGTCAATTTCGACTTTTGCGGCAGTCTGGCAGAGGAGGAAGGATTATGAGCTGGCTGAACCGGCTGGTGGATACCTATGACAACTGCACCGGGGAAATCGGCAAAATCGTCATGGTAAAACGAAAAAAAGAGGAGATCCCGCTGACTCCCCTGCTTCCCCTGTACCACACCACCCAGAGCGCCCATATCGAAATCACACTGGACGAAGGGGGAAACTGGGTGCCGCTGGGAGCCCATGTGCCGGGCCGAGGGGAAGGTATCACCATCATCCCCTGTACAGAATCCTCCGCTAACCGCACGAGCGGCCTGTGTCCCCATCCCCTGTTTGATAAGCTCGCCTATATTGCCGGCGATTACCTCTCTTACGGCGGAAAGAAAAAAAGCGGATACCCGGATTATCTCCGACAGCTGGAGGACTGGTGCGCCTCCCCCTTCTCCCATCCCCGGGTCTGCGCCGTGCTCGCCTATCTGAAAAAGGGCTGTCTCATCCACGATCTGGTGGAGGACGGCATCCTCCGGACCGGAGAAAACAGTCAGCTGCTGAAAAAATGGGACGGCGCCAGGGAGGATACCCCTCACATCCTCTCTGTCCTGCCCGGCGATCAGGCGGACGCCTTTGTCCGCTTCCGCATGCTGACCGAGCCGGGCGGCGAGCCACGCCTGTGGATGGATGAGGATATCCGCCGTCTCTTCATCGAATATCAGCGCAGCCGGCAGGAGGAGCGGGATCTTTGCTATGTCTCAGGAAAATATTTACCCCGTGCGGAGATGAGCCCCGGCAAAATCCGTCATTCAGGAGATAAAGCCAAGCTGATCTCCTCCAACGACTCCACCGGCTTCACCTACCGGGGCCGGTTTACCGAAGCCCGGCAAGCGGCCTGCATCAGCGCAGAGGCCACCCAGAAGGCCCATAATGCCCTCAAATGGCTAATCGACCGGCAGGGCTGGCGCAACGGCGACCAGGTGATCCTCTGCTGGGGAACAGAGAACCAGCCGGTACCACCCCTGCAAACGGATACCTTTGGTCTCGGCGATGCTCTGGGCGAGCCGCTGGAGCTGCCGGTACAGACCTTTGCTCAGCTTGCCGGCCGTCTGAACCGGGCGCTGAGCGGTTATTACGGCAAGGGGCTGAACGCCGGCTCTCAAACATCGGTGATCGGGCTGGATTCCGCCACACCGGGCCGTCTTTCCATCACCTTTTATCGGGAGCTGCAGAACTCCGAGCTGCTGGAACGGGTCGTCCGCTGGCACGCCACCTGCTGCTGGCAGATCCGCGACAAGGGGGAGCCGGCAGGATTTGACGACAGGGGGCGTCCCCTCTACCGTACTGTCACCTTTTATGGCGCTCCTGCCCCGGCCGATATCGTCCAGGCGGCCTATGGCCCCATGGCAGGGGAAAAGCTCATCAAGGCCACAACGGAACGCCTGCTTTCCTGCATCATCGACGGCGCTCCCCTTCCGCCTGATCTGGTGGAATGCGCGGTGCGGCGTGCCTCCCATCCTCCGGCGGTGGAGCGGTGGGAATACCGCCGCACCCTCGACGTTGCCTGCGCTCTTGTCCGCAAGTCCCGCAATGACCGGCTCAATCCCCGGCAAACGGGAAGCACATATAAGGAGGTATGGACCATGGCTCTCGATCCCCAATGCACCGACCGCAGCTATCTGTTCGGCCGCCTGCTCGCTTATGCGGATCAGGCAGAATCCCGTGCTCTCGCCGGCGACCGGAAAAAGGAATCGGACAGTCGCCATCCCACACGGCTGACCAACGCCCTGCGTCTGAAGCGCCAGTTTTCCCTGACCCCCCGCCGGACGTGGAGCTATATCGACAATCAGCTGACCTATTATTACCGCAAGCTGAATGACAGGGGAAGCTGGTTCCGCGGCGAGATTGCTCAGGTGATGTCCCTCTTTCTCCCTGACGATTTCAGCGACGACCGGCTGGAGGATGTCTATCTCCTGGGCTATTATTCCCAACTGGCCCTGCTCCGCTCTAAAAAGGAGGACCGTCCCGCCGGCGCAGAGGAAAGCTATAACCATTAACCGTTCCCTTTTCCCCACAACCAGCAGATAAAGATAAAGGAGCGACTGATATGCCCATTCTTGAAAACAAAATTGATTTTGCTGTCATCCTCTCCGTGAGTCATGCCAATCCTAACGGCGACCCCCTCAACGGCAACCGTCCCCGGGAGGATTACAACGGCTATGGAGAAATCTCCGATGTCTGTCTCAAACGCAAAATCCGCAACCGTATGATGGATATGGGATACCCGATTTTTGTCCAGTCGGACGACCGGTGTGCCGATGGCTTCCGTAGCCTGCACGATCGGGCAGATGCCGTCCCTGAGCTAAAGGAAACGGTCAGGCGGAAGGACCAGGCGGCTTTTTCCCGTATCGCCTGTGAAAAGTGGCTGGATGTACGTAGCTTCGGCCAAGTATTCGCTTTCAAGGGCAGCGACACGGTATCCACCGGCGTGCGGGGACCGGTTTCCCTCCATCCCGCCTTCAGTGTAACCCCTGTCACCATCGACAGCCTTCAGATCACCAAAAGTGTCAACAGTGAAACCAGCGACAAAAAATCCTCTGACACCATGGGTGCCAAGCATCGGGTCAGCTTCGGTCTGTACACCTTTTTCGGCAGCATCAACTGCCAGCTGGCACAAAAAACCGGCTTCAGTGCGGAGGATGCGGAGGTCATCCATCAGGCTTTGCTCTCTCTGTTTGAAAACGACGCCTCCTCCGCCCGCCCCGACGGCAGTATGCAGGTACATAAGGTGTACTGGTGGCGGCACGACTGCCGCTCCGGACAGTATTCCTCTGCCCGCGTGCATCGCAGCCTCTCGGTGACGCTGAACGAAGGGATCACCAGTCCCCGCTCCTATGAAGATTTTACCGTAACGGTCACGACGCTGGATGGGCTGGTTCTGGATGAGCAGGACGGACGGTAAAATGGAGTACTGTGAGGAGGATTTTCTTGAGCTGTCGGGGCTTCAGCATTTCTGCTTCTGCCACCGCCAGTGAGCCCTGATCCGCAAGGAAGAAGGCCGGTCCCGCTTTCCTCTTCATAATCTGGAGGATATTCTCTCCTTCGGATACAGCGGCGCCAGTTCGGCCCTAATGGGTGCCTGCGCCGAAAGGGGGACGCTTCCCCTCCCCCCCACGGACGCTTTCTGGCGCGTGTTACCGGCGAAACGCGGGGCAATGCCCTGCTGCTGCGGCCCCAGTACCGCTGGGCGGACAACGAACCGGATGCTGTCCGGACCGCCCGCAGCTTGATTGTGGGAAAGCTCTGCCATTCCCGTCAGGTGGTGGAACGCGCCCTGCGGGATCACATGCTGCGTCTGGAACCCGAGTCCCTGAAACAGGCTTCGCTTTTTTAAAGAGGCCGCGGCCAACGCCAGCCGGTGTGAATCTCTCGACAGTCTCCGTGGCGTGGAGGGCGAGGCCGCCGCCCGATATTTTCTATATCTTCGACCATCTGATCCTGCAGCAGAAGGAGGATTTCTGCTTTCAGAGGCGCAGCCACCGGCCGCCCATGGATTCTGTGAACGCCCTGCTCTCCTTTATACCCTGTTGTCCCATAAAGTTGGGGGAAATGCCATAGGCATTTTCAAGGCCACGGCCGCCAGACATCATGTGAGCATAAACGTTGGGCCGTGGTCATTGTCCCACGATGCTGCCGCCGCGCTGGAGTCTGCGGGGCTGGACCCGTACATGGGATTTTTGCACAGATACCGTCCCGGCCGTACTTCACTGGCCCTTGATCTGATGGAGGAGCTGTGTCCCATAATGGCCGACCGGCTTTGTCCTCACCCTTATCAATAAACGGATCGTACGTCCCGAAGGCTTCCATCAGAAAGAAAACGGCGCCGTGCAAATAGAAAACACCACACGGCGGGAAGTCCTGCGCGCCTGGCATAAACGCAAGCAGGAAAGCGTCTGTCATCCGTTTCTGGAGGAAAAAAATGGAGTGGGGATTGATTCCCTGGTCGCCGACTTTGCTGCTGGCCCGCTATCTTCGGGGGATCTGGACGCTTATCCGCCCTTTCTGTGGAAGCAGGTGTTATCGGTGCTTCTTCTCATTACCTATGATGTCAATACGGAAACGCCGGAAGGGAAAAACGCCTCCGCCGCGTCGCCAGAGAATGTCAGGGCTATGGACAGCGGGTTCAGTATTCCGTTTTTGAATGTGTTCTCGACGCTGCGCAATATCGTCTGGTTCGCCATCGTCTGGAGTCTCTGATAGACCCCCAGATGAACAGCATCCGCTTTTATAACCTGGGAAATCATTATCAAAACCGGGTAGAGCACGTCATATCAAATCCGGCTTTGATATGACATTCCCCCTGAGCGTCTGAATGTGTTCGCTTCGACAGGCCGGCGCGAACCATAAGCGAACAGAAAAATACCGGGGGATTCGCGCAAAAGCAGTTACCCTTTTTTGGACATTTTTTCAAAAGGAGGCGAAAAAACGGCCTTTTCTATTTTCTTCTCCGGTTCTTGCAAGGCCTATTTTATAAACAAAGTCATTTTAAAATTTTGTTTTTGTGGGTGTTTGCTGTCGCTCCTCCCGCAGGAGCGTGGATTGCGTAAATTTAAACATCCATGGTTCAGGGCACATCACCGGAACAGCAGAAGTCTCACTCCTCCACCTCTTTCTTTATGATGAAAACAGGCCCGATAGCTGTCGGGCCTGTTTTCATCATAAAGAAAGAGGCAGATGCTCCGCCCCTCTCGTCGTTTCCTGTTCTGTATTTTACCTGGTCCCAAAAATACGGTCGCCGGCATCCCCCAGCCCCGGAACAATATAGCCATGATCATCCAGCCGTTCATCCAGGGCCGCGCAGTAAATCGGCACATCGGGATGCGCTTCGGTCAGGGCCTTCATCCCTTCAGGAGCCGCAATAATACACATGAATTTGATACTCTTAGGGCCGCGCTCCTTGATCTGCGAGATGGCGTCAATCGCTGATCCGCCTGTCGCCAGCATGGGATCAAGGACAATGACATCACGTTCCCCGATATCTCCCGGCAGCTTGCAGTAATATTCCACTGGCTTGAGGGTTTCGGGATCGCGGAAAAGGCCGATATGACCGACCTTGGCGGCAGGCACCAGCTCAATGGCGCCGTCCACCATTCCCATTCCGGCGCGCAGAATCGGCACAAACGCCAGCTTACGTCCCGAAATTACCTTGGACCGTGTGAGAGTGATCGGTGTCTCCACCTCCACCTCGCACAGGGGAAGATCCCGGGTCGCTTCATAGCACATCAGCTCTGTGATCTCCTGAATCAGCTCCCGAAACTCTTTGGAACCGGTGTTTTTGTCCCGCAGCAGGGTCACCTTATGCTGAATGAGCGGATGATCGGCAATAAAGGGCTTCTCGGACATAACGAATAACCTCCATTCCGGCGCCGGGGCGCCGTTCGTTCCCACCGGCCGCCGGCAGGGGCTTGTTGAAAAAAGCGGCAGGCGTTTTTTCTCCGACAGCCGGACTTCCGCAGCAGGAAAGGAGCGTCAGCTCCCCTGCGCCTGTACAGCCGCCAGCCGCTCCCGTTCTGCCTGCGGCAGACGGAGATAGACGGGCATCAGCTCTTCTGCTGGGACTGTCTGCCCAGCTGCTGCCAGCCCGACTGCTTCCATCGCCACACCCGCCGCCTGCTGATAGCGCAGGTGCGGCGGCGCCAACCGGCAGGGGAGCTTGTCTTTCAAAGTATTATAGCACAATTCCGCCCCGTCTCCAACCAGAAATACGTTTTTTTTCAGAGAGGTCAGCCGTGCCTCCAGTTCTTCCAGGGTCAGCGCCCCATCGGCGGTCAGACGCGTCAGCCCGCCCTCACAATTTGTAGCAAAGAGCGCCGTGTATACCTGACAGCAGCGGGCGTCCATCACGGGGCATACGATGCTTTCTTCTCCGATAGCCGTCCCCTCCAGATTACGGGCGATAGCCGCCAGCGTGGATACCCCTGCGCAGGGCGTGGTCCGGGGAAAGGCCAGTCCCTTGAGCGCAGACACGCCAATCCGAATCCCGGTAAAAGAGCCCGGTCCGACAGAAACCGCCATCAGATCAATATCCTCCAGTGTCAGACCGGCGTTTTTCAGCATTCCTTCCACCATGGGCATCAGGGTCTGGCTGTGGGTCAGCCTGACGTTCACCGCAGCCGAAGCCACGATCTGTCCCTCCTCCGACACCGCACAGGAGGCCGGTCCGGCAGAGGTATCCAGCGCCAGAATTGTCATCGCTTTCCACCCCCTTCCTGTTCCCCGCCTTCTATGGTGATCCGCCGTTCGCTATCGCCCAGACGCTCAAAACGCACTCGAATCGCCTCCGCCGGGAGCGCTTTTTCAATCCGTTCGCTCCATTCCACTGCCAGAATCGCGCCGGCACTGAGATAGTCGAAATACCCGGTGGTATCCAAATCGTCCCACCCCTCCACACGATACATATCGAAGTGGACAAGCGGCGGCTGTCCGCCGTATTCGTGCACCAGGGCGAAGGTCGGGCTGGAAACCTCCGCCGCCAGCCCCCGTCCGGCGGCCAGCCCCCTGACGAATGCGGTTTTCCCCATGCCGAGGCCACCGTACAGCGCCACCACATTTCCGCCTGTCAGGCACGCAGCCAGAGAGGCAGCCACGGCTTCGGTTTCCTCTGGGGAACGGGTGGTATATTCCTCCATCATATATCCCTTTCGTCCTCTCTCCTGCTGAAATATCTGTTGTCAGTATAGCATAATCCTTCGCATCAGAAAAGGGCGGCAGCAGCAGCCCTCTATTTCGCCATGCAGGAGCGGTTAATGGCGCTCAGCACGCCGCGAATAGAAGCCTTATTGATGCTGTCGTCGATTCCCACCCCAAACACCGTACCGCCGGAGGGAGCCTTCAGCTCAATATAGGCGATAGCCCTGGAGTCAGAGCCGGAGGAAACCGCATGCTCGTGATAGGAAAGAAAATGATAATCAGTCACGCCCACCTGCCGGAGAGCGTTGAAGAAGGCGTCGATGGGGCCGTTTCCTTCCGCCTCCACCGCCTGCTCCCCGCCATGGTGAAGAATGACACCACGGAAAAGGCCGCCGCCGGGACGCTCCTCAAACACACTGTTTCCTGCGAGAGAATAGGTCTCAGGCGTTTCCAGATAGTGGGTTCGGAATACCTCAAACAGCTCCTGCGCTGTCAGCTCGCGGCCAATCCGATCGCATTCTGCCTTGACCATCGCGCCAAATTCGGGATGCATTTCCTTCGGCAGGTGATAGCCAAAGGTCTGCTGCATAACAAAGGCGGCGCCCCCCTTCCCCGATTGGCTGTTGATGCGGATAATGGGCTCGTACTGACGGCCCACATCGGCGGGATCAATGGGCAGGTAGGGAATCTCCCAATAGTCGCTGTTGTGTTCCTGCATATACTGGGTGCCCTTATTGATCGCATCCTGATGGGAGCCGGAAAAGGCGGTAAAAACCAGCTCCCCGGCATAGGGCTGCCGTTCATGCACCTGCATTTTAGTGCAGCGCTCATACAGCTTTCGCAAAGCGGGCAGATCGCCGAAATCCAGCCCGGGATCCACCCCCTGGGTATGCATATTCAGGCCGGTGGTGACAATGTCCAGGTTTCCCGTGCGCTCACCATTGCCGAAAAGGGTGCCCTCCACCCGCTCGGCTCCTGCCAGCAGCGCCAGTTCAGCCGCTGCCACGCCGGTTCCCCGGTCATTGTGGGGATGGATACTGATAATCGCTCGCTCGCGTCCCGGCAGATGGCGAATGAAATATTCTACCTGATCGGCATAGGTATTGGGTGTACACATCTCCACCGTGTTCGGCAGATTGAGGATCACAGGATTTTCCGGTGTCGCCCCCAGCGCCTCCAGAACGGCGGCGCAGATGTCCACCGCGTTATCCATCTCAGTTCCGGAGAAACTTTCTGGCGAATATTCATAGCGGATGCGGGTATCCCCCTCATAGCCTTCAGTCAGCTCCCGGATCAACCGCGCCCCCTGTACCGCGATGTCGATAACGCCGGGCATATCCCGGTGAAACACCACCTTGCGTTGTAACGTTGAGGTAGAATTATAAAAATGGACAATTACATTTTTCGCGCCCCGAATCGCCTCAAAGGTTTTTCGGATCAGATGCTCACGGGCCTGCACCAGCACCTGAATGGTCACATCGTCGGGAATATGCCCTCCCTCAATCAGCTCACGGCAGATCTCATACTCCGTCTCCGATGCAGAGGGAAAGCCCACCTCGATCTCCTTGAACCCCATATCACACAGTGCCTTAAAAAACTCCAGCTTTTCCTGAAGGTTCATCGGGTCGACCAGCGCCTGATTGCCGTCGCGCAGATCGACGCTACACCAGACGGGCGCCCTATCGATCACGCGGTTCGGCCACTGGCGGTCAGGAAGAGAAATCTGCTCAAACGGACGATACTTGTGAAATGACGGTTTCATGGCAAAACCTCCTTAAAAGTAAAGAAAAAACACTCGTCCCCGGAAAGGGACGAGCGCTTAAGCAATCTCGCGGTACCACCCTCATTCGGGCGCCAAAGCGCCCCTCAGCAAACCTCTGACAAGGTTCCGGCCGTTAACGTAGCCATACGTCCCGCCCTGATCATAGGATTCAGGCGGGCAACTCCGGGATGAGCTATTCATGCGGACCACGGTATCGGCTTACACCAGCCGCCGATTCTCTTTGCCCGGCGTGCCCACATCTTATTCCCTTCGCAGTCTTTCTGGGGAAGTTATTTTTTCTTTCTGTCATTATAGGTGAGTACGGCGGAAATGTCAACCCGTTTTGGGGGTTCTTCTTTTCCGATGAACACGGTTAAATACTGCCATTTAATAAATAAAATGTTATCGGCCAATAGAAATCGTCTTAACAAACCAGATAATATAAGCAAGCCGAAAGGGGTCCCTGTCTATTTTTAAAGACACTGTAGAGATTGCCTCCATACAAGGTATCGCAGAATAGCACCGGAGGGATCATGTGACTAGGCCCCTGCCTCCCTGTACTATTTCAGCTGAAATTTATGTACCAGATTGTTCATCAGCAAGGACTGATCTGATAATTCCTGAGAGGTAGCAGCACTCTCCTCTGAGGTAGCAGAAGTAGCCTGCACCACCGAAGAAATCTGGTCAATTCCTTCCGTAACCTGAGCAATGGCAGTGGTCTGATTTTCTACAGCCTCTACCATTATCGTCATCTTCGTGGTTACGCTTCCGGCAATGGAGTTAGTTTTATCCAGAGAAGCTGTTACATCGCTCACCACACGACTGCCTTCAGTAACAGCGGCAATGGAACCCTCAATAAGGTCTTTAGTCGCTTTGGCAGCTTCATCCGACTTGGCTGCCAAACTGCGAACTTCATCAGCCACCACAGCAAAGCCCTTACCGACACTGCCTGCCCTGGCTGCCTCTATGGCGGCGTTTAATGCCAGAATATTGGTCTGGAAGGCTATATTTTCAATTGTCTCAATAATCATGCCGATCTTCTCAGAATATTCGGAGATTTTCTCCATGGCGGAATTCAGTTCCCTGACATAGTCCACACTCACGCCCAGCTGGGCCCCCGCCTGATTCACAAAGTGGCCCGCCTCTGCCGCCGCTGCTGCCGTCTGTCTGGCGTTTTCTGCGATACTGCCGACCGTAGCGGACAGTTCCTGAACAGCGCTGGCCTGCTCCATAGCCCCCTGACTCAGAGAATGAGCGCCGTTGGACACCTGAACAGCACTGGATGCCACCGTTCCGGCAGACTGACTAATTTGCAGAAGAGTGTTCTGCAGGGAGCCATGAATCGCTCTGATAGACTTCTCAATAGCAACAAAATCGCCCCAGTATGTGCGTGTGATTCCCTCTCGAAAATCGCCCTGAGCCATTTTCCCCAAATGATGAGACACATCCTGTACCACATCATTCAGGCGGTGAACTGTTGTCTCCAATGCCTTTGTCAGCTCAGCAGTTTCATCCTGGGAGCTTACAACCGGGGTCGGAGTCTGCAAATCCCCCTCGGCCAACTGCCCCAGTCGGGTGACACAGGCGCGAATAGGATTGGAAATAGATTTTGCCATCTTTACCGCTACCGGGAAAGAGGCGATGACCACCAGAATGACCACCAGAATCGTAAACAGAATGCTCCGGTCCAGAGTGGACTTAAACTCCCGCTGGCTGGTTTCAATGGCAATGCTCCAGTCCTGGTTGCCGTCGATTGGCGCAAAGCCTACAAATTTGTTATCCCCATAAAAACGATAGGTACCGAAACCGGTCTCCCCCTGGATCATACGCTGGTTCACTTCAGCCACATCGGCCACGCTGGCATCGGTTCTCGCCATTTCAATCATATTGGAGCCTTCCTCTACCAGAGAGCTCTCCCGATGGCCAATGACATTGCCGCTTCTGTCCAGCACATAGGCTACCCCATCGCTTCCTATGGCCAGGTTGACCACAATGTCCGTCAAAAAGTCAGCGCTGATGCCGCCGTAAACGACACCGTCAAAACGACCATTTGTAATGATGGGTACCTCCAGCAAAAAGATCATTCGCTGGCCATCGTTCATAATATCGGACAGATAGGGCTTCATAGTAGCTCTGCACTGCTGAAAATAGTCCTCCTCAGCATAGCTGTAGCCGGTAGAAGAGAAGCCGCTGGCATCCATCTTGCCAACATAGAGAAAATTGTTGCGCTCTGCAATATCGTCCCGAACCGGAACCAGCTCTGAAGCAGTCGGTACAGAGTCCCGAAAGATATCGGAGGCGGCCGCCTCCTGAAGAGCCGTCCAATACTTATCCATCCGCCACTCAACGGCGTCGGCTGCCATTTGGGTGGCAGGACCAATCGTCTTTTCCATCATTGTATCAATTCCGGTGGCGTTCAAAATAGCTGTAATGATTCCAATTAATATGGAGCCGACCAGCACCACGGACAGCATGCTCACCTGAATTTTGGATTTGATCGATTTCATATATCCTCTTCCCATCCATTAATTTTTTGTTTGGCAGGTCTAAACAGTGCCAGGCAGATAAATTCATGGGGCAACATGAGCTTTTGGAAGTCAATATATTTTAGGGTATTCTAACATAGTTTTATGAGATACTCAAGATCTTTGAGAAAATGATATCCATATTGAAATATGAATAGTATATGGTGATTTCCCAGGCGGTACGAACTATGTATATTATGGGGATATCTCCCGTTTTATCACCAGCATAGACCATTTGCAGGAAAAAATAGTCTGCATTTCCTGTGAGAAAAATGACCGCATTGTGGTTGGTACCTTGGAAACCCGGAGGCCGTAGATTATCACAGCGGCTGGACATCCCGGCGTCTATAATTTTTAACACGATACGCTGCCATGACAAGCCTTTCATCAGCATAAACAGGCTCAGGCCGCCGGATGTATCCGGCGGCCTGAAAATCTAAAGGCGGCAAAAAATCAGTCGAAATAAAATGCTTTACCAGTGGCCGCGGAAGTATAGATGGCCTCCAGAATCTGGGTGACGACATACGCCTGCTCCGGCAGAACCACCGGATCGGTGTCATTGAGAATCGCATCGATCCAGCTATGAGCCTCAAAGTGGGCGGGGTCGGGAGCGGCGCTGCCGTCGAAGAAGGCGACACCACCCGCATGCAAATCGGGCTTTTTAATGGTCTGGCGGCCCAGGTCAACCAAATTAAAGCGAAGGCCATCCTTCATATCTGCGCCAGCCTTGGTTCCGCAAAGGGTACATTCGGCCTCGGCAACATCCAGCGTATTCAGCGCCCAACTGGATTCCAGGATGATGGTCGCACCGCTTTCCATGGTGATAAAGCCAAAGGCGGAATCCTCTACGGTAAACTCCTTCGGATCCCAGTCGCCCCAGGCGTTGCCGCTCTCCTTCTGGTCGCCCAGCTTTTTAAAGGTTTGTCCGAGAACCGCCTTGGGCTTATAATTGTTCATCATCCACAGGGTCAGATCAAGGGAGTGGGTACCGATGTCAATCAGCGGGCCGCCCCCCTGCTCGTATTCATTCAGAAACACACCCCAGGTGGGAACCGCGCGGCGGCGCAACGCATGGGCCTTGGCAAAATAAACCTCGCCCAGGTCCCCACGGTCAACCGCCCGTTTCAACAGCTGGCATTCTGTCCGGAAACGGTTCTGATAACCAATGGTCAGCTTTTTGCCGCTCTTTTTTGCTGCATCCAGCATCCGCTTGGCATCCGCCGCCGTTTTAGCCATGGGCTTCTCACACATCACATGCTTGCCGGCCTCCAGTGCCGCCACGGTAATCTCGCAGTGGGAGCGGTTTGGGGTACAGACATGGACGACGTCGATATCGTCCTCCTTCAGCAGCTCATGATAATCGGTGTAGACACGTGCGCCGGTCACGCCGTAGTCAGCGGCCGCCTTTTCCGCCCGTTCGGGAATCAAGTCGCAGAAGGCGACCATCTCGACACGGGCTTCTTCCTTTTTCAGCGAAGGCATGTGTTTGCCGTTGGCAATGCCGCCGCAGCCG
>JAAWCO010000093.1 GCA_022793315.1 Clostridiales bacterium | reverse complement strand
GAGCCGCATAGCTTTCAGCCTGCTCGTCCTCCCCCTCCACAAACAAAATGTATTCGCTGTGGGGACGGGAACCGAAAGGCTTATAGGTATAGCCGGCCCGGATAAAGGATTCCTGCGCCGAAAACGATTCGGCCGCCACCGCATCGGAAATTTCACCGACACGGCCCAGATCACTGCAGGCAATGATCGCCAGAGATTCGTCGATAACACCGATGGTGCGATCAATCGCATCCTTCATCTGATGGACGACGCCTTGAAAAAGCCTGTTGGACATAACGATTCCCCTTTGCGTTTATTGACAATCTCTCCAGCTTCTCATTTTATCCTGCCACCGGCTGAGAAGTGCCAGCCGATGGGGTAAAGCCTTGAAAACACCCGATTACTAGTATTGTACACAAATCGAAACGCTTTTTCAAGGTCAACCATTCAGAAAAGTTGAAATTATCCGATAACTCCTCCAGTTTTAACAATTTCGTCACATCCGGCGGGCAGATGAAAGAGATTCAACCGGCTGCTAAAGCCGCCTTTCCTTTTCCTTGTCATCAATTGACACGACAGACCCGATTTTTGAGGAGAAAAACGCCAGCAGACCTGATGACGGAACAAAAGGAGCCCAGATGCCCGTTAGCTGACGCCCGCCAAATCGTAGAACGACGGCCGTGACTCTTTCGACCGCCGTCAGGCGAGCGATGCCGGCATGGCGCATCATATGGAATTCGTCAGAGAAAGGGCGGCCCAGGGCGTCACGTTTCCCAAGCAATAGCTGAGCGGCAAAAAATATCTGTTTATCTGACAGAGGACGACGGCCTCAGCCGTCGTCCTCTGTCAGATAAACAGATACCCGTTCAAGAAATTCCTGCCACCGGCTATTTTCCCGAATGGTCTGCGGACAATTTTTCTGAATAAAATCCCCATGCTGCCGTATATCCCCAATTCCCAAATGATGGCGTTTCAGCAAAAAAGCGGTCAGTCGGGCACCGTTGTCAAAAGTTTTCTCAAAATCGCCGCCTTCGTTGACGCAGAGCTCCACGCCGATACCGCACAAATTGCCGCCGTCCGGCGTCTCCCGGTCCCCGGCATGCCAGGCGACCTCGTTGTCGGGAATATGATGATAAATCTCATGATCATCCACTGTATAATGCCACGATGTCTCCCCGCTGCTGCCCGTCTGCAGATATAGGCTGTGACTATGGGCGCCGGCCCCTGCCGAAGGGTTCCCCGTTTCATGAATCACCACATATTTGACCGTTCTCTCAATCCCCGGCCGGCCCGGCAGAGAGGGGTCCATCAGGTCGGTAACCACAGGGACGCCATACGCATAGGTAATTTCCGACTCATCAACCTTGGAGCGGGTCAGCGCCACCAGCAGCCAGACAGCCAGGCCGATCAGCAGCAGCAACAGAAAAATGGCGGCAATCAGGCAGGCGCGCTGGTTTCGGCGGATAAAATAACGCAGGTTCCTCCGCATCTGATTTCCTGTTCTGGTCATGACGGTCATCCTTTCCTTTGAAATGCTCCGTTCTTTCGTCCGCATACCACCCGCTCCACTCCGTTCAGGTCCCGACGGACTATAATTTCCTCCAGTCCCGCCGCCTGAAACAACGAAGCAACCTGTGCCGCCTGATAGATCCCCACCTCCACCGCACAAAAGCCGCCCGGCTTGAGCCGGGAGAGCCATTCACCGGTAATGGCGCGATAAAAGCGGAGACCGTCCCCCCCATCCAGCGCCATGACCGGTTCCCTCTGAACCTCCCGCATCAGGGAGGACAGTTCACTGGCGGGGATATAAGGCGGATTGGAAACCACCGCGTCGAAAGCGGCTGAATCCGGTCGAAGCACCTCGCAGGAAGTGCTCCTGTCGTCAAAAGCCAGCACATCTCCCTGCACCGCCGTCACTGACAGCGCGGGATAACGGGCGATGTTGCGCCGCAAATACGGCAGCGCCTGTTTCGACAACTCTACCGCCACCGCTGAGGCACCCGGCAAGAGGCGGGCGACGCCTAACGCGACACAGCCGCTTCCCGCACAGAGGTCAAGGACCAGCGGAGTCGTACAAGGTGTTTTTTTCAGCAGCTCCGCCGCTGTTTCACACAGCAGCTCCGTATCAGGACGGGGGATCAGCACCCCTTCTCCCACCGACAGGGTCAGATCCAGAAAATCCCATTCACCCAAAATGTACTGAAGCGGCCGTCCTGCCGCCCGTTCCTCAACGGCGGTCCACAAACGCCGATATTGATCCGCTGCGGCGGTACGGCCGCCCTCCATTGCCAGTCGTCCGCGCGCGACGCCGCAAAACGCCTCCAGCAGGCAGGAAGCGTCAAATGCCGGGCTGTCGCATCCCGATTCCTCCAGCCGCTGCTTCGACTGCTCATATAAGGTACGCAGGGACAGCGGAGGAAGTTCCCTAAACGGCATACGCTCTGGCTCCTTCATATGAACAAGGGGAACAGTCTTTACAGTCTATTCCCCTGATGTATCAAACATGTATCCGCCCGACCTCTTACCAGTTATCGCGGTCGGGATCATCGGGAATAACCTCCCGCATGGCTTCAATGGCGCATTCAATCATACTGTTGTCCGGTTCTTTGGTGGTGATATGCTGCAGCCACATGCCCGGTGCCGAGAGGATGCGGGTCAGCAGATTGTCCTTCCGGCCTGCCAGCTTGATCAGCTCATAGCCAATTCCCACCACAATCGGAATGGTTAACAGCTTGATCAGGGTACGCAGCAGCGGATTGGTCACCGAAATAAACATGGATACCACAATACCCACCAGCAGCACCAAAATCAAAAAAGAGGTGCCGCAGCGGGGATGAAAACGGCGCTGACGGCGGATATTTTCCACCGTCAGGGGTTCACCTGCCTCATAACAAAAGATCGTCTTATGTTCCGCGCCGTGATACATAAAAACCCGCCGGATATCCTTCATCAATGAAACCAGGGAGATATATCCCACAAACAGGACGATTCGCAGCACTCCCTCAAACACCGCTTTCGCTATCTGATTCTGCATTACCGGGACCGCCCTGCCCAGCATACCGGACAGCAGCGACGGCAGAAACAAAAACAGTCCCACCGCGAGCCCCACACCCAGCAGCGTACTCAGCACCATCAGCAGCGTCATCAAAAATTTCTCCGCCGTCCCGGCGCCCTTCTTCGACTGAGGCGGCACATCGGAGGAATTCTCCGCCGTCGGCTGTTCCGACGCCGGAATGCCCGGGGTCCCAATCAGACGGACCGTCACCCCTTCGCCGGCTTCCTTTTGCAGTCGCTCCAGATCCTCTGGTCCCAGAAACTGCGGCGTGCCATCGGTGTTCTCCTCCTCCAATCCGGCCAGTTCCGCGGACCGCATCAGACATTTGTAACCATAATACAGCGACTCCGTCATATTAATGACCCCGCGGATAAAGGGAAGACGCAGAATTTTAGCCCGATTCCGGCCCGATGTGGCCCAGCTCTCCAATAAAATATGGCCGGAGGTATGGCGAACCGCCATAGCGGTCACATCCGGTCCTCTCATCATAATCCCCTCGATCAGGGCCTGGCCTCCAATCGATGTCTTTTTCTGCGGTCTTTCCGCCGCCTTCTGTTTTCCGGCCATATTTTTTCATCCTTTCTCGGCATACGCTCAGACGCCTGCCGATAAACCTTTACCCTTCACGCTCGGGCCTGTCTGCGGATTCCGGCGGCAGCGGCAGCTCTTCCTCCAGCCCCAGGGCCGCCGGCGGGGCGGCGGGCAGCAGAATGGTCACCGTGGTTCCCACTCCCTCCTCGCTGTCGATATCCAGCCGCCCCTTGTGCCAGCGGATGATCTCATCTGCCAGCGCCAGTCCAATACCAGAGCCTGGCCGGGTGTGATTTGCCCGGTAAAATTTTTCCTTTACATTCGGCAAATCCTCTTTGGAGATTCCCATACCGGTATCACTGATCACAATCTGTACGCGGCCGCTCATATCGGCCGTTTCAATTCGGACACGGCCGCCCTGGCCGGTATATTTGATCGCATTGTCAATCACATTGATAAACACCTGCTTGAGACGGTCGCGGTCGCCCACTACTGGCGGCAAATCCTCTGTTTCAATATACTGAAGCCCAACTCCCTCGCGGGCGGCCCGCTCCCGAAAAAGCAAAACCGTTTCATCCAGCTCTGCCAGAATGTCCATCTTCCCGAATTTCATGTTCAGACGGCCGCCCTGCATACGGGAGAAATCCAGCAGCTCCTCCACAATGCCGGAAAGGCGCTCCGCCTCGCCAATGATGACCTCCAGCCCCTTGTCCAGCATCTCGGCATCGCCTCTGTCCACCTGGCGAAGGGTTTCTCCCCAGCCCTTGATCGCCGTCAGCGGTGTACGAAGCTCATGCGATACAGAGGAAATGAAATCGTTCTTGACCTTTTCCGCAGCGGAAATCTCCCCCGCCATGTAATTGATGGTATCGCATAAATCGCCGATTTCATCATCGTATTTTTTTTCAATACGGAACTGATAATCCCCCAGAGCAATACGGCGGGCCGCGCGTCCGATATCCATCACCGGCTGTACAATCGAATTGACAAAATAGGTACTCGAAAACACCACAAAAAGAACCACTATTACACTGAACAGCCCCATCACACCAATGATCAGCCACAGCTGCCGATCAAAGGGAGACAGGGACACCACATACCGCAGCGCACCGATAAAGGTGCCGTCACTGCCGGTCATGATGGTGGTATAGGCCATCACATTTTCCCCGGCACTGTTGCGCCCGTGCCATACCCCGGTCCGGTCGCTGCTGGTACAGGCGGCGGCGTAATCGGGCATGCTCTCCTGTCGGGGAACAAATCCAAGCGAAGAAATCAGCACCCTTCCCGAAGCGTCCAGCACCTGAATTTCCATCAGGTCCTTATCCTGAAAGCGGTCTACAAAGGTACGATAGCTGTTGGTCATGCCGGCGTTCAGGTCATAATCCATATAGGTGGCCATCACGCCCTCCGCCCGTTTTTCCAGTGAATATTCCACATTTTTATAAAAATAGGAGCGAACCGCCCCCGCAAACGCAATTTCAAAAATCAGCAGCATGGTGATGATGACACTGAGATTGTTCAGCATCCAGCGCCGGGTTATTTTTCGGCGGGTCACACGTCTTCCTCCCCCTTCAGCGGAATCACCAATCGAAACGCTTCGGCGGAGGCCAAAGGTCATCCGGCCCATTTATAACCGAGGCCCCAGACAGTCAGGATATGCTGCGGTTCGGAGGGGATCTCTTCAATCTTCATGCGCAGCCGCCGGATATTTACATCCACAATCTTTTCCTCACCAAAATACTCCTCGCCCCAGACACGGGTGAGGATATCGGTACGGCTGAGCGCTTTGCCGGGTGAGGTAAAAAAATACTCCATAATCTGAAATTCCACCTGCGTCAGCTCCACCGGAGCACCCTTTTTTTTCAGGGTGCGGTTGCGCAGATTGAGAACAAAATCGCCGCTGGTCAGCTCTTCCAGATAATTGACGCCGTCCCGGCTGCGGACAGCGGTCACCCGCCGGTGCAGGGCATCCACCCGCGCCACCAGCTCGGAAGGACTGAATGGCTTGGTCACATAGTCGTCCGCGCCCATCATCAGGCCGCCAACCTTTTCCATCTCCTGTGTGCGGGCCGTCAGCATAATAATGCCGATGGTGTCGCTTTTGCTCCGAAGCTCCCGGCAAACGGCAAAGCCATCCATACCGGGCAGCATAATATCCAGTAAGGCGATGTCTACATCGCCCTTTGCCTCATCAAACAGCTTCAGCGCCTCTTCGCCTGAACCGGCCTCCAGCACCTCATAACCTGACCGTTTCAGATTGATGACAACAAATTCCCGGATCGCGCTTTCATCCTCGCAAACCAGAATGCGTTTCACAGGGGGTCCTCCCTTCGTGGTTTCCACCGCGTTTTTCGCTCACGCACTTCCCTCAAACCGGAAGCGCCTTAATCCGGCGGAGCAAGTCCTCACGATTGAGGCTGAACGGCGGGTTCGCCGCCAGCGCACATTCATATTGAACATTGCCGATCACCGTTCCAACAAAAGTGGATGCTCCAAAATTCCAGCTGTTTTCCTCCGGACGGCTCTGTCCATTGAAAAAGGTCCGTATGGACAGGAACCATTCGCGTTCCTCCCCCTCTGTTCGATAAAAGTCAGTGGTATGGCTTTCACGGTCATATTCCGTCGAAATCAGGCCATCCCACGCCTTTTCGGTGCGAAACATATAGCCGTCTGTCAAATTGACAAAGCCATATTCCTTGGCCACGCTGGCAGCCTTCTCATAATCCCAGTCCAGCCAATGAACATACGCCGGCCCGCCGGAAGGCAGCGCGCCGTTTTCAGCGGCATCAGTCGGACTGACGATCACGGTTCTCGGCCATTCCACCCGGCCGTCCCCATCAATGTCCATTGAAGGCACCGGAACCTCCCGAAAGGTCAGTGCCGTAATCCCGGCAGGCGTCAGCCGTTTCTGCTCATCCCAGCAGAGGAGCTCTGTCACCATCCCCTCGCTGGCGGTGATTCCATCAATAAAAACCCCGCTGACCGTTTCGGTCAGAGAACTGACGCGGGCGCCGCCCAGACGCTGGACTGCGATATTCAACTCAGCTGAACTCACCTCAGTAATGATCCCCTCCTGCTCCGCCAGCAATCGGGCAACCACCGACATGCCGTCCGGCTGGACACGCAATAGCAAAATATCGTCGCGTCCCGTCTTGCGGATATCCCCCACAATCAGCTTGTTATAATTGGTCTCAGCATATCGCTGTACCAGTCTTCCCTCCGACAGGGAATACACCACCAGCTGCTGCGTATCGGTATAAATATTCCAGCCGGAAAAAATCTCCAGACGTCCGTCCCCGTCCAAATCGCCGAATGCGATGCTGTCAATGTCAGTGCTGATCCCCTCCACATCGCTGACCGAGGTCCATTTCCCTTCCACCCGCTGGAGCAAATTGAGATGGACAGCACCTGCCTTTTCTCCCGGAAGGTAAAGAGCAAGCGCTTCATCCTCCTGATCGCCGTTGATATCCTTCATAATAAAGGCGGAACGATATTCACCGGAGCGGGGATATTTCAGCATATAATGGGAGGACAGCTTTTCCGCATGAAGATAGCTGTCAAGCGCCTTCTGAATTTCCGCCTGTTCGCCGGCAGCGCGGGGGGGCCTCAGCTTGTTTTCCACATCCATCCCCAAAATGTTGCAGCCTGTCAGAACAACGGCCAGCATTAGGGAAAAAAATCCGGCCGTCCACCACTTTTTTTGCCTCAGCAACATCCTGCCGCCCCCTTTCTGCTGAATAAAAAAATTGTAGCATATCGTCTAGCATTTCACAAGCATAAAATACCGAATCGGTGGTTATTCCCAAAGAAAAGCAGGGACCAGCCCCCTCTCTTTCCTCTCTGCATAGCAAAAGACGGCCCCAAATCGGTGTATAAAAAAACGAAACGGCCCCTCTCCGGTTAACCGTTTCGTTTCCTTATATAGCAATCACATCTTCTGCCTGATCCACACCGATAGACAGCGTCTGTCCCCCTTTATCTGAGAGAATCTGTCTGAACCGGCATCCGCTGAACAATCAGTTGCAGATAGTCTTTTCGGTTTCCTTATCGAACAGATGGATTTTGGTATTCTCCAGCACCACATCAATATTATCACCGGGACGGGCGGTGGAGGTCGGCTCCACACGGGCGGTGTAAGCAAAGCCCACCACATTCAGATACAGGTAGGTTTCCGCTCCCATCAGCTCGGTCACTTCCACATCCGCCTTGATGAGACAATCGGAGAACTGCTCCAGATAACGGGGTTCATCATGCACGTCCTCCGGACGGATCCCCATGATGACCTCTTTATCCACATATTCCTCCAGACGGCCATCCTCATTTTTGCTGGCGGGCAGCGGAATCTGATATTTCTGTCCGCGAGTGGTTTTGGT
>JAAWCO010000006.1 GCA_022793315.1 Clostridiales bacterium | reverse complement strand
GTATATTCGTCGCCATCGGGGGAGGTGCTGACCAGTACCCGGTCACTGGAAAGCTGACGGACATACAATGTGACTTCTTTCACAAAGGAGGCCATGCCGGTTCCGTCGGCAAAGGTCGTTGTACCAGGCTTCACACGTACCGCCTCCCCCAGCTGAAAGGGAGGCTCGGGATCCGGTTGAGGCTCCTCCAGATGATTGAGACCGGCATTTCGGATGATGGTGGGATAATCGCGATAGGAGAGGTCAAGGTCCACCCGCGCATAAACACCTGCGACAGTTCCTGTGTTGCTGTATTGCCACAATCCGAAATTGCCGTCGTAGGTGGGGTGGTCATTCCACTGTGCCAGCCAGAAATCAAAGCGGCTGAGTGCCTCCATATTGAGACGATTTACCGCCCAGTCCAAGCTGGTGTAGAGCATGGCATAATAGCCTGCCTCCTCCATAGCGGAGCAGAAGGAGGCAACCACTTCGGTCAGTGCATCGCGGCTGAGTCCGCGCTGAGAGGCGTCTTCTATATCCAGAGCGACAGGGTATTCCAGCCGATGACCCCGGATGACGTTGAGAAAGAAAGCAGCTTCTTTTTGCGCCTCCTCCGCATTGGTCGCATAGCTGTAATGGTAGGCTCCCGTTGGGATACCGGCGGCAGCCGCGCCACGCATGTTGTTTTCAAACTGAGCGTCGGTCTGCTGCTCGGGATTTTCCCAGCCGTAGCCGGAGCGGACCATCGCGAACTGGATACCGGCATTTTTTACCTGAGTCCAGTCGATCAGTCCCTGAAAGGCCGAAACATCCATTCCCCGATATGGTTCTGCCATATTGTTTGATTCCTCCTTAGCATGGGATGTCCCTGGTTTGTTTTACCGCACCAGGTCCTCACAGTATATGCAAAGAGGTGAGAGATGGAACCCAACAATCGTTTATCGGGGGGAATAAAATTCCCAGAGGCCTTTTCTGAATTTCCCGGCAGCAAATGCAGGTGTCCGCTCAGTTAAGAAAGTCTGTGAGGATAACCCTCGTTTTCGCTTGATTCGACTGGGCTGAATTGGATGGAGAAGGAAATCCAGCGACTTCCCGTTGAGCAGGCAGTTATCTGTTGCGGATAACTGCCTGCTTGTGTATTTCCTCCTTTTCTATCTTACTCGAAGTCTTCCATCCGTGATGCTGTGCCGTATGCTGCTGAACAGGATTCGGACTCGATCATCTGGTGAAGACGACAGAATTTTATGAGAATAAATTTCTGCTGCGTCAGAAGGTAGCCAAACGCATCGAAATATAGTATTATATAAAAATCGGAGATTTTTGGGGGAAGAACCCCGGGCCGATCTGTTCCCGATTACTTTACGTTGTGAGAAATTTTTCTGACATTTGCAGCAAAGCGGCAGCGGGAATTTTTTTGAGGAAGGGTTTCCTCGAGACATTTTCTCGAGACATTTTTATTTAAGGAAGGATAGATGAGAGATGATCAGGATGATTCAAAAAAAATTTGCAGGGGTATTGTTGGCCACGATTCTTCTATTGACCGGATTGACTGCCTGTGGTGGGGATACCACTCCTCCCAAAGAGGATACGCCTCTGCCTGCAGATATCAGCGTATCGGTGAAAATTGTTGGTCAGACCGCAGCTTTGGCGGACGGAACGGCAGAACTGCCGGCAGACGATGCCACAGCGGAAAAAGCCATCCGACAGGTCTGTGATGCCGGACAGGTGGCGTATACCTTTCAAAATGGTATGTTCGATCATTTTGGAGGCGAAGACTCCACCAACACGGACGGCTGGCTGCTGTATATCAACGATGTGCTTTCTGATGTCGGTGCGTCACAGGCGAAGGTAGCGGACCAGGATCGTGTGGAATTTCGTTATGTCAATTATGACGAGGCTTTTGGCGGCTGACAGGTATCAATTTTCTGATGCCGGGGGATAAAGAGACAGGTCATCGCTATGAGGCGTGTGTTCCCTTGCCAAACGATGGTAAAGAAGTAAAAATAAAAAGGAACGATAGTATGTCATTTTCAGAGCTGCCGATTGAGGCCCTTATTCTCCGTGCCCTGGAGGAGACGGGGTATGTGGAGCCGACGCCTATTCAGCGTCAGGCGATTCCCCCGGCGGCAGCTGGACGGGATTTGCTGGGGTGCGCACAGACAGGGACAGGCAAAACGGCAGCGTTTGCCATACCGATTCTTCAACGGCTGTATGCACAGCGTCCGGCAGGGAAACGTCCTCCTATCCGCGCCCTGATACTGACTCCGACGCGGGAGCTCGCCCTCCAGATCGGGGAAAGCTTTGCCGTCTATGGACGGTATCTGCCTTTGCGCTGTGCGGTGATTTTTGGAGGAGTGTCCCAGAAGCCTCAGGAGGAGCGTCTGCGGCAGGGGATGGACATCCTGGTGGCCACTCCCGGCCGTTTGAACGATTTGATTGGCCAGGGGCTGGTTCATCTGGACGCCTTGGAAATTCTGGTATTGGATGAAGCGGACAGGATGCTGGACATGGGCTTTATCCATGATGTGAAGCGGGTCCTGGCCAAAACGCCGGAAAAAAAGCAGACCCTTCTGTTTTCTGCTACCATTCCCCGGGAAATCGCGGAAATTGCCCGTAACCTGCTCAACGACCCGGTGCGGGTGGCGGTCACTCCTGTTTCCTCTACGGTGGATGCCATTGATCAGTCGGTGTATTTTGTGGACAGGGCAAACAAGAGACGGCTGCTGGAGCATCTGCTTCGGGACCCAGCTCTCAAATCGGTGCTGGTGTTCACCCGAACCAAGCATGGCGCCGACCGGGTTGCGCGGGACTTAAACCGTGCGGGAATCACCGCTCAGGCCATCCATGGAAATAAATCGCAGAATGCCCGCCAGCTGGCACTGAACAATTTTAAAACCCGGGTCACCCGTGTGTTGGTCGCCACTGATATTGCGGCGCGTGGCATTGATATTGAAGAACTTTCGCATGTGGTCAATTTCGATCTTCCCAATGTCCCAGAGACCTATGTCCACCGCATCGGCCGAACGGGTCGGGCTGGATTGAGCGGGACGGCCATTGCCTTCTGTGATGCGGAGGAAAAATTGCTGCTGAAGGACATTGAAAAGCTGATTGGTAAGCCGGTGCCGGAGGTGAAGGAACATCCCTTCCCTTTGACAGAGCCGGAGGGTGGGGAGACGCCGATGACTGATTCTCTCCGCCGAACGCCGTCTCAGAAAAAGAAATCACAGAAACCGCCGGAGCCGGGCCGCCAGCAGGGAAAACGCCAGGAGAAGCCGGGAAACGCTTCCCAACGGCGGGAAATCACGTCACCGGCCGGACGAAAGACCGGAACAGGGTTCGATGCCTCCCGTCTTGCGGAGCGGGCAAAGGAGGAGAGGGCAGAACAGACGACATACCGGGGCTGGCCGCCTCTGCCGAAAAAGATATCCTCTGAGCCGGTGGAGCTGGACCGGCCGGGCCGCCCGGTGGCGGGCAGCGGCGGGAAAAAGAAAAAAACGAATCCCCCGCGTTCAGGAGGAGCAGGCGGCCGGGGAAAGCCCTCTGTTTGAAAGAAGGGGGAGGTCGTCTCCCATAAGTCGGTGGTTGTTTTAAGCGGTTTTGTCTGTGTCGTTCTTTAAAGGACAGGCGGCTCCCCTGATGTTTTTCGATGTCTCTTTTGGAGAAAAGTATTGCTGGACTATCACTTCGGCGGTTTCTATAAAAGCGCAATGATAGGATCAGGAGTCTTGTTCTATCATCCATTCAGCAAAAGATAATGTTGTGGATTGGCAAAATATTTTAAGGAGAAACAGCTTCATGATTCGTTGGCTGCAACAAGAGGATGGCGAAGGGCGCTTCAACAGCAGTTTTTTCCGCAATGATGAAAACGGGGATGAATTTATTGTTTACACAAATAGTGATGTCCCCAACTTTATGGAATGTGCTGAAAAGTGTGCTGAGGCATTCAACCACCTCTCTGAACCTGTGATAAATGAAATTTGTCAAAAGCTCATAAGCTGCGCTCAAGAAGGAAGCGGCTTAAATGAAGAATTTGAATTACCTGCACTTGACAGCCCTCTTGATATATTAAATTATTGCTGGTTTATGATATTATATGTGGATATGGGGAGCAAAGAGGATGAAATAGCCTATGCTGTTGAAGGCGAAGGTGAGTGGGGCGAGAATATTGGCTTTGTCATAAACAATGATAGTGTCGTTTATGTGGGTACTGATTATTTGGACTACATGAAAAATGCACAGTAAGCTTCCGGTTTATCGGGCGCTCATCCTTCAATGAGTTGCTGTCCACTTTGGATATTTTGGCGAACAGTTTTGAGAAACGGCTTTTAACAACACCTATCTGAAAAGGGAGTTTTCGATTGGGGGTTGCCGGATATCATACAGAATGGTATACTATTTTTAAGTCAATAGCTTCGACCCTTAAGACGATGTCTGCGGGAGAGGAGAGAATATCGACCGGTTGGCCTGAACGTCAGGGTTCGTCCCCAGCGGCAAGGCGGCGGCATTTTTGAGGAATCTGTCTGTGACGGGGTCCTCCATGCAGCTGCGCCTGTATGGAGGACCCCGTTTGGTGTCATCCGGCTTGGGAGGATGAAGAGATGGAAACACGAATTGCCCTGATTGGCATCATTGTCGAGAATCCGGACGTCACCGACCGCCTTAATGAAATACTCCACGAATACGCCGAGGCGATCGTTGGACGCATGGGGATTCCCTATCGGGAGAAGGGAATCAGCATTATCAGCCTTGTGGTGGACGCGCCGGAAAAAACAGTCAGCGCTCTGTCGGGACGGCTGGGCATGCTGCCCGGAGTGTCGGTCAAAACCATGTATTCCCGGGCGGGGCGGACATGACGGGCAGCAGGCTTCAAACCGCCCTCCGCCGGCCCAATGCTCAGACGCTGGCAGAGCTGCTGCGGCTGCCCGACTTTGGCCCCATCTACCAGGAGGCCGACCGGATTCGGCGGGAGCAGGTGGGAGACACCGTTCACCTGCGGGCGATTCTGGAATTTTCCAATATCTGCCGCCGCCGCTGCCGCTATTGCGGGCTGAACGCGGAAAATACCGCCGCCCCCCGTTACCGTATGAGAGAGGACGAAATTCTGTCCACGGCGCGGCAGGCGGCGGAGGCGGGATACCGCACACTGGTCATGCAGTCGGGGGAGGACCCGTACTACACGCCAGAGCGGCTGGGCGGGCTGATTCGGGAAATTAGGAAAACCGGAATGACGGTGACAGTCAGCTGTGGAGAAATGGAGGAAAGCGCCTATGCCCACCTGCGCGACTGTGGCGCCGATCGCTATCTGCTTAAGCACGAGACGGCGGACCCACAGCTGTACAGCCGTCTTCATCCCTGCGGAACGCTGGAGCATCGGGTGGACTGCCTGCGTACCCTCAAACGGCTGGGATATGAGACCGGCGGCGGGTTTATGGTGGGGCTGCCCGGGCAGACGCTGGAAACCATTGGACAGGACCTTCTGCTTCTGCGGGACATTCCCTGCGATATGGCCGGGATCGGGCCCTTTATCGCGCATCCCCGGACACCACTGAAGGACAGTCCATCCGGCAGTGCCGAGCTGACCAGGCGGGCGGTGGCTCTCGCGCGTCTGCTGCTGCCAAAGGCTCATTTGCCTGCCACGACGGCGCTGGGGGTGCTGAATGCGGGAGTAAAAAACGATGTGTTTTCCTGCGGCGCCAATGTGGTGATGCGCAAGGTGACTCCGGATGCGTATAAGAAAAAATACGACATCTATCCGGCGGCTCTGCCGCCCACCGAGATCGGCTCCGGCCGGCGGGAGCTGGAAGAGCAGATTCGTGCCCTGGGGCGCATTCCGGAGTAAATCAGCGGAAATGGAATTTATGGAGCCGGGGAAATTTTCCCGGCCAGGTGGAAAGGATGGTTATCTATATGGGAAGCTATCGGCCGGATTCCCTTGCCGCCGATGAATTTATCAGCGACGAAGAGATTCTGGACACCCTTCGTTATGCGGAGGAGCGTCGAGGCGATACCGAGCTGGCGCGTTCTCTTCTCAATCGGGCGGCAGACTGCCGGGGTCTCACCTATCGGGAGGCGGCTGTTCTGCTGGAGTGCGACGATCCGGAGATACGGGAGCAGATGTTCCGGCTGGCGCGGGAAATCAAGCAGAAATTTTACGGCAACCGTATTGTTCTGTTCGCACCGCTGTATTTGTCCAATTACTGTATCAATGGATGCCGTTACTGCCCTTACCATGGGCAGAACCGGCACATTGCCCGCAAGCAGCTCTCTCAGGAAGAGATTGTTCGAGAGGTCACCGCTTTGCAGGATATGGGGCACAAGCGGCTGGCGCTGGAGACGGGGGAAGACCCCCGGCGCTGTCCGATAGAATATGTGCTGGAAAGTATCCGGACCATTTACGGAATCCGGCATAAAAATGGAGCGATCCGCCGGGTGAATGTCAATATCGCCGCCACAACGGTGGAGAACTACCAGCGTCTGAAAAAGGCGGGGATTGGTACCTACATCCTCTTTCAGGAGACCTATCACCGTCCCACCTATGAATACCTTCATCCCACCGGACCGAAAAGCGATTACGCCTATCACACCGAGGCGATGGATCGGGCGATGGAGGGCGGAATCGACGATGTAGGCATCGGCGTTCTGTTTGGGCTTAATCTTTACAAATACGATTTTGTTGGGCTGCTCATGCATGCGCAGCATCTGGAGGCCGTTCACGGCGTGGGACCTCACACCATCAGCGTGCCGCGGGTACGCCGGGCGGACGATATCGACCCGGACGCTTTTGATAATGGGATTTCCGATGAGATTTTTGAGAAGATTGTCGCCCTTCTGCGCATCGCTGTTCCGTATACTGGATTGATCATTTCCACCCGTGAAAACCAGGAGACCCGGGAAAGGGTGCTCCGGCTGGGAGTGTCGCAGATCAGCGGCGGGAGCCGTACCAGTGTGGGCGGTTATGCTGATGGAGGGGAAGAGGAGGATTCGGCGCAGTTTGAGGTCAGCGATACCCGGACGCTGGATCAGGTGGTGGAGTGGCTGCTGGACAATGACCATATCCCCAGCTTCTGTACCGCCTGCTATCGGGAGGGGCGTACCGGTGACCGTTTTATGAGCCTGTGCAAAAGCGGGCAGATCGTCAATTGCTGTCATCCCAACGCGCTGATGACACTGAAGGAATATCTGGAGGATTACGCAGGTCCCGCCGTCAGAGAGAAAGGAATGTCCATGATCCGCCGGGAGCTGGAGGTGATCGCTAATCCCAAAGTAAAGGAGACGGCGGCCCGTTATCTCCGCGAATTGGATGACGGAAAGAGAGACTTTCGATTTTAATAAAGAATCTGTGGCAGACAGGAGGAATCCTATATGGGATTGACAGACACGCCGCAGGGCGGCCGCCTGCATATCGGCCTGTATGGCCGCCGGAACAGTGGTAAGTCCTCACTGATGAATGCGCTGGCGGGGCAGGAGATCGCGCTGACCTCCCCACAGGCGGGGACGACGGCTGATCCGGTGGCCAAGGCAATGGAGCTGCCGCCCATCGGGCCGGTTCTGCTGATTGATACGGCTGGCTTTGACGATGAAGGGGAGCTGGGCGCTCTGCGGGTGCAGAAGACCAGACAGACACTGGAGAGGACGGACATTGCCCTGCTTGTTTTCCCGCCGGAAGGCGATCTGACGCTGGAAATGGAATGGGCGGCGCGGATGAAGCGTAAAGGGATACCGGTGGTGCCGGTACTGAACAAAAGCGACCTTCTCCCGGACGGCGAAGCACGGCGGAAGGCGCTACACCGGAGCTTTGGCATGGCGCCGGTGGAGGTGAGCGCACAGACGGGGGCCGGTCTCGACAGGCTGAGGGAGGCCCTCATACGGCAGACGCCGGAGGACTTCGGCGGACAGACGATTTTGGGGGAGCTGGTGGAGAAGGGAGATACGGTTCTGCTGGTGATGCCGCAGAATATTCAGGCGCCGAAGGGCCGGCTGATCCTGCCGCAGGTGCAGACCATCCGGGAGCTGCTGGACCGTGGGTGTACACCGGTCTGTGCGACGGCGGAGGGAATGAGCGCCGCACTGGCGGCACTGAAAGCGCCGCCGAAGCTGATCGTGACCGATTCCCAGTGCTTCCCGGAGGTGTATGCACAAAAGCCGGCGGAGAGTGTGCTGACCTCTTTTTCCCTTCTGTTCGCCGCCTATAAGGGGGATATCCTCGCCTTTCTCGAGGGAGCGGGAGCGATCAGCCGGCTGAGGGAGTCCTCCCATGTGCTGATCGCTGAAGCCTGCACCCATGCGCCTCAGCAGGAGGATATCGGACGCGTCAAGCTGCCACGCCTGCTGCGGAAAAGGGTAGGGAGCTCTCTGAGAATTGAGGTGGTGTCCGGCACGGATTTTCCCGCCGACCTTGCCGGTTATGATCTGGTGATCCATTGCGGCGCTTGTATGTTCAACCGCCGGTATGTGCTGAATCGCGTGCGGCAGGCACAGGAACAGGGCGTGCCTATCACCAACTATGGAGTGGCGCTGGCCTGTCTGTCGGGAATATTGGACAGGGTGGTGTATCCCGGTATAGGGCAGATGGGGGATAGAGGCAAAAAAGGACCG
>JAAWCO010000092.1 GCA_022793315.1 Clostridiales bacterium | reverse complement strand
CATCGGGGTGAGCTGGTCCTCCATCGGCGGCGAGGCGGCCGGCCTGCTGAATGAGAACCATCTGGCGGCTGACGGCATTGATAATGTGACAAAGGTGCTGGAGGAGCTGGAGGATGAAAAACTCCAGGAGCTGGATTTTATTGAGCTGAACGCCTGCGCCGGCGGCTGTGTGGGCGGGATTTTTGCCGCCGCGAACGGTTATGTTGCGCGGGCCCGGATCCAGCGCCTGCGTAAATATCTGCCGGTTTCCTGCAACCGTTTGCAGGACGCGGGGGACCTGCGGCGTCTGGAATGGACCGAGACGCTGGAATACGCCCCGGTGATGAAGCTGGCAGGCAATGTGGAGGAGGCCATGCGCCTGATGCAGGAGCAGGACCGAATCTGCGACCGGTTGCCGCAGCTGGACTGTGGTTCCTGTGGAGCGCCCACCTGCCGCGCCCTGGCGGAGGATGTGGTGCGGGGGCTGGCGAGGGAGAACGATTGTATTTTCCTGATGCGCCGGGAGATTCAGAGTATTGCCACCCGCCTCTCACAGATGGAGGGAGCCTCTGCGGGCGAGACGGAGGGCAGAAGGAGAGAGGGGAAACTATGACCGTGAGGCAGATGGCCGAGCGTCTCCGGCTGGAGACGCTGGTGGCCGGAGACGAAGAGCGGGAGGTGACCGGCGGTTACTGCGGCGACCTGTTGAGCTGGGTGATGGGCCGGGCACAGGAGGGCGACGCCTGGTTCACCGTGATGGGCAATGTGAACGCCATTGCTGTGGCGGTGCTGGCGGATGTGGCCTGCATCGTACTGGCGGAGGATTCGCCGCTGGATGAGGATGCGCGCGCGCGCGCCGGGATGCAGGAGGTAACCGTATTGCGCAGCGGACGCACCGTTTTTGAGCTGGCGGCTGGCCTGTCCCGTCTGCTGCCCTCCCGGCCGGCGGAAGGAGAGGAGGGGGCTCATGGAGAAACGCTTTGAGACCGCGACCGTCTGCACTCCGCCGCTGTATCGGGAATTCAGCGAATATCATCTGCAGGGACTGCTGCGGGGGACCCGCCTGTTCTTCTGGGCCTGCGCGGGCCTGCTGGTCCTGTTTGCCACGGCAGCGCTGATACTGGGGAACCGCAGCGTCCTTCCCCTTTCGCTGAGCTATCTGCTGGCGGCGGTGTTTCTGCCCCTGCCGTGGCTGGTGGAGCGGGCCGCCAGGCGCCAGGCGGAGAAGGGCGGCAAAGAAATGGACGGCGCGGTGGACGCCTGCGTGTTTTACGACGACTGCTTTGTTGAGACGATTGGCGGGATGCAGACGACCGCCTTCTATCCCCGGGTCGTCCGGGCGGCGGAAACAGCCAGCTGTTATTATGTCTATACCAGCCGGTCGGCCGCCGCTGTGATAGCGAAGGACAGTTTTTTGGTGGGAGACGCGGACGGCTTCCGCGCCTTTTTGAAGGACAGACTGGGCGAGCGGTTCGACCCGTGGAAAGCAGGGGAGGAAGACTGACCGCCCATTTCATGACAGGGGGGATGGTATGAACATTGCCTATGACCTGCATCTTCATTCCTGTCTGTCGCCCTGCGGTGATGGGGACATGACCCCCAGCAATCTTGTCAACATGGCCCTGCTGGCGGGGCTGGACTGTATCGCTCTGACCGATCACAATTCCAGTCTCAACTGCCCCGCCATCATACAGGCTGCCCGGCGTCTGTGCGCCGGGCAGGGGACGCAGCTGCAGGTGATCCCCGGCATGGAGCTGTGCACAGCGGAGGAAATCCATGTGGTCTGCCTGTTTCCTTCACTGGAGGCGGCGCTCAGCTTCAGCCGTTACATACGCACCACCCTGCCGCCGGTCAAAAACCGGCCGGACATTTTCGGTGAACAGCTGATTCTCGATGAACACGACGCCGTGATCGGGCAGGAGGAGCTGCTGCTGACCACCGCTTCCTCGGTGGGCATCGACGCCGTGCCCGCATTGATGAAGGAATACGGCGGCGCGGCCTTTCCGGCTCACATCGACCGTCCCTCCTACAGCGTAACGGCGGCGCTGGGTGATTTCCCTGCCGTCGGCTTTGCCGTGGCGGAGGCGACGGCAAAGGCGGATGTGGAGGAACTGAGAAGGCGCTATCCGGCGGTGTCCGGGCTTCCCCTGCTGCTTAGCTCCGACGCCCACTATCTGGAGCAGGTGCAGGAGGCAGGGCCATGGCTGGAGCTTCCCGACCGGGAGGTGAAGGAGAAGGGGGTGACAGCGGCCGTCGTGGCGGCGGCTGCCGGGGAGATCCCCTGCCGATGGGGACGGACGGCAGAATGACTCCCGGTGCGGATGGAAATTCGACCCTTTTCGCGCTGAAAAGCGCTGGATTTCCCGGATAACGGCGCATTAACTGAAATTACCTGTCAGAAACTATCACATTTTCATATAGAAATTTGGCCGCCTTTGTGCTATACTTTTTCTTCAGGTTCTACCGACGCCGCTTTGTGCATTTTTTAACAGAGAGGGTGTCGTTTCGTGGGACGGTTTTTCCGCCGCCGGGGCGCACAGCTCCGGCCGTGCGGTGGACAATCCCGGCGGCAGCAACAGTCATCGTTAAGGAGGAAACGGCGAATGCAAAAGAAGATCAGCACCCTTCCTTTCCGCGGCACGGCGGAGCAGGAACAGCAGCTGCGGGAGATCATCGAACAGAACAGGCATGATCCCAGTCGTCTGATGGGCGTCATGCAGCAGGCGCAGGACATCTACGGTTATCTGCCCATGGAGGTGCAGCAGATGATTGCCGACGGCATGGGGGTGCCGCTGGAAAAGGTTTACGGTGTGGCGACCTTTTACGCCCAGTTTTCTCTCTCCCCCAAGGGCGCGTACAATGTGTCGGTCTGTCTCGGCACCGCCTGCTATGTCAAGGGCTCCGGCGACGTGTTCAACCGGATCAGCGAGATACTGGGCATCGGCGCGGACGAGTGTACGGAGGACGGCCGGTTCTCTCTGACCGCCTGCCGCTGTATCGGCGCGTGCGGTCTGGCGCCCGTGATAACCATCAACGATGAGGTGTACGGACGCCTGACCGTGGACGACGTGGACGATATTCTGGCCAAATACCGGGATTGAGGGAACCGTTATGCGGGAGCTGTCGCTGAACGTGCTGGATATCGCCCAGAACTCCCTGTCGGCGGGGGCGTCGCTGGTGGAGATCGGGGTGGCGGAGGACACCGGGCAGGATCTTCTGGTCCTTACCGTCCGCGATAACGGGCGGGGCATGACGCCGGCCCAGCAGGCGGCGGTCCGCGACCCTTTTTACACCACCCGCACCACCCGCCGGGTCGGGATGGGCGTCCCTCTGTTCCGCATGGCCGCCGAAATGGCAGGCGGCGGGCTGGATATCGCCTCTGTTCCCGGCGAGGGCACCGTCTTGACCGCGCGCTTTGTGCGTTCCCATATCGACCGGATGCCGGTCGGGGATATGTGCGGCACGGTGACCGCGCTGATTCGTATGAACCCGCAGGTAAATTTCCTTTACCGGCGGCGCTTCAACAGCCGGGAGATGGCGGTGGATACCCGGGAGCTCCGCCAGGTGCTGGGGGAGGAGGTTCCCCTCAGCGACCCCGATGTGATGGAATGGATCACCGCGTATATACAGGAGCAGGAAGACTCCCTGACGGAGAATGCCGGTCCTCAGACGGATGCGGATCGGAGCAGATAATAGAGAGAATCGGAAAGGGCTGAACCTATGAAATCAATTGAAGAGCTCAAGGCCATCCGCGACAAGGCCAGAGAAAAAATGACGGTGCGCGACGCCTCCGGCGAGGAGGGGATTCGCGTGGTGGTGGGCATGGCCACCTGCGGCATCGCCGCCGGCGCCCGCCCGGTGCTGAACGCCTTTGTGGACGAGGTGGCCAAACGCCACCTGCCGAACGTGACGGTGACGCAGACCGGCTGTATCGGCATGTGCCAGTATGAGCCCATTGTTGAGGTGCTGGTGCCGGGTCAGGAAAAGGTTACTTATGCGAAGATGACCCCTGAAAAAGCCGCCCGTGTGGTGGTGGACCATCTGGTTAACGGCAACGCGGTGGCGGAATACACCGTCGGCAGCATGCTCAAATAAACCGCCGTGCGGAAAGCGAATGCCTGAAATGAGTTAGGAGGAACATTATCCATGTTTCGTTCACATGTTCTGGTTTGCGGCGGTACCGGCTGTACCTCCTCAAACAGCCAGCAGATCATTGAGACGCTGGAAAAGGAGATCGAGAAGCAGAGCCTGACCGAAGAGGTGAAGGTGGTCCGTACCGGCTGCTTCGGCCTGTGTGCGCTCGGTCCCATCATGATCGTCTATCCTGAGGGATGCTTTTATTCCATGGTAAAGGTCGAGGATGTGCCGGAGATTGTTTCGGAGCATCTGCTCAAGGGGCGCGTCGTGACCCGTCTGCTGTATGATGAGACGGTGGAAAAGGATGAAATCAAGTCCCTGAATGAGACCGCGTTTTATAAAAAGCAGGTACGGGTGGCGCTGCGCAACTGCGGCGTGATCAATCCGGAATCCATCGACGAATACATTGCCATGGACGGCTATCAGGCGCTGGCCAAGTGCCTGACCGAATATACGCCGGATCAGGTGATTCAGGTGGTCACCGACTCCGGGCTGCGCGGCCGCGGCGGCGGCGGCTTCCCCACCGGACGGAAGTGGGCGCTGTGCGCACCGAACAAGGCCCCGCAGAAGTACGTGGTCTGCAACGCCGATGAGGGCGATCCTGGCGCCTTTATGGATCGGTCGGTGCTGGAGGGTGATCCCCACTGCCTGATTGAGGCCATGGCCATTGCCGGCTATGCCATCGGCGCAACCAAAGGCTTTGTATACGTCCGCGCCGAGTATCCCATTGCGGTCAAGCGGCTGCAAATCGCCATTGACGACGCCCGCAGCTACGGTCTGCTGGGCAAAGATATTTTTGGCACCGGCTTTGAATTTGATATGGAGATCCGTCTGGGCGCCGGCGCCTTTGTCTGCGGAGAGGAAACGGCGCTGATGACCTCCATTGAGGGCAACCGCGGCGAACCCCGTCCCCGTCCGCCGTATCCGGCGGTCAAGGGCCTGTTCCAGAGCCCGACGGTGGAAAACAATGTCGAGACCTTCGCGAACATCCCCCAGATCATTCTGCGCGGCGCCGACTGGTTCGCTTCGATGGGTACCGAGAAGTCCAAGGGCACCAAGGTATTTGCGCTGGGTGGAAAAATCAAACATACCGGCCTGGTGGAAATCCCGATGGGCACCACTCTGCGGGAAATCGTGGAGGAGATCGGCGGCGGCATCCCCAACGGTAAAAAGTTTAAGGCGGCTCAGACCGGCGGTCCTTCCGGCGGCTGTATCCCTGCCGACCTGATTGATACCAAAATCGACTATGACAACCTGATCGCCATGGGCTGTATGATGGGCTCCGGCGGGCTGATCGTCATGGATGAAGACACCTGTATGGTGGATATCGCCAAGTTCTTCCTTGAATTCACGGTGGACGAGTCCTGCGGCAAGTGTACCCCCTGCCGGGTGGGCACCAAACGCCTGCTGGAAAAGCTGGACAAGATCACAGCGGGCAACGGTACGCTGGAGGATATCGACGAGCTGGAAGAGCTCTGCAATTACATCAAGGCCAATTCGCTGTGCGGACTGGGCCAGACCGCACCCAATCCGGTGCTGTCCACGCTTCATTTCTTCCGCGACGAATATGTGGCCCATGTGGTGGACAAAAAATGTCCCGCCGGCGTGTGCAAATCCCTTCTGCATTATGAGGTGGTTCCGGAGAAGTGCAAGGGCTGTACCGCCTGCGCGAGGGTGTGTCCGACCGGCGCCATTTCCGGTGCGGTCAAGCAGGCCCACGTCATTGATGTCAACGCCTGTATCAAGTGCGGCGCCTGCATTGAAAAATGCCGGTTCGGCGCCATCGTCAAGAGATAGAAAGGAGCGCGCTGAACAATGGATATGATCAACGTGAAAGTCAACGGCATCGCGGTCAGCGTGCCCAAGGGTTCCACCATTCTGGAGGCCGCGCGCGCGGCCGGTGTGGAAATCCCGACCCTGTGTTATCTGAAGGATATCAACGAGATCGGCGCTTGCCGGATCTGTGTAGTGGAGGCTACCGGCGCCCGCGGGCTGGTCACCGCCTGTGTATATCCGGCGGCTGAGGGGATGGAGATCACCACCAACTCCGCCAAGGTGCAGCAGGCCCGCCGCACCACGCTGGAGCTGATTCTCTCCACCCATGAAAAGAAATGTCTGTCCTGCGTCCGCTCCGGCGACTGTGAGCTGCAGAAGCTCTGCCGTGACTACGGCGTGGAAAATGCGGACAAATTTGAGGGCTTCCGGCCGCAGTATGAGATTGACGACAGTGCCGCCCATCTGGTGCGGGATAATAACAAATGCATCCTCTGCCGCCGCTGCGTCGCCGCCTGCCGGCAGCAGTTTGTTTCGGTGATCGGCGCCAACGACCGCGGTATTGATACGCATATTGCCTGCGCCTTTGAGAAGCCTCTCGACGATGTGCCCTGTATTTCCTGCGGCCAGTGCATCGTGGTCTGCCCGACCGGCGCGCTGACCGAAAAGGACGATACCGACAAAATCTGGGCCGCGCTGAACGACCCTGCCAAACATGTAGTGGTGCAGACGGCGCCCTCCATTCGTGCGACCCTCGGCGAATGCTTTGGTATGCCGATTGGCTCAAATGTGGAGGGGAAAATGGCGGCCGCTCTGCGTCGTCTGGGCTTTGCCAAAGTATTTGATACCAATTTCGGCGCCGATCTCACGATTGTGGAGGAGGCCAACGAGTTTGTTCAGCGGGTCAAAAACGGCGGTGTGCTGCCGATGGTGACCTCCTGCTCCCCCGGCTGGGTCAAGTTTGCCGAGTATTATTATCCTGATCAGTTGGAGCATCTCTCCACCTGCAAATCCCCGCAGCAGATGTCGGGCGCGGTGATCAAAACCTGGTATGCCGAGAAGAACGGCATTGATCCCAAGGACATTGTCGTGGTTTCGGTGATGCCCTGCACAGCCAAAAAATTTGAGATTGGCCGTGATGATCAGGCAGCGGCCGGCGTGGCGGATGTGGATATTGCCATCACTACCCGTGAACTGGCCCGTATGATTCAGCGGGCGGGCATCGCCTTCACCTCCCTGCCCGATGAGGATTTTGACAGCCCGCTGGGCGAGGATACCGGCGCCGCTGTCATCTTTGGCGCTACCGGCGGTGTGATGGAGGCGGCCCTCCGGACGGCCAACGACTGGCTGACCGGCAAGGATAACGAGGCGGTCGAATTCCACGAGGTGCGCGGTACGGAAGGGATCAAAGAAGCGGTGTACAGTATCGCCGGCATGGAGGTAAAGGTGGCGGTTGTCAGCGGTGCGGCGAATGCCAACTATGTGATGAGCTGCATCAAGGATGGGACCGCCGACTGGCACTTTGTCGAGATTATGGGCTGCCCCGGCGGCTGCGTGAACGGCGGCGGACAGCCGCTCCAGCCTGCTTCGGTGCGCAACACCACCGACTTGAAGGCGCTGCGCGCCAGGGCCCTGTATGATCAGGATGAGAAAATGCCGCTGCGCAAGTCTCATCAGTCGCCGGTGATCAAGATGCTGTACGACGAATATTTTGACGGTTTCGGCGGACACAAGGCTCACCATACTCTTCACACCAGCTATACCGCCCGCAAAAAATTCAAATAAAGCGGTTGACGCCATAGGAAAGAAAAAACCTCCTCCGCCGTCCGGCGGAGGAGGTTTTGTGGCAGGTGGAAGAGATCCGGCGGCAGCATCTGCGCGCCATTCGGCGACCTTCTGCGACCCTGTGCAGGAGCAAGGGATCACATCAAATTTCGATACCAGCCGGGTTCCGAACCGTCAATCGGAACAGCTCCACAGCAGGCGGCGTAAAAGTCGGTGGGCCCGGCGCCGCCGATAATAGCGTAAATATACCCTTCACCGTACATGGCCCGGAGTGTGTGCATCAGCAGCGCTCTGCCGATTCCCTTTCCGCGCTCTGCGGGGTCCACACCGGTGGGCCCAAAAAAGGCACGGGCGGTGGCATCATAGCACGCAAAGCCAAGAATATTTCCGCCGCGGACGGCGATAAAGCATTTGGAGGGAAGAGACAAAATGGCGTTGGTAGCTTCGTCGGCCCAGGAAAGGCTGAAGTGTTCCTGTATCCAGCCGCGCACCAGCGTCAGATTGGGGGCCATCACCGATTTGATTTCTATCCCCTCCTGATGCAGAGACTCCTTTTCATCGGGATATCGCTCCAGGTCGTATAGTCTGACCAGCATGTCTGGCATCTCAAAAAACCTCCTGTCCTGATTTTACCATTTTTGATGGATGGTCAATTAACCAAGGCGCAAACGCCTGCCAATAGCATAAAGAGAGCCAGCCTCATTCCCGGGAAGGGCGCTCCTTCGGGGCTTTGAGAAAATGGATAGGCACAGGATGAAGGGGACCATCTGACCACAGGCTGTACCGCCCCCTTTCCTTTTAAAAAGAAAAGCTGGATAGCTCTGCACGGTCGATACTCCTCTGCCCATGGCGACATTGTAACAGAAACCATTGGAGAATTCAACAGCATCCTTCACGAGACCATGTGGAAATTACCAAAATATACAGATTATTTTATTGTGTTTTATACAAACCCGGCATTTTGGAATAAGAGAATAGACAAACTGAGAGCTTGTTCCGACTGCCTCTATTAGATATTATATACTATACACAAAATCCAGCATTGTTTCTCCCTGTAGGCAAATTGGTGATAAAATAACGCATATATGGAGAAACAGACAATGAGGGAGGATTTATAAATGAAAAACAGCTTGCTCAAAAAGCTGGGCGTCGGCCTCATGGTAGCAGCTTTCTGCGGCTCCGGTGTGCTGATGGCAATGGCTGGCGGTAGCGTCATCACGACTG
>JAAWCO010000091.1 GCA_022793315.1 Clostridiales bacterium | reverse complement strand
GCCCAACCCCTCTATACTCCGACGCTTTCGGCGGCGCCCCTGAAAATCCCTTCGCTTATTCTAGCACACTTCGGTTCGGCATTTCAATCCCGGCAGGCAGCGGCCTTGCCGCCTCCCGTCGATTGTGCTATCATAGAAGCTGCCGCAGAACAGCGGCGGACCCAATTGGAAAGGTGGGCCATCCGATGAAAAAAAGAATGTCCGACATCGAAATTGCGCAGAGCGTGACGCCGCTGCCAATTGAAGCCGTTGCGGAACAGCTGGGACTGTCGCGGAATGAGCTGGAGCTGTATGGCGATTATAAGGCCAAGATCTCCCAGCCGGCGATTCGACGGCTGGCAGACCAGCCCGACGGCAAGCTGATTCTGGTCACGGCCATTACCCCCACCCCCGCCGGAGAAGGCAAAACCACCACAACGGTGGGTCTGGGCGACGCCCTGCGCCGAATGGGGAAACGCGCTGTCCTGGCCCTGCGGGAGCCCTCCCTTGGCCCGGTCTTTGGTATTAAGGGCGGCGCGGCCGGCGGCGGCTGGTCACAGGTGATCCCTATGGAGGATATCAACCTGCATTTTACCGGCGACATGCACGCCATCGGAGCCGCCAATAATCTGCTTGCCGCCCTGCTCGACAATCACATTCAGCAGGGCAACGCGCTGGGCATCGACCCCCGCCGCATCACCTGGAAGCGGTGTGTGGACATGAACGACCGCCAGCTGCGGCAGGTGGTGGACGGTCTGGGCGGCCGGATGAACGGTTTGCCGCGTGAGGACGGCTTTGATATCACCGTGGCGTCGGAAATCATGGCGGTGCTGTGTCTGGCCGGCAATCTGAGCGATCTGAAGGAGCGCCTTGCCGCCATTGTGGTGGGATATACCTGGGATGACCAGCCGGTAACGGCCGGCCAGCTGAAGGCGCAGGGCGCCCTGGCCGCTCTGCTGAAGGACGCGATTAAGCCCAATCTGGTACAGACACTGGAGCATACCCCCGCGCTGATCCATGGCGGACCCTTCGCCAATATTGCGCACGGCTGCAACAGTGTGATCGCCACCCGTCTCGCCCTGAAGCTGGGGGACTATGTGGTGACTGAGGCCGGCTTTGGCGCCGACCTGGGGGCAGAAAAATTTCTCGACATCAAATGCCGCCAGGCGGGATTGCGCCCCAATGCGGTGGTGGTGGTCGCGACGGTCCGCGCTCTCAAGCACCACGGCGGCGCGGCGCGGGATCAGCTGGCCGCCGAAAATCTTGCCGCACTGGAAAAGGGGCTGCCCAATTTGCTGGGTCATCTGGAAAATATCACCGAACGGTTCGGTCTGCCCGCGGTGGTGGCGATTAACCGTTTTCCTGACGATACCGAAGCGGAGCTCGCCCTCGTGCGCGAAAAATGCGCGGCACTGGGGGTCCGGGTCGCGTTGTCTGAGGTCTGGGCACGCGGTGGGGAGGGCGGCCTTGAGCTGGCACAGGAGCTTCTTCGTCTGACCGATGCCGGAGAGGGAAAAGACGCAGCGAATTCCTTCCGCTTCCTGTATCCGGAGGATGCCTCCTTAAAGGATAAAATACGAGCGATTGTACAAAAAGTATACGGCGGGGAAGGCACGGATTTCCTCCCGGCGGCTTCAAAGGAACTGGAAAAGCTGGAACGGCTGGGCTATGGCCGCCTGCCTGTTTGTATGGCAAAAACACAATATTCCTTTTCCGACAATCCCGCTCTTTTGGGCCGCCCCGGCGGCTTCCGCGTGACGGTCCGGCGTGTCCGGCTGGCGGCAGGAGCCGGCTTCGTGGTAGCGCTCACCGGCGATATCATGACCATGCCCGGCCTGCCGCGGGTTCCCGCTGCGGAGGCCATCGACGTGGACGAGGACGGACGAATCAGCGGATTGTTTTAGACTGTTCGTATTTTTACATGAAAGTTTACTATTCGTATACAGAAAACTGGTCGGAAAGGGAGCTGGCGCAGGCATGGGAGGCGCTCCCTCCCCTTCGCCGGGAGCGGATGGACCGCTACCGCCGAAGGGAGGATCAGCGCGAATCAGCGGCGGCGGCGCTGCTGGCCGCCTGGGCGTTTCAGCAGGAGGAGAGGGATCAGGCGGATATACCGCCCGGTCCTGTTGAGATTTTACCCGATTCACTTTTGGCTGAGGAGACAGCGCGCTTCTCTCACGCCCTCAACTGGACCCCCGGTCCAGCGGGTAAGCCCTTTGAACGGGGTCTTCTTACGTCGGGGGGACGGCGTTATCTCAGCCTGTCTCATACCGGCGGTGCGGTGGCCGCCGCCGTAGCCGATGCCCCGGTGGGCGCGGATATTGAACGCCTCGATAAGCTGTCCCCGGAGACCTCCCGTGCCCTTCTCCGGCGCTTTCATCCAGTCGAGCGCAAGCTGCTGGAGGGACTGGCGGATGAAGAGCTGGCTGTCCGCCTGGCCGTATGGTGGACTCTGAAGGAAAGCGTGATGAAGCTGACCGGACAGGGGCTCCGGCTGCCTCTGAACCAGTTCTGTATTCTTCCGGCGGGTGAGGCGGTCTCTGAAAGCGGCACGGCTGAATATTTTACCGGTAGCCGTCAGAGCGCTGAATGGCGGCTCTGCTCCTGGCCGCTGCCGCCCTTTCAGCTGTCCGCCGCCGTGGCGGAGAAAACCGGCGGCAGTACAGCATTTGACAGGGACTGAAGCATTTCCCTCCGCCCTCTTTTTTATTTTCAATAAATTTATAGAGACATCGCCGGAGGCAAAGCCTGGGAACATCCATCTACTCCTGTTAACAGGGGTATCTTCGGGAATTTGTGGGGAATACCAGACAGAGAATGGTGTCCGCCGCCCTGGTCAAAAGGACGCTCCTTCCCTGAGAGGCTATGAGGATACGATGCAAAGGATATACAGGTGAAAAACAATGAAGGAAAAAACAAATCAGTCGAGGCATTTCCCTCGCTCCCGCGGCGCTAAAATCGCCCTGATCTCCGCTGTTTCCCTTTTGGGACTGCTACTGCTTCTGTTTACCTCCACAGGAGTTTATCTCTGGATGCTGTTCGGCAAGGTAACCTATGACGACGGCAGCGGGTCGGAGAGCTATGTGGATTCTCTGCCGGAGGAAGAGGATGACGATCTCCTCGACCCATCCGCGCCCGACCTGTCCAATCCTGGGGAGCTCGATACCGGCGCCGGTGACGGCGATATCCGCGGAAATACGGCGGATATCGTCAACTATCTCCTGATCGGCGTGGACAACCGGGGCAGTATGGTAGGGCGGTCGGATGTCAATATGATTGTATCGGTTAATACCAAAACGCATACCCTGCGGCTGGTTTCCCTTCTGCGGGACCTGTGGGTCACCATACCGGGCCGCGGCGGCTATCACAAATTAAACGCCGCTTACGCTTATGGCGGCTTTGACCTGCTTTCCCAAACGCTGCAGCAGAACTTCCGCCTGAAGATTGACCAATATATTGCGGTAGACTTTTCCGCCTTTGAAAAAGCGGTGGAAGCGCTGGGCGGCGTGGATATTGAGCTGACTGCGGCGGAAGCACGCCACATTCATGTGGGCGACGCCGCCGGCTCCTATCATCTGAACGGTGCTCAGGCGCTGGCCTATGCCCGTATCCGCAAGCTGGACAGCGATTTTGGCCGAACAGCTCGGCAGCGCAAGGTGATGACCGCCCTGATCGGCAAGGTCAGCCATATGGACCTCCTTTCCCTCAACAGCCTGCTGCTGGCTGTGCTTCCTCAGGTGAAAACCAATTTGTCCCAGAGCGAACTGATGGGACTCACCGGCCGGGCGCTGACCTGGTCCGGTTATACGGTGGAGCAGTACGCTGTCCCGCAGTCAGGAGACTACCAGGGTACCCGGATCAACGGGGGAGCCGGCCTCTGGCTGACCGACCGCCGCCAGTCGGTACAGAAGCTGCTGGATTTCCTGTATGCGTGACGGCTTTCCCAATTGATTTTTGCCGGCAGGCGGCGTATACTGGGAAGGAAGCATTTTCCTTATTTTTTCGCAATTTTTTATGTGAAAGGATGCGGGGCTAATGGCGAAATGTCGTTTTGGGAAAATATCCGTACAGGGGCTCTTTGAGCCAGTATATCCCTTCGGCACCGACCTCTACGGCCGGTTGTTTTATCTGGAGGCGGGCGGGAACCAGATTTTGATCGCTGCCTTTGACTTCCTGGGCTCCTTCCCGCAGGAGGCCAACCGCTGGCGGCAGGGGGTGTCGCTGGCGACCGGCATCCCTGCGGATCACATCTGGTATCACGAGCTCCAGGTTCATGCCGCTCCCTATGGTCCCCAGCTCACCGGTGAGGTGATTGATCGGCTGACCGACCGCACCGTTTCTGCCGTCCGTTCCCTGATGGAAGAGGCGGAGCCTTTCACCTGCGAGGTGGTTGAGGCAGACCTCGGGACCGAATACACTATGAACCGCGAACAGTATGTGGCGGGTCTCGGCGGCGTAACCATCTGGTCGGGGATGGACTTCGACGAGGAGGGACGTCCCTATTCCCAAAAGCCGGAGGTCATGCTGCTGCGTGACTACCATCCCAACCTGCCCGTGTTTGACAAGCCCATCTATTTTGACAACCCCAACGACCCAAAGGCTTATCTCTTTGTCTTCAAAAACGAAGCAGGCGAGGTGATCGGCAGTATTTCCCGTTTCGCTGCCCATCCGGATGTGGCTGTGCTGTTTGAGCGGCGCGGGATCAACGACCAGTACCGGTACAATTTCGACTGGCCTGGCTATCTGAGCGAAAAGCTGGAGCGGGATTTGGGCGGCATCTCCCTGTATTTGAACGGCCCATGCGGCGACCTGTCCACCAAAAAGGGCTTTGACGGCATGGACACCTATGAGGATTGCTCCGGCGAAGCCCGGCGCATTGGGGAAACGATTGCGGCCCGGCTGGAGGACTGCTTTGAGCGGCATCACCGGCCCCTGGCCCATCCCGACCGCTGCCGCGCTGCGCTCTTTGCCATCGACCTGCCCATGCGCGACAGCATCCCCTACAGCAAAGCGGAGTATCCCCATCTGGACCAGCGGACGCAGGAGAGCGAGGAACGCTTTCAGCGGGCGATAGAAGAGGGGCGCCCCGCCTATGAGGTCAAGCAGCTGGCCGACGAACGCTGGCGCAATGGCTTTGATTACAACTTTATTGAGGAAAAATGCGGCTTCACGGAGGAACAGCTTCGCGCCCATGTCGCCCGCGTGACTGTCTCGGTTCTGCAGTGGGGAGAATACCTCTTTGTTGGTGTACCGGGAGAAAGCCTGGTGGATATGTCCCTCTGGCTTCGTTCCCAGTTCACCGGTGTCAAGACCATTCCGGTGGATCAGGTGAACGGCTATTATGGCTACATGGCCACCGCCCGTTCGCTGACGCTGGGCGGCTATACTTACTGGGCCAGCTGGGCCCGCCGGGATACCAACGCTCTGCTCAAGGCCTCGCTGATGGAGCAGATGGAGGCTTTTCTGCGCGAAGGGGAATAGCCCGTTGCACAGTCCTGCCTTCCCCCATCGCTCTGCCTCTTCTTTTTTGCCGGAAGCATCGGAGAATTCCTGCAAAATCCAAGGGGATACCCTCTCCCGATAAGCTCAGGGGCGGGGACCGGTGTCATAGAGGAGCCCGTTAAATGGAACAAGCCGGCATGACATCTGTCATGCCGGTTCTTTTCCGGGCAGCAAAATCCTCCCCGCCATTTCGTCAAAGCGTTGGTCCCTGTTTAGAAACCCTTTTCGCGCTTTTGGTGGGGAAAGGACCAGGGCAGCCTTGCCTTCCTCCCCTCAGAGGGAAGGGCGCCTTCTTACAAAAGGGAAAGAGGCTCCTCATCAGCAAACAGCTGTTCATTCGCCGCAAGATAGCGGGCCGTGATATCCGCCATTGCCACAGCATCGGCCACTATGCAGGCGGCCTCCCCCAGCCGGGCGTAACGCACCGCGCCCGCCTTCTCAAAAGCAGGGGCCATTTTATCATAATGATCGGATACATCCAGCTCCGGCTCGGTGTGATGGCGATACTGGGGCACCGTCAGCCGTTCTCCCGCCGGTGTGATAACGGTAAAGTCCTGTGGTGTTCGCGCCAGCCGGTTGGAAACGCCGCACCATTCCTCCACCCCATGGAGGAAGGTATTGCATTTAAGCGAACAGCCCAAAAAAAGAATGGTCGCCCGACGGTCATAAAGCCTGCCCCAGCAGCCGGAACGCGGACAGGGGGTTCGGGTTTGCTCCTCTCCTGCGGTATATTCGGCCGCCTCCCGTCCCAGCGCCGCCACCGAATGGGTGGGATGCCAGGAACGGATCACCCCCGGACGCTGGCGGAACAGATTGGTCAGCAGTCCAACGCACGACGGTTCCCGGACCACGTCAAATACGGTATAGCTCTCACTCATCTGCCGCCAGGTATGGGTGGGCAGCACCAGCAGACCATCCTGCATATACCAGCTGAAGGCGTCCAGCACTGCTTCAGCGCCCCCCTCTACCGGGCCGATAGCTTTCATGGAGGAATGAATCAGCAGGGTGCCACGCGGATCAATCCCCAGCGTCTCAACCTGCCGCTCCAGCTCCTGTCTGGTCAGCAATTCCATCGTCTCCTTTTTCATTCCCACTATTTGACAGGGGCCAACACGGTTTTCCGGCAGAACAGGCGCCGGCGGCATCCCTGTCAGCTTCCCCCTCTTCTTCAAAAAGAGGGAAAGCCCTTGTCAATTCATTGTATGGTTTATGCTAGCACGAATACGATGATTGGTCAAACGCTTTTTCTCAGAGCTCCCTGTCCTCTTTGTGCTGTCGGCAGGGAGCCTTGGAAGAGTCCCGCAGACATCCCCACGCCGTCGGCTGCCTGAAGCAGCGCCCCCGATGCCGCGATATCCGGACGAGTGCTCTTTCTTTGCCCGCCCTGCTTCTCGTCTCTTCTCCCCCATTATCCGTTTACAGCTGTGATGATTATCCGGTTGCGAAAGCCCATACGCTCTCCAAAGGAAAAAGGGGATTTCTTCCTGTTAAAAACCGCCCGGCGGCACAAAGCCACCAGGCGGTTTTTCAGCAAAGACGTTTTGAGAGCGGCAGTCTTACTTAAGCTCGACCTTCGCGCCGGCTTCTTCCAGCTTCTTCTTGATCTCCTCGGCATCGTCCTTGGATGCGCCTTCCTTGACCGGCTTGGGAGCGCCGTCAACGACTTCCTTGGCTTCCTTCAGACCCAGTCCGGTCACTTCGCGGACAACCTTGATGACGTTGATCTTGTTGGCGCCGACTTCGGCCAGAATGACATCAAACTCGCTCTTCTCTTCCGCAGCAGGGGCGGCACCGCCGGCAACGGGAGCAGCGGCAACAGCCACCGGAGCGGCGGCGGACACGCCGAATTCCTCTTCCAGGGCCTTGACCAGCTCAGACAGCTCCATAACGGTCAAAGCCTTGACATCTTCGATCATCTTCAATACTTTATCAGACATTGTAAAATCCTCCATTTTCATTTGTTTGGCCGGGCAGGCGTTTCCTGCCCATCAGGGAAACCGCGCGTTTACCCTCACGCGTTTTTCTGTTCCGCAATGGCGTTCAAGGCCACTGCCAGACCGCGCAGGTTGGCGTTAAGCACACAGACGAAGCCGCTGATCGGAGCATTCAGGCCACCCAGAGCCTTGGCCACCAGCACCTCCTTCGGAGGCATCTTCGCAAGCTCCTTGACCGCCGCAGCGTCGATTACCTTACCCTCGACAAAGCCGGCCTTGATCTCCAGCGCCTTGTTCTTTTCTGCAAAAGCACAGAGAACCTTGGCGGCGGCAATATGGTCGGTGCTGACTGCCAGGGCGGTGGTGCCCTCCAGCACGTGATCCAGCCCCTCCAGAGAGGCATCGGCAGCAGCACGGCGAAGCATGGTGTTTTTGACAACCGCATACTCCACGCCGGCGGCACGCAGCTCCCGGCGCAGCTGGGTATCCTCGGCTACGGTCAGCCCCTGATAGCTCACCACCACGCCGGCTACCGAATTTTTCAGCTTGCCGGACAGCTCCTGGACATATTCCTTTTTCTGCTGCAGGATTTTCTCACTTGGCAAATTCTTTCACCTCCGCTCTTTTCCGAATACTCTGCCGTTTTCCAACGAAAAAAGCCCCTTCCGTGTCACCACAGAAGGGGCGAATAGCCATGGCGGCAACCGAATCCCGAAAGGGAATGGCAGCTTTCATGCTCTCGTCCTCGGCGGGCGGATTGGTATCCGTTAGGCGGCGGCGCCGCGCCCGCTGTCTGTGGAAGAACAGCAAAATTGAGTATAGCACAGGGAAAAGCCCCTGTCAACCGTCCCCGGCGTTCATGACGCTGCGGACGGCAGGCTATCATGAAAAGGCTCAGCCAACCTTGACCGGGTTGATCTTGATGCCGGGGCCCATCGTGGCGGACACCACGCAGGAGCGGATATACTGTCCCTTGCTGGCAGCCGGCTTGGCGCGGACAATTGCACCGAGCAGGGTGTCAAAGTTCTGCTGCAGCTTCTCCGCACCGAAGGAAACCTTGCCGATCGGGCAGTGGATAATGTTGGTTTTATCCAGACGATACTCGATCTTACCGGCCTTTGCCTCAGCCACCGCCTTCGCCACGTCGGGGGTGACGGTGCCCGCCTTCGGATTGGGCATCAGGCCGCGGGGACCGAGCACCTTACCGAGACGACCGACAACACCCATCATATCAGGGCTCGCGATTACCACATCGAAATCCATCCAGCCGCCCTGAATCTTGGAGACCAGCTCCTCTGCTCCGACGTAATCGGCGCCCGCGTCGGTGGCAGCCTGCGCTTTATCCGCCTTGGCAAAGACCAGGACGCGCATCTTTTTGCCGGTGCCGTTGGGCAGTACGACAGCGCCGCGGACCTGCTGGTCAGCGTGACGGCTGTCAACGCCCAGCTTTACATGAACCTCAACCGTTTCGTCAAACTTTGCCTTGCCGGTTTTGACGGCCAGCTCAAGGGCCTCGCCGACATCGTACAGCGTACTGCGGTCAACCAGCTTCTGGCTGTCAAGATATTTCTTACCGTGTTTCATTCGTAAACCTCCTGTTGAGTGGTAAAATCGGAAAATTGATTGAATCCTCCCACCCGGAGCGGGCCGCCTGTCCGGCGGAATCGTCAGTCAACGACCTCGATCCCCATGCTCCGCGCCGTACCGGCCACCATGCTCATGGCAGCCTCAATGCTGGCGGCGTTCAAATCGGGCATTTTGGTCTCGGCGATTTTTTTGACCTGCTCGCGCGTAATCTTGGCGACCTTC
>JAAWCO010000005.1 GCA_022793315.1 Clostridiales bacterium | reverse complement strand
GCGTCATCGTGTGCATCCCCTCCGGCGTGACCGAGGTGGAACGACGCGCTGTGTATGAGGCGGCGCGCAATGCCGGGGCCAAGGACGTGGAGCTGATCGAGGAACCGATGGCGGCCGCCATCGGCGCCGGTCTGAGCGTCGAGGAGGCGGCCGGCTGCATGGTGGTGGATATCGGCGGCGGTACCTCCGAGGTGGCCGTAATTTCTCTGGGCGATATCGTCACCTCCTGTTCGGTACGCACCGCCGGCGACGATTTTGATGAGGCAATTATCTCCTATATCAAGAAAAAGTACAATCTGCTCATTGGCGAGCGCACCTCAGAGGATATTAAGATTCGGATCGGTTCCGCTTTTCCCTATGACGGAGAGGAGACCATGGATGTCAAGGGCCGCAATCTGCTGGACGGCCTGCCCAAAAACATCACCGTTTCCTCCGAGGAGGTGCGGGAGGCGCTGGCGGATCCGGTCAGCTCTATTGTGGACGCCATCCGCTCCACGCTGGAGCGCACCCCGCCGGAGCTTTCCGCCGATATCATTGACAACGGCATCATGCTCACCGGCGGCGGTGCGCTGCTGAGAGGGCTCGACGTGCTGGTGTGCCGCGAAACAGGGATGCCGGTCCATGTGGCGGAGGAGCCGATGGACTGTGTGGTTAATGGCACCGGCAAGTGCCTGGATTTGGGAATTGTGAGCAATTTCCGCTCCAACCGGGTCCGGTAAGGACAGAGGACGCCGGCGGGCCGGCAGGAGTCTGTCAAATCGGAAATGGGGAAGGAGGCGGCCGCCGTAAAAGACTTTTTTAAAGGATTTGGTTTCAAGGTGCTGGCGGCGATTGCGCTGGTGCTGGTGGGAGTGATGATTTATGCCGCCTCCACCGGTGGAATGGCCACCATCCCCGCGATACTGTCCGGGGCGATTATGACGCCGCTTCAGTCGGCGGCCAGCGCCGTGTCGGATGGCTTCCACTCCTTTGTAGGTATTTTTACCGATTCCGGCACGCTTCGGCAGGAGAATGAACGCTTGCAGGAGGAGCTGAACCGGCTGCGGGAGCAGCAGATTGAGCTGGACGAGCTGCGGCGCCAGAATCAGTATCTCAGCGAATATCTGCGTATTGTGGAGGCAGACAGCACGGTGGAGCGGGCGGCAGCCCGCGTGATTGATATCGACCCCGCCGATAAATACTGCAGCTTTACCATCGATGCCGGCACCCTGAGCGGTATCAGTGTCAACGACCCGGTCATCACGCCGCAGGGATTGGCGGGGGTGGTGTATGAGACTGGCCTGAACTACGCCAAGGTTCGGTCGATCCTCGATCCGGCCACACAGGTCAGCGCGGCGGTCAGCCGCAGCGGCGAGAACGGCGTGACCGGCGGTTCCCTCTCTCTTGCCCAGGAATTCCGGCTCAAGCTGGGCCTCCTCTCCAAAGGAGGGGACACCGAGGTGGGGGATATCATTATGACATCGGGCAAGGGCGGTATTTTTCCTGCCAATCTTCCCATCGGTGAGGTGGAGGAAATTGTGCCGGAGTCGGATGGCGTCACCCTGTATGCGCGGATAAAGCCGTATACCGATTTTGGTACTCTGTCTCAGGTTCTGGTGATTACCGCCTTTGGCGGGCAGGGTGAGCTGGCAGACTGAGGCTGAGGAGGCGGTCGTATGGAAGAATCCAATAAAATAGACGGACGCGACCCGATTCGGCGGCTGAGCGGCCGGTATCTCAAATGGGCCGCCTACGGCGCGCTGATCGTGCTGGCGTGTCTGCTGCAGGGCGCCCCCCGGCTGATTCCGGAGGTGCTGGGCGGACGCCCCCTTCTGATTATTCCAACGGTGGTATTCATCGCCATGTTTACGGGACCGTATGGAGGGGCAGCGGCGGGGATCGCCGGCGGTCTTCTGTGGGATTTGTATGCCGACCGGCTGTTTGGCTTTAATGCGCTGATCCTGATGGCGATGTGTTGTACCGCCGGCTTGCTCACCCGTATGCTGCTCCGAAATAACCTGCTGTCGGCGCTGCTGCTGTCGTCCGCCGCTCTGCTGCTGCAGGGTCTGCTGGACTGGTATTTCAACTATGTTTTGCTGGGCGGCGGAGAGCCCCTGTATCACCTGCTTCGGCTGACTCTGCCCAATTTCGTGTATACCCTGCTTCTCTCCCCGCTGCTGTATGGTGCGGTGCGTCTGACGGCCCGGCTGCTGCGGAAGAAAGAATAGAAGAGCTCCCCGGACTGAGAGGAGCCAAAAGAACCCGCCGGTCACGAGATCAACCGTGGTCTGGCATAAAAAGGAGCGTTTTTGTGTGAATCCGATAAATACCTCGGTCCGCCGCCGCATTGCGGCAGCGGCGGTGCTGATCGTATTTGTCTTTGTACTGTACAGCCTGCGGCTGTTTCAGATTCAGATCGTTGAGGGGGATAAATACGCGGAGCTGGCCGCGCGCAGCACGGTCACGGAGGTGCCGATTTCCGCTGCCAGAGGGGAAATCCTTGACCGGAATCTCCGGCCGATTGCCATCAACCAGGCCAGCTACTCGGTGGTATTCGACTATGCCTTTTTCCCCCGCGGTCGGAGCGAGGAAAAGGAACGGGAGAAAAACGAGATCATTCTTTCGCTCACCAGTCTCCTGGCAGAGGCGAATGAGGAATGGAACGATACGCTGCCGATCACAGGCAGCGGACCCTATGCCTTTGAGGCGGACAGGGAAAAAAGTGTGGCTGCACTGAAGGAACACCTGAATATGGCGGAGTACGCGACAGCGGACAACTGCATGACGCAGCTGATTAAAAAATATATGCTCTCCGATTATACGCCGGAGCAGCAGCGCCGGATAGCGGGTGTCCGATATGAGATGGAGCTGCGGGACTTTGCGCTGAAAAACCCGTTCACCTTTTCCGATGATGTGTCCAAAGACACCACGATGACCATTAAGGAGCACAATCAGAGCTATCCCGGTGTGGATGTACAGGCGACACCAGTTCGGGAATACCAGAGCGGGGAGATTGCCGCTCATCTGATCGGGACGGTGGGGCCCCTTTATCCGGAGGAGTATGCAGAGCTGAAGGATAAGGGCTACGCTCTCAATGATGTGATTGGGAAGGGCGGGATTGAAGCCGCTGCAGAGGGATATCTGCGAGGGACAGCGGGCGTTCGTTCTCTCGTCAAAAATTCCAAGGGCGTGGTGGTGGAGGATGCTGTCACCACCGAACCGGTACCGGGAAATTCGGTCATACTGACGCTGGACATGGAGCTTCAGGCCGCTGTACAGGAATATCTTGCCGCCACGATTGGGGAGCTGAGAAGTACGCCGGGTACCCTCAAGGGACAGGACGTGCGCAGCGGTGCGGTGGTGGCGCTGGATGTGAAGAACGGCGGGGTGCTCACCTGCGCTTCCTGGCCGACCTTTGATTTGTCCACTTATAAGGAGAATTATGACGCCCTGCTGGCGGATGCCGACCGTCCCCTTTTCAATCGGGCTCTCAATGGTGCGTTTGCCTGCGGCTCTACCATGAAGCCGGGGGTGGCGCTGACCGCTCTGACAGAAGGGGTCATTACCGGCGATACCCGTTTTACCTGCCAGCGGGTTTTTAAAAAGTGGCCCGACTATCAGCCCACCTGTATGGGCTATCACAGCTCTCTCAACGTGGTGGACGCGATTTCCCGCTCCTGCAATATTTTCTTTTATAACACGGGCTTTGAGCTGGGGATTGATAAAATGAACCGGTACAGTTCCCTGTACGGCCTCGGGCAGAAAACCGGCATCGAGATTGGCGAAGCGGAGGGAGTGCTGGCCAGCCCGGCAGTCCGGGAATCCAAGGGACTTCTGTGGAATCCCGGCGATACCGTTTCGGCAGCAATCGGACAATCGGATAATTTGTTCACCCCTATCCAACTGGCGGCTTATTGTATGATGATTGCCAATGATGGTGTCCGTTATAAAACGCATTTGATTGACAGTGTCCGCAGCTATGATGGGAAAACGGTCACACCGATAGAAAAAGAGGTTGCCGCACAGGCGCAATGGTCGCAGACGGCCATTGATCTGGTCCGCCAGGGGATGGTTAACTGTACAAAGGGCAGCGGCACGGCCTCCCGTTCCTTTAGCAGCGCCCCATATACTGTGGCCGCGAAGACCGGTACCGCTGAGGTGAGCAAAACGCGGTCGGATCATGGTGTTTTTATCGCTTACGCACCGGTGGAGAATCCCGAAATTGCCATCGCGGTACTGTTGGAGGATGGGACTTCCGCTCCCTCCACCGCACTGGGCCGCAAGGTGCTGGACAAATATTTTGAGCTCAGGGATCAGCGGGCGTCAGCTGGCAGTGATGACACGACAGCCGCCACAGGGGCGGATAACTCAGGAGAGACTGCCGGGGATGCCGCCGCTTCACCGGATGCTTCCGCCGGAGCCTCCGCTGCCCCCATAGCCTATCGCCGGGAGCAGGAGGAATAAGACCAATAAAGACCAATACCGCGCCGGTGAAAAATTACCGGCGCGGTATTGCCGTCAGGGGTCGATCAAAAGGAATACGGAATGATACCACATGACCTCATTTATGGTCAGAAGAGTCAGATGCCGGGGGAAAAGGGCCCTTTCGGGAGGGCAGAGGCAGCCGGACTCCGGCAGTAGGGGGAGCTTCGGGCCGTCTTTTTGGTGCAGAAAGGGACGGAAAGGTGATCATCCCCTCCTATGGCTTCCGCCGGATCAGCGCACGCTGGCGGACATCGCCGGTTTCAAACCGGCGCTTCAGCTTTTCCAGTGCCTTTTTTTCAATTCGGGAGACATAAGAGCGGCTGATATTCAGTTTGGAGGCAACCTCCCGCTGGGTCAGCCCGTCGCCCAGCAATCCGTAGCGCAATTCAATAATTTCCCGTTCCCGGTCGTCCAGGGTATCCTGTATGTATCGATACAGCTTTTCCGCGTTGATCTTGAGATCAATATGATCAATGGTGGTATCCTCCTCCGCGATCACATCCATCAGTGTCAACGGATGCCCATCCTTGTCAGTGTCGATGGGTTCGGAAATGGAGACGTCCTGCGCGGATTTTTTCCCGGCGCGGAAGTGCATGAGGATTTCGTTTTCAATGCACCGGCTGGCATAGGTGGCGAGACGGGTTCCTTTGGTATAATCGAAGGTATTGACCGCTTTGATGAGGCCAATGGTGCCGATGGAGATCAGATCGTCCTGATCCCGTACCGAACTGTAGTATTTTTTGATAATATGCGCCACCAGCCGCAGATTGTGTTCAATCAGCCGGTTGCGTGCCTCCATATCGCCCTGCTGACGGTAGGCCTCCAGATATTCCCGCTCCTGTGCGGCGGCCAGCGGCCGGGGGAAGGAACCGGAGTTGACCACATGCAGAGCCAGGTAGAAGATATTCGACAGCGAATTCAGCAATTCAAACAGCATAGAATGTTATCCTCCCATCCATACCCTAAAACTGTATGCGGAGGATTCCGGTTTTGTGCACGTCCCCTCCTGTCTGGGGACGTTATTTCTTCCTCAGCGAGAAAATATCCGGACATGAGAAAGGGCGCCGGGGAATATCGTCCATCGACAGAAAAGACTTTTAGGAGAAAAGAACAAAAAGGGATGGTAAATTTACAGAAACTTACCGCCATCCATCCTTTAAGGGGCGAGTTCCTCTACTTTTTCCCATTGGGTTGAGTGCACCGCTGCTGTTCTTATGCTTTGCTATGGAGTGTGGACGGTTTTGTTTGACTTCTCTGGAGTTTTCCACAGGGAGGATATACAATCATTGTCGCCACCTAGCCAGACAATAAAAATGTAAATTTCACTTGATTATTATCATAATTTTTCCTGTGCTGTTGAATTTCCTTTTGAAAAAACCGCTGGAAGAAATGGTGTTTCGATGCACCGGATCAGTATAAAATAGAAAATAAACCTTATCCGGCTAAACCATCGCCCCTTTTTTCCATGAACCGCGGAAATAATGCGGCAGGAAGAATATCGCTCTGACAATCCAGTCCAGCACCATAGCCGCCCACACACCCAGCAGACCCATTCCCAGATACTGACCCAGGATATAGCTGAATACCACCCGGAACATCCACATGGAAAACAGAGAGACCACCAGCGGGAACTTCACGTCCCCAGCCGCACGGAAGGCGGCCGGCAGCGTAAATGCAGGGGCCCAGGCGACAGCGGAGCAGATCCCGTGGAACAGCAGGATTTTATGTACCTCATCCGCCGTCTGGTCAGAGAGGTGATAAACGCGCAGAATCAGGGGCAGCGCGAGCTGGATCACCAGGATGGTCAGCCAGGAGCAGACATACAGGATCAGATGCAGCTTTTTAATATAATACTGCGCCTGCCGGAAATCCCCCGCGCCGATGCATCGGGAGACCACGGTTGTCACCGCCAGGTTGATGGCCATGGCGGGAAGAATCTGAAAGGCAGCCAGCGTGTTGCCCACCGCATTGGCAGTGATGGCATAGGTGCCGAAGGTGGAGACCAGCGACAGCACAATAATTTTTCCGAGCTGGAACATGCTGTTTTCCAGTCCGTTGGGGATGCCGATATACAGGATTTTTTTGACCATTCCGCCGTTGAATCGGTACCGCAGCGTGCGGGGTAGGTGCAGAGGAAGATCCTGCCGCAGTAGCAGAAGAAGCAGAATCAGGACCGCCGCCACGATGCGGGAAACCAGTGTGGGGATAGCCACCCCCTCCACCTTCCAATGCAGACCAAAAATCAGCAGAGCGTTGCCGCCCACGTTGACGGCATTCATGATCATGGAAACAATCATGGAGATTTTTGAGTTGCCCATAGCGCGGAACACAGCGGCTCCGGCATTGTACAGGGCGATGAAGGGGATGGAGGCGGCGGTGATCAGCAGATAGGTATCGGCGTAGGTGCGCACCTCCTCGGTAATCCTGCCGAACACCACCTGCAGGATGAAGGGGCGCGCCGCATATAGCAGCCCCATAATCCCCAGAGAGGAGAGCAGAATGAACCATACCAGCTGATTACTGGCCTCACAGCCCTTGTCGTTTTTTTCCTGCCCCATATACTGACCAGCGATCACAGCGCCGCCTGTAGCCAGCGCCGCGAAAACATTGATCAGCAGAAGCATGATGCTGTCCACCAGCGAAACGCCTGAAACGGCGGCCTCGCCCACGCTTGCCACCATAATTGAGTCGGCCAGCCCCACCAGAACGGCCAGAAGCTGTTCCACAATCAGGGGCAGAATTAAAGCCACCAGAGCCCGGTTGGGGAACAGGGGCGTTTCTGGTCGGTATCGCCTGCGTAGAGCGGCGCCAGCAATCATAACTCTCTCTCCTCTGAAAAACTCATGATTTGGGATAGAAAAGCGCGGTTTATCAGCATGAAAAGCTGTGAAAGGGATTCCGCCGGTAAGCGGCTCTGCCAGTTGGCAGACCGTCCGCCGCATGATCCGGATACGGCCAATGAGCCCCGGCAATCGGGGAGTAAGCCTCTGTATTATACGCCTGCGGACGAAAAATGCAAAGGTCCATACCGGAAAAACGGCGTTTTTGCCACAGAAAACTTGCTTTTTCTCCTGGCATCCTGTATGATGTCATAAAGCAGCGATTTAAATGGGTAAAGCAAACGGGAGGGGGAGAGGACGCATGTCCAAAGCAGCGGTTATCTGGCTGACCATCGCGGCATATGCGGTGTTTATTGTGGCGGTGGGCCTTATCAGCAGCCGGCATTCCAAGAGCATGGGTCAGTTCACGGTGGGAGGACGCAGCGCCGGGGCGTGGGTTTCGGCCCTGTCCTATGGCACCGCATATTTTTCCGCTGTGATGTTTATTGGTTATGCCGGTACCACCGGCTGGCGGTACGGTATCTGGGCGGTTCTTCCGGGGCTGGGGAACGCTATTTTTGGTTCCCTGCTGGCGTGGCTGGTGCTGGCCGGACGTACCCGGCGGGTGACCCGCCGGATGAAAATCAAGTCCATGCCGCAGTTTTTTGACAGCCGGTTTCACAGCCGGCCCATGAAGCTGTTCAGCGCAGCGCTTATCTTCATTTTTCTCCTGCCCTATTCCGCCTCGGTGTACAAAGGTCTGACCAGCGTCTGCGCCGTACTGCTGAATGTTGATGAGCAGGTGTGCATGGTGGTGATCGCGCTGGCTTCGGCGGCCGTGGTGGTGCTGGGCGGCTATATCGCCACACTGAAGGCCGATTTTGTGCAGGGACTGGTCATGTTTGTGGGGGTGGCCGCCCTGATTGTCGCGGTGATTCGCTGCGGACAGGTGGGCGGCCTGGCGGCCGGGCTGGAGGCGATTACACAGAAAACGGCGGAGCTGAAGCTCGGCGCATCCGATCATATTGCCCTGTGGGCGACCGTGCTGATGACCTCCTTTGGCACCTGGGGACTGCCCCAGATGATCCACAAATACTACGGTATCCGCGACGACAGGGAGGTTCGGCGGGGAACGGTTATCTCCACCCTGTTCTCCCTTGTGATCGCGGGGGGAGGATATTTTATCGGCTCTCTGTCCCGCCTGTTTTTCTCTGAGCTGCCCTCTCCGCCTGCCGGTGGGGCGGGACATCCCGATTACCTGATCCCCAACATGCTCGATCAGGCGGGGCTGCCCATCGTTCTGGTGGGTGTTGTGCTGGTGCTGCTGATTGCGGCTTCGGTATCCACCCTGTCCTCCATCACCATTACGGCCTCCTCCACCCTGACCATGGATCTGCTCAGGGAACGATTTTTTCCCCATCTGTCTTCGACAGGGACAGCGCGGGTAACCCGGGGGCTGTGCGCCCTGTTTGTCGTGCTTTCCTACTTCGTCGCCAATACCAGAACGCCCATTCTCGATATGATGTCGTATTCCTGGGGAATTTTGTCCGGCTGTTTTTTGGCCCCCTACGCCCTCTCCCTGTACTGGAAGGGGATCAATCGGGCGGGAGCGTGGGCCGGGATGGCCGCTGGATTTTTTACCGCTGCGCCGCCGGTGGTCTGCAAGCTGTTTTTCCCACAGGCGGCTGTACCTTTCTTTGGGAAGGTAGCGGATATGGGGCCCCATTTTGCCTGCGCGGCCATGCTGCTGTCCCTTTTGTTCTGTATCCTGTTCAGTGGGGCCGCCCGGATGGGCGGATGGAAGAGCAGCGAAGCCAATCCGGTGTTTTATGAAGAAACGGCGGAGGAGATGCCGGCCGTATAAGGGCTTTGTACCAGAAATCTCCGCGTCATCCGGATACCGGTGACGCGGAGATTTCTGGCGCCTGAGAGAAAAAACAGGGGAAGGGACAGCGCGGTTCCCGGCGGTCGTCAGCGGAGAGACGATTCGTCTTCCACGATATACGCCGTCACCTGATTGAGCAGGCGGGCGCCGAGGGTGACGGTCATAAGGAGGCCATCCGGCGTATATTCCTCCGCTTCCACCGCGCCCTCCCGGCGGCAGCGCCCGGCCATACCGCCCTCCTGAAAGGGGAGCAGCAGCCTGACCCGGCGCCGGTCGGGGGGAAGGGCCGCTGCCAGCGCCTGCAGCAGCTCGTCCAGCCCTTCGCCGGTCAGGGCGCTGATACAGATTGAGGAGGAGCCGCCGGACAGCGAGGGAAGCCGCTCCCGGTCCCCGGCGGACACAGCATCACATTTGTTGAACACGCGAAGGACCGGCGGCCGTTTCGCGGTGTCCCCCTCCTTGTTCCACAGCTGCTGCAGCAGATCCTCTGTGACACGGAGGTGTTCCTCTGCTTCTTCGGAGGAAGCGTCGCACACGTTGAGCAGTACGTCGGCCTGTGCCGCCTCCTCCAGCGTGGAGCGGAAGGCGTCCACCAGCTGATGGGGCAGACGGCGCACAAGGCCAACCGTATCGGTCAGCAGTACCTCCCGCCCATCCGGCAGACGCAGCGCACGGGAGGTGGGGTCCAGGGTGGCAAACAGCCGGTCCTCCGCCAGGACATCCGCACTGGTCAGCGCATTCATCAGAGAGGATTTGCCCGCATTGGTGTATCCCACCAGTGCCACCGTGCAGACAGCGGTTTTTCGGCGGCGTCCCCGGATCAGCCGGCGGCGTTTTTCCACCTCCTCCAGCTCCCGTTTCAGGTGGTCGATCCGCCGTCGGATGTGCCGGCGATCACTTTCCAGCTGACTTTCGCCGGGGCCCCGCGTACCAATACCGCCGCCCAGCCGGGACAGAGCGGTCCCCATTCCCGCCAGTCGGGGCAGTCGGTACTGGAGCTGGGCCAGCTCCACCTGAAGCCTCCCCTCGGCGGAGCGGGCGCGCCGGGCGAAGATATCCAGGATCAGGGCGGTGCGATCTACCACCCGCCGCCCCGCCGCGTCCTCAATGTTGCGATGCTGGGTGGCAGACAGCTCCCGGTCAAAAATGAGCAGATCAATGTCGTTTTTCTGACAGAGATCCTGGATTTCCTCCAGCCTGCCGCGGCCGATGCAGGTTGCCTTGTCCGGCGATTCCCGCCGCTGCATCACCACACCGCAGACCTCCGCGCCGGCGGAACGGGCCAGCTCCCGCAGCTCCTCCAGCGAGGCGTCCGCGTCGAATTCACCGGTGTCTACCGACACCAGCAACGCCCGCTCCGGCGGGGCGGATGGGGTGTTTTCGGATAACATGTTGTATTCAGATTCCAAATGCTTTCTCCTGTACCGTGACGAACGGCAGTCGGGGAGGGCAGCCGCGGGAACTGAGTGGGCGGCTGACCTCCCATCCATGCGGCGGCATCAACCGCAGCGGTCATCCTTAATTATAGCCCGCTGCTTGTGCATTGTCCATATTTCATTCTGCCGGAGAAGTGAAAAGTTTGTCGACCGGAAATGCGCCCTCCATATCCATCACTTTGTTCTTTATGTTATAATTAAAAATACAGTGCCGCAGTAAGGGCCCCGCTTTGCCGCCTGAACTTCCTGCTGGCAGGCGGAGGAGATAACATGACCATAAAAGAAGCGATGGAAAGCCGTCACACAGTCCGCCGGTATACTGACCGCCCAATACCGCGGGAGCTGGTGGACCGGCTGACGGTCAGAATTGAAGAAAATAACCGGGAATATGGACTGAGCATGAAGCTGGTGACAGAGAACGCGGAGGCCTTCGGTGTCTTCCTCCGGCTGGTGCTGGCGAAAGGGGTCCGCCATTATCTGATACTCTCAGGCAGGGATACGGCGGATACGGATGAAAAGCTGGGCTATTGCGGGACCGATGTGATGCTGTATGCGCAGACGCTCGGCCTGAACTCGTGGTGGGTCGGCGGGACCTTCAACAGAAAAGGGGTCAAAAAAAACGCGGCGGCTAATGCCGAAAGGGTGGCCGGTGTGGTGGCGCTGGGCTATGGAGCCACGCAGGGTGTTCCGCATCCATCCCGACGACCGGAGGAAATCAGCCGCTATCAGGGGACGGCGCCGGAGTGGTTCACCAGAGGAGTAGAGGCTGTCCTGCTCGCCCCGACGGCCCTGAATAAACAGGCATTTACCATTCGAGGCGATGGCACAAAGGTCTCCATGACCTGCAGCAGTGGAATTTTTTCCGGTGTGGATCTCGGTATTGGTCGGTACCATTTTGAGACCGGCGCCGGAAGAGAAAATTTTGAATGGGTGCAGAGCACCTGTGTTCTGCCGGTATAACAGGGCAGAGAACGGACTGGTTCTCCCCGGGAGCGAAGCCGTGTGATTGGAAATCAAAGGCGCGCCGGGCGTCTTATTTATTTTAGAGGAGGTCCCATCATGGAAATCCGCGAACGAATCGCTCAGCTGAAACGGGAGCGCCGCGCCATTCTGGCCGCCCACACCTATCAGCCCCCCGCCGTCCAGGAGCTGGCCGATATTTTGGGGGACAGCTTCGCGCTGGCGCGTGAGGCTGCCCGTTCCGAAGCGGATACCGTGGTGGTCTGCGGGGTGCGCTTCATGGCGGAGGGGATCAAAATTCTTTCCCCGGAGAAACGGGTGATCCTGGCCGCACCGGAGGCGGATTGCCCCATGGCGCGGCAGATTCCGCCAGAGCAGGTGGCGGAGTTTCGGCAGGCCCATCCCGACACGGCGGTGGTCGCCTATATCAACACCACCGCCGAGCTCAAGGCGGTCGCTGATGTCTGTGTGACCTCCTCCTCAGCGGTGCAGATTGTCCGCCGCCTTCCTCAGCGGGATATTCTGTTTATCCCGGACCGGAATCTGGGGGATTATGTGCGCCGTCAGGTGCCGGAGAAAAACATTCTGACCTGGGATGGCTTCTGCCCGGTCCACAATGCGGTTACCGCCGCCGATGTGCAGGCTGCCAGGGCAGCCCACCCCGGCGCCCGGGTGGCCATGCATCCCGAATGTCCGCCCGACGCGCTGGCGCTGGCCGATATGGTTGGCTCCACCGCCGAAATTATGAAGTATATCGCCGAAAGCAGCGGCGAGATTGTGGTAGCAACTGAGCGGGGGGTGGTCGACCGGCTGGCGGAGCGTTATCCCGGACGACTTCATCAATTGTGCGGAGACTGCCTGACCTGCCCGGATATGAAGCTGACCACCCCAGAGCGGATTGTTTCCGCTCTGGAGGGAACCGGCGGCGAGGCAATCGAGCTGCCGCCTGCCCTGATGGCGGCGGCGCGCGGCAGTTTGGAAAATATGCTGCGTTACGGTTCATAGCAGCTGCGGACGATTTCTTGCCAGAGAAGGGCGGGCGTTTTATGACAAATGAAACCGATGTGATCATCGCCGGCAGCGGCGTAGCAGGCTTGTACGCAGCGCTGAATTTCGCGCCGGATGTGCGGGTACTGGTGCTGTCCAAGCGGGAGGCGACCCTGTGCAACAGCTATCTGGCGCAGGGCGGCGTAGCGGCGGTGGTGGATAAGGAAAACGACGATTACCGCCTGCATATTGCCGATACTCTCATCGCCGGCGGATACAAAAACGATCTGCGCTCGCTGGAGATTCTCGTCAACGAAGGGCCGGAGGACGTACTGCGCCTGTACAAGGAGCTGGGGGTGGACTTCGACCGCGATGAGGACCGCCAGATTTCCATGACGCTGGAGGGCGGACATTCCCGGCGACGGATTCTCCATCACAAGGATTCTACCGGCCGGGAAATCACCGAGAAGCTGTTGGCAGCTGTTCGGCAGCGGTCTAACATCACCCTGCTGGAGAATACCCGTCTGGTGTCCCTCACGCCGGAGGAGGGCGGCTATTGGGCTGGTCTGCTTGCGCCGGAGGGATACCGGGCCCTCACCTGTTCCTATGTCATCCTGTGTACCGGCGGCATCGGCCGCGTGTATCCCTATACCACCAACTCCGCCATTGCCACCGGCGACGGCATCACCCTGGCCCATGAGCTGGGGGCGCGTATCCGGAACCTGCGGCTGGTTCAGTTCCATCCCACCGCCTTTGCCGCCGCCGAGGGAAGGGAGCGCTTTCTGATCTCCGAGGCGGTGCGGGGCGAGGGGGCGCTGCTGCTCAACAGTGAGGGAGAGCGGTTCATGGAACGCTATGACGAACGGGGCGAGCTGGCCCCGCGGGATGTGGTCTCCCGCTCCATCATGCAGGAGGCGCGCCGCACCGGCCGCGAAGATTTCTATCTCGATATTCGCTTTCGCGGTCCGGCCTTTATCCAGGACCGCTTCCCCATGATTTATTCCCGCTGTCTGGAGGAGGGGGTGGATATCACCCGGGAGCTGATTCCGGTTTTCCCCTGCCAGCATTATCTGATGGGCGGTATCGATGTCAGCGTTTATGGCGATACCACGGTGGGCCGTCTGTATGCGGCGGGGGAGTGCTCCCATACCGGTGTTCACGGCCTCAATCGTCTGGCCAGCAACTCGCTGCTGGAAGCGCTGGTCTTTGCCCGCCGCACCACCTACGACATCAGCCGCCGGATGCGGCATGAGGCGTCTGGTGTGACGGCGCCGCCCCCGCCGCCGCCCGCGGGTGGGCGGGCGCTGAACGCCGGACACCGCACGGCCATCCGCGGGATTATGCAAAAGGCCTGGTTTGTCATCCCTGACTACGACGCGGTGCAGGAAGGACTCTGTCGGGCGGAAGAGATTCTGTGCGACCTGCGCGGGGGAGGATATGCGCTCACGCCTGATTATGTTGAGGCCAAAAGCCTGGCCACTATCTGTTGCCTGATCCTGCGGGAGGTGACAGAGAGACGGAAACGCCAGCCCGCCGAATAGGCTGGCTGTGGCGAAGCTGATTTTACGACAGGAGGAAATCGGTATGACACTGCCTTTATTTTATGTGGATGACGTGATCAAAACCGCTTTGCAGGAGGATATCTCCTATCTGGATACCACCACCGACCTCATGATTCCGGCGGAGACCCGCGCCGCCGCCCGTTTTCTTGCCAAGGCGGAGGGAACCCTGTGCGGCATGGACATTGCCCTGCGGGTTTTTTCCCTGCTGGACGACAGCTTCCAGGCGCGGGTTTATGCGGCGGATGGGGCCCGGGTAAAGCCGGGAGATATTCTGGCGGAGGTAGAGGGAAACACCCGCTGCCTGCTGAAGGGGGAGCGTACCGCACTCAATCTGCTGCAGCATCTCTCGGGGGTGGCCACCGCTGCCGCCCGCGCTGTCGCTCTGGTGGAGGGAACGGGCGCCTCTATTGCGGATACCCGTAAAACGCTTCCGGGACTGCGGGCCATGCAGAAATACGCGGTAGTCACCGGCGGCGGACGCAACCACCGTTTTAATCTCTCCGACGGCGCCATGCTCAAGGATAATCACATCGATGCAGCGGGCGGAATTCCGCAGGCAGTGGCCCTCATCCGGCAAAAGCTGGGACATATGATCAAGCTGGAGGTAGAGACCCGCAATCTGGACGAAGTGAGGCAGGCGCTGGAGGCCGGGGTCGACGTGATTATGCTGGACAATATGGATTGCCCGGCCATGGCTGCCGCCGTCCGCCTGTGTCGTGAAGCCCGTCCCGATGCCGGAAGGCCTCTGCTGGAGGCCAGCGGCGGCATCACGGCCGATACCCTGCGGGCCGTGGCTGAAACCGGGGTGGACATTATCTCCATCGGCGCGCTCACCCATTCCGTGACCGCGCTTGATATTTCCCTGAAAATCGCGAAATAACATCGGCTGACCTTCTGTGCCGGGAAAACACGGCGGCGGTCGGGGATATGTCCCTCTATCGGTGGGACTTCACAGACAGAAGGAAATGGGCAATGGGTTGCCCTGGGCGGGGACGGCTGGCTGCTGTCCTCGCCCTTTTGCTGTCTGCTTTATTCATCCTGCCGCGAAATATCCCGCAGCAGGGGATTGTGAAACCGGGAAAAAACCGGTATACTGTAGAAAACCAACAGGAGGGAGGCGTCCTCTTGTCCCCTAAAAATCAACGGAGGTCACTGTGGCCAGCCGCTCTTCTGGCAGTGGTTCTGTTTACAGCCGTTGTGCTGCTTTTACAATTTCCTGGTGTGAATATTGATGATTTTGCCGCGCAATATAAGAATAAGCTGATAGCGCTCCCGATTCTGGCGGGCGTTTATCTGCTCAAAACGGTGACGGTGATTCTGATCCCCCAACCAGCGGTCTATCTGATGACCGGCCTGCTGTTTTCGCCGGTCCCCGCTTTTCTCATCACGCTGCTTCTGCTGTCGATGGAGATAGGCGCCGGCTACTTTTTGGGGAAAAAGATTGGGAAAAAGTGGCTGAATCGTCTGCTGAACTGGCTGCAGGGGCGCAGCCGATTTCTTGACCGGGCGCTGAAAAGCGACCGCCTGGACAGCTTTTCCAGCCTGATGCTTTTTCGGCTGATGCCCGGCATGCCCATCGACCCTATCAGCCTGTTGGCCGGCGCACGGGAGAGCCGGTTTGCTGTCTATTTTACGGCGTCGCTTCTGGGCGCGGCGCCTAAAGCGGTGGCTATGTCCCTGATGGGCAGCTCGGCCCACGATCCTCTGTCACCCGAATTCCTGATTCCCATGGGGGCGCTGGCCGCGGTATTTCTCGGCGCTGTTCTGATCAAAAAACGGATCGGCAAACAGAAGGAGGCTTCCGGCGATGCCGCACAAGACGGATGCTGAAAAGCGGAGGAGTCCTGCCGGCGCCTTCCAGACCTATCTGCGCATTGGCCTGATCGCGGCGGCAATCCTGTTTCAGCTGGGGCTGCTGCTGCTCCTCAACAGCTTTCTTCAGGCGACCTCCGCTCTGCTGTACCTCCTTCTCGACCTGCTGGCCGTCGCAACGGTTTTTTTCCTGATCAATAAGCACGACAGCTCTGCCTGCCGCATTGCCTGGATCGTGGTGATTCTGGTCACGCCGGTGTTCGGGCTGACGCTCTATCTCATGTGGGGGCATGTGGACATGAACCGGCGGGAGCATGGACGGCTGAACCGCGCCTTTGATGCCGGCTTTGCCCACCTCGAGACGGACGGCGGCGCACTGGAGGCGTTCCGTGCCTCTCACCCGGAGCAGGCTCCTTATGCTGTTGGGCTGGCCGCCTCCCGCTTTCCTCTGTATGTGGATACCGACTGCCGGTATTTTTCCTCCGGTGAAGCGTATTTTGACGCGCTGCTGGCCGATTTGGAACGGGCGGAGACCTTTATCCTGATGGAATATTTCATCGTGGCGGAGGGGGTGCTGTGGGACCGCATCCACGATGTTCTCCGACGGAAGGCCGCCGCCGGGGTGGAGGTCCGTCTGCTTTATGACGATGTGGGCTGCTTTTTTAAAATTCCCTCCGATTTTGACCGTCTGCTGCGGTCGGAGGGCCTCCGTGCCGCTGTGTTCAATCCTGCCCACCGCTTTATCTCCAGCTTTTATCTCAACTACCGCAACCACCAGAAGATCGTGGTGATCGACGGGAGGGTTGCTTATACGGGCGGGGTCAATCTCGCGGACGAATATATCAATGTAGATTCCCGGCTGGGGCACTGGAAGGATGCCGGTATCCGGCTCCAGGGCAGCGCGGTGCGGTCCCTTTCGGTTATCTTTTTTCAGATGTGGGCTATTTCCTCAGCGGACGGCACAACGGAGGATTATACCCCGTATCTTCTTCGGGAACCGGCCAGGGGGACGTCGGGCTGGGTGCAGCCCTATGCGGACGGCCCGGCCAACAATCCCAGCAACCCGGCTCTGGATCTGATCCGACAGGCCGCCGGTGGTGCGCGCCGCCGTCTGTGGATGACCTCCCCTTACCTGATTATTGATCAGGAGCTGATCGCGGACTTTTGTCTGGCGGCCAGGGGCGGGGTGGATGTGAGGATTGTGACCCCTGCGGTTCCCGACCACTGGTATGTCGGGCTGGTCAATCGCCATCACTACCGCCATCTGGTCGAGTCGGGGGTGCGGATATTTGAGTATTCCCCCGGCTTTATCCACAGCAAGCTGCTGCTGGCGGATGACCGGTGCGCCACCGTCGGTTCGGTCAATCTGGATTTCCGCAGCCTCTATCTGCACTACGAAAACGGCGTTTTCCTCTGCGATACCCCCGTGATCGAGGATATCCGCCGGGATATTGAGGAGGCTATGGCGGTGTCGCACGAGATCACGGCGGAGGATATCCGGCGCTATCCGCTGGCGCAAAAATGCCTGGGGGCGCTGTTTAATCTGCTTTCTCCCCTGATGTAATCTGCGGGGGCCGCTATGGCAACCGAAAGGGAACGGACACGATGGGTCCGTTCCTTTTATTATTATGTAAAAATTTCTTACATAGTGGTATTGAGTTATGGATTTTATACAAATAAAAGGCGGGGAATTCGTTCGCATTTTCTATAGACAAAAAGACTCAATAAAATTATGATATATCCATAATATGTAAAGGAGTGGTACAGTTGAAAAAGAATTGACGAAGACAAGGCATTCGGTTGGTTGCCAGTTTGTCTGCCATCCTTTGTTTATGGACTATGGGGACGGTATGGTAGGCACAAGCATATTATACCTCAGGGGGACGGTTTCTTGGCAGCCTTTACGGACGGCGCTATTATTTGGAGGAGAATGCCCCATTTGAGAATGCGGCCCGTCAGGCAATTCGAGACTGGAACTGGCATGTAAACCCTAAAGATAATAATAGAGGGGTTGACTTTTGGTTTGTTCCGGCGGTAGGTGAGAATGCTGAGCAGTGTGGAGATATCCGTATTATCATGATATATGATAGTGCAGAGGAGTATGCAGGGGAAACCGTTAATTATTATAGTCACAATATAGTACCCAGTAATCACGACCGGGAATATGTGGTAATCCGAATCAATATGTGCTATGCGCCTGTCAATAATTTTGAGGAAATGCGCAAAATTATCAACCATGAGATTGGTCATGCGCTTGGCCTTGCTCACAACCGTGATGATAATGGAACATTGATGTATCCCTATTATGATCGTTCGACGGCCTATGTGCCCACGCGGGATGACCTCAATGGGATCCATGCCATTTATGACAGCTTTTTGGGATAGAGAGAAAGGTGGGAAATCAACATGAAATCGTGCGGAATGCTTCATCGGCTGACGGCGGTTCTGACGGCGGCAGTCCTGCTGTCGACCCTTTTGCTTGCCGGCTGCAGGTTACCGACGGATTCGCCGCCCGCCCCTCAGGCGGACAGTTCAACGGATGACTGGGAGGATTTCAGCGGCGTGTATTTTCCGCCAAAGGGTGGGACAGGCGGCCGCTCGGCGACGATAAAATATATGGGAGAAACCGCTGCGGAAATTTTTGAGGCGGCGGACAGCGCCATTGTCGGTGAGGTGGTGGAGATCAGCGAATCGGCGGAGGATGATAAAAGCTACAGCCAGGTGCGCATTCACCGGGTGCTCAAAGGCAGCCGGCAGGCGGGGGAGACTGTTGCCATCAGTGAAACCGGCCTGCGCCGCGACGACCTGAATGACACCTCCTTTGACGGGGTGCCGCTGCTCCGCACAGGGATGCGGGTGGTTCTGTTCCTGATGCCGCCAACCACACTGAAAAATGGAGAGACCGGTTGCGGAATTCGGGGTCTGTATCTGGGCAAATACCTGATTGATCCTGAGGACCGAGTGGTGTACAGCGGGACGCTGGGCGGCGATGATGCCATGATGCTGAAGGACTGCACGGAGCCGCTGCCGCTGGAGGAGTTTCTCTCCCGGTTGCCGTTGGGGAACGAATCATCCATGGCCTGAAGGCTGGCTGGATGT
>JAAWCO010000090.1 GCA_022793315.1 Clostridiales bacterium | reverse complement strand
CTTCTGCTCCAGCGTGAATCCGGCAGCAAAAACCCGGCTGAGCCAGAGCGGGGATGTAAAAGACGGCGAGAAAGCGGTTATTCTCTCCCCACAGGCCTCTGTCAGCCGTGATACGCTCAATCGAAAGCTGTCGCTTAAGGTGATGACCCTCAACAATAACCGGCAGAAGATCAATGACTGCCTCGGCAACCCGGTGGAAATCGGCATCGCCGTCACATGGCGGGTACTGGATACCGCCAAAGCGGTGTTCCATGTGGACAATTACAAGGAATACCTTTCCCTGCAATGCGACAGCGCACTGCGGAATATCGTCCGCCTCTATCCCTATGATATCGCCCCCAATGTGGACACCACCGGGGACGGTATGGCCGATGAGGGGAGCCTGCGCGGTTCAAGCGAGGTGGTGGCCAGCCGTATCCGCGATGAAATTCAGCAAAAGGTGGCAGAGGCCGGGCTGGAAATTCTGGAGGCGCGTATCACCTATCTGGCCTATGCCCCGGAAATCGCCGCTGTGATGCTGCAGCGGCAGCAGGCCTCCGCCATCATTGATGCGCGGAAAATGATCGTTGACGGCGCCGTCGGAATGGTGGAAATGGCGCTGGAGCGTCTGAAAGAAAACCAGACCATCGCGATGGATGATGAGCGGAAGGCCGCCATGGTCTCCAACCTGCTGGTGGTGCTCTGCGGCAGTCACGACGCTCAGCCGATTGTCAATTCCGGGAGTCTGTACTGATATGGCAGATCCACAGAAAAAACAGGTGCCGCTTCGCCTCTCTTCCCGGCTCTATGACGAAATTGCCGCCTGGGCGGAGGACGATTTCCGGTCGGTAAACGGGCAGATCGAGTATCTTCTCTCTGAATGTGTCCGGCAAAGGAAAAAGAACGGCCGCTATGTTCCGGAGCATCTGGATGAACCGCCCAAGCTCGATATATAGAACCCGACAAAACGCGGGGGAGAAACGGATACCCGTTTCTCCCCCGCCCTGTTTCAGGCTGTATGAACTGTCAGCTTCCGTCCATCGACAGAGTCTCCCTTGGGAATGCGCACCATGTATTCAATATAGTCCTCAGTCTCTGACCGTTCCGCATGGGCGTCGATCCCTGACCGGCGCATGGTATCCACGGCATGGCTGACCGTGTTAAGGAAAAGCCGCACATCCCGGACCAGAGGTGTGGGGCGTCTCCGTTTGGGAGGCTCTTCTGTATGCCGGTCGATCAGGCGCTCGGTATCGGCTACGGTGAGTCGTTCACTGATCACCTTGTTCAGCAGGACGGCCCGCTGCTCATCATTGGGCACCCGTAAAAGCGCACGGGCATGACGCTCGGAAAGCTCCGCCCCAATCAGGCGCTCCCGCTGCTCTGGCGGCAGGCGAAGCAGCCGCAGCTTGTTTGCCACCGTCGGCTGTGTGCAGCCCAGCCGCTGTGCCGCCTCCTCCTGTGTCAAACCGTAAACCTGTATCAGCCGGCGGAATCCTTCGGCCTCCTCAAAGCAGTTCATATCCTCGCGCTGCAAATTTTCAATCAAAGCAAGCAGAGCGCTCTGCGCACCTCTCGCCTCCGCTACAATGCAGGGGATTTCCTTCAATCCCGCCAGCTTGGCCGCCCGCCAGCGCCTCTCCCCCGCAACAAGAACCGGAGCGCCGCTGTGCATTGTGATGGTCACCGGCTGCAGCATACCGTTCTCCCGCAGACTCTGCGCCAGCTCCAGCAGCTTTTCCCCATTGAAGGAGCGCCGGGGCTGATCGGGGTTTGGCTGCAGGTCCGCCGTGGGCACCATTAGAATTTTTCCACCGTTCTTATAACGTTGTCCTTTACCGAGCATTCGCCCCACATCCTTTCGACGGACGGCGGAAGAGTTCCCCCGCCGCGCGATGTTTTCCGTGTCCGAAATGGAGACGCTCCGATTTTTCCCGCCCGGGGCGCGCCTCACAATGTCAGCATAACACGGAGCCCGTCGTTTAGATGTCGGTTCCCGCTGTCGGTCCTGATTTTTTACAGGGGCTGTCTGGCGATTTTTGCCGTCTGCCGCGGAAAAGAGTCGGGAGTGGATGAAATCTTATCAATCCTCAGGATTTTTCGGGAAGAGGGTGCTTCTGTTCCCGTCCCCGGCAAAAGGTGCTCGTCCACCGCCGACAGTCGGCCTCCCAGGCGGATAATCGCCGTCTCGGCCTCGCGCGCCTCCCGATCGCCGTCTGGTCCCTTCATGGCGAGAAACCTGCCGCCGGTTCTGACCAGCGGCAGACAGTATTCGCAGAGGGTGGGCAGAGCGGCAACCGCCCGAGCGGTCGCTATATCATAGGATTCCCGCCGTTCCTTCTGCCGTCCGGCCTCCTCCGCCCGGGCATGGACCAGGACTGCCTCAACCCCCAAATCCGCGCACAGCGCCTTCAAAAACACCAGCCGCTTGTTCAGGCTGTCCAGCAGAGTCAGCTCCAGATCGGGCCGCATCAGCTTCAGAACCACGCCGGGAAAGCCTGCACCGGTCCCCACGTCGATAAAGCGCAGCGGTCCTCCCCTCTCCTTCGGCGGCGGGAGGGCGTCCAGCACGGTAAGACTGTCCACAAAATGCTTGACCTCTATCTCCTCCGGTGAGGTAATCGCGGTCAGATTCATCTTTTCATTCCATTCTCTCAAAAGAACGGCATACCGGTCAAAGAGCGCTGCCTGCTCCCCGTTCAGGGTGATACCGCAGACAGAGGCCATATGAATCAGACGCTGCCGGTCAATCATTCCCCATCTCCTCCTCTCTGAAGGACGCTGTCTTTGCAGAACGCTCCTGCTGGCTCAGCCAGATGATCAGGAGAGACACATCTGCCGGACTGACCCCGCTGATTCGGGAGGCCTGTCCGATGCTGCGGGGACGCACCCGGTTCAGCTTCTCCTGAGCCTCCAGCCGCAGGCCGGTAATGGCTGCATAATCCGTCTGCTCCGGGAGACGCCGGTTTTCCAGCCGCCGCATTTCCTCTACCGCCGCCTGCTGCCGGCGAAGATATCCCTCATATTTGAGTTCGATCTCTACCTGTTCCCGAATCAGCGAGGGCAGTACGGGACGTTCCACATCCACCGACGTAAGTGAATCATAGCTGAGCTGCGGACGTTTCAGCAGTTCATCCATCCTTACACCGGTTTCCACCGGAGTTGTTCCACGTGAAACAAGCAGAGCGTTCAGCACCTCTCCCGGCGAAAGCGTTGTTCGATGAAGGCGAATCAGCTCCTGACGCCTGGCTTCCCGCCGGGCCGTGAAATGTGTCCAGCGGCAGTCGTCCACCAACCCAGCCTCCCGCCCCAGGGGTGTCAGCCGCTCCTCTGCATTATCCTGACGCAGCAGCAGCCGGTATTCCGACCGGGAGGTCATCATTCGATAGGGATCGCTGCACCCCTTCGTCACCAGATCGTCCACCAGCGTACCAATATAGCTGGAGGCACGATCCAGCACAAGAGGCGATTTCCCCTGTATCCTCCGCGCTGCGTTAACCCCTGCTATCAGTCCCTGCGCCGCCGCCTCCTCATAACCGGAGCTTCCATTGAACTGCCCTGCCCCGTAAAGGCCCGGAATCCGCAGAAATTCAAGGGTGGCGTCAAGCTGCAACGGATCACAGCAGTCGTATTCAATCGCATAGGCGGGGCGCATAACCTTGACGCGCTCCAATCCCGGTATGCTTCGGAGAAAGGCTTCCTGTACATCCAGCGGCAGAGAGGAAGAAAGTCCCTGCAGGTACATCTCCTCGGTATGCAGGCCGCAGGGTTCTATAAATACCTGGTGACGTTCCTTATCGGCAAAACGGACGATTTTATCTTCAATGCTGGGACAATAGCGGGGACCCACCCCTTCAATCTTTCCGCCATAAAGAGGGGAGCGATGAAGATTATCCAAAATAACCCGCCGGGTCTCCGGTCCGGTCCAGGTGATGTAGCAGTCCGTCCGGTTCTGCAGCTCTTCATCGGTTTCAAAGGAAAAGGGAACCACCGGTTCATCACCCGGCTGCCGCTCCAGAGCGGAAAAGTTGATGCTGGAACGAAGCACACGCGGCGGCGTCCCCGTTTTAAAGCGGCGCAGCTCTATCCCCAGCGCCAGCAGGGAAGCGGTCAGATGGTCGGCCGCAAACATTCCGTCAGGGCCGCCGTGATAGCTCACATCCCCCACGAAAATTTTCCCCTGCAGAAAGGTGCCGGTGGCAAGGATAACCGCCCTTGCCCGATATTGGGATTCAAGACGGGTGGAGAGCAGCCAGCCGCCGTCTGTCATCCGCTCCAGCGCCGTGATCTCTGCCTGCACCAGGTCCAGTCTGTCGGTCCGCTCCAGTGTCTGTTTCATGCGGTCGGAATAGGCCCGACGGTCGATCTGAGCGCGCAGGGAATGGACAGCGGGACCCTTGCCCCGATTAAGCATCCGGGACTGAAGCAGCGTCTGATCCGCCGCCCGTCCCATTTCTCCGCCCAAGGCGTCGATTTCCCGTACCAGATGCCCTTTAGCGGTGCCGCCAATGCAGGGATTGCAGGGCATGTTCCCCACCCAATCCAGATTCAGCGTAAAAATCGCGGTGGAGCAGCCAAGCCGCGCAGCTGCCAATCCCGCTTCAATCCCCGCATGGCCTGCGCCAATGACAACTACCTCATATTCTCCTGCCATAAACTTCATGGTATCGCTCTTTTCGTTTTACATATAGTATATATCTTGTTTAATTATACATAAATTTCCTTTTTCTTTGCAGCAAAAACATCTCACCGTTTGGATGGGCCAAGAGCTTCTGTACCGGTTCAGAGAGGCAAAACACCACTCATCCCTTTTCCCCATCGACACCTCCCGGTGGCATTCCTGAAAATCCCATCGAAATTTTCAGGGCCAGGGCCGCCAGACGTTACATAAGCAGAAGCGTAGGGCCGTGGTGATGGTACCCATAAAGAGGAGCACCCATCCACCAGAAGAATACCCGCGTGTTCCGCCCGACAGGGAATTCTTCGGCAGGAAATCGAAGATTTCCTGTATGGTACCTGAAGTTTGGGAAAATGCCTGAGGGCATTTTCGAGACCACGGCCACCGAGCGTTACATGAGCAGAAGTGTTGGGCCGTGGTCATTGTACCACGACAGCGGGGCAAATCGCAAGGGCATATCCTTTTGCTGGTGAGCATAAGGATATGAGGGAATGGCTTCGCCTCTTCTGTCAATCTGTCTGCTTTGCTGAAAGCCATTTTTGCTCTCCTTCTTCTTTTGCCAGCCTGGTTCCCCTTTCTCATATGGAAAGAAAGTATCAGGCAGAAACCGGCGTATTTGTCCTGCCAGCCGATGGTATCGAATTTAAAAAAGGGGGAAGTTTTTATGCGTCTGTCTCCGTCCCTTTCCCTGTTTCACTGCCTGCGTCTGAAGCCTCTTCTGCGTCCCGTTGCCCTTCTGCTGGCCGCTTGTCTGGTGCTGACCCTATCTGTATCTGCCCTTTTTCGTGCAGCGGCTATTTCCGCTTCTGCCTCTGTTCCAGCGGGAAGCGGCGGCCAGACCACGCAACCAACCGAGAATAAACAGCAGATGGCGGCCCTGATGTACCATCATCTGCTGAAAAAAGAAGAAAACTCCCATTATCAGGGAAATGGAATTGTCACCTATACCGAAGATTTTGAAGCGCAGCTGAAATGGCTATCGGACCAGGGCTTTTCTTCAGTGACGCCGGCGCAGGTGGAGGGGTTTCTCTACGATGGCCAGGCCCTTCCTCTCCGTGCTGTCCTCATTACCTTTGACGACGGATACCTCAGCAACGCGGTCTACGCCGCTCCACTGCTGCGAAAATATGGTTTTACCGCGACCGTTTTTTTAGTCACGGAAAAGCTGAGCGAGACTTCCCTCTCCTTTCATCCTGAGGGAATCCAGATGATGAGTCCTGCCGAGCTGGAAAGCTGCGCTGATGTCTTCACCTACGCCTCCCACACCCACAACCTTCACCAGACAACCTTCCCCGACCAGTCGGCTTTTACCGATGGAAGCGAAGAAACCATTCGGAAGGATCTTTCAAAAAGCCTTGAACAGATCGGCTCGCTGAAAAGCGGCTGCTCCACTGCCTTCTCCTATCCTTATGGCTTCCAGAATGAGCATGTACAAAATCTCCTCCGTGCGGCGGGAATTCGAGCCGCTTTCCGTGCAACAGGGGGACTCATCACCGCCTCTTCCGATCCCCTGGACCTTCCCCGCTATGATATTTCCTATCAAATCAGCCTGACCCAATTTGCGGAATACTTAAAGCCTCTCTTGTAAAATAATTTTTTCAATTTGTATTTTTTATATTTTAAAATACCAATTGTATATTTAAAATAAAACTTATAGTATAATGTATTAGGTAATATCCTTTTCGTTTTGCATGTAGCCAGATTTATTTTTAAATCGCAGAGCCTCAACGGGCATTCTTCTGGGGGCGCGTGCTCAGCTTCATCGTATCATAACCACGGCCTAATGTTTCTGCTCACATAACGCCCAATGGCCGTGGTCTCGAAAATGCCCTCAGGCATTTTCATCAAAAAACTTGTCCTCAAATAAGATGATTAAGGATAAAACTGATCCTTTTCGATTCAAGTCGCTAAAACGACGCTGGCCTTCCTTTGAGTGCCATCAGACTTTCCTTTTGTCCAATCAATGGTCGTATCGTCCAAAGTCAGCGCTTCTGTAGAATGAGATCCCTATTCTCAAAAACTTTTCTTCCTTTTTGAAAAAGTGTTTCAAATACATAAATTTCCTTTTATAAAGTATTTTCTGCACAAGTCACCTAATCTGAGTGTTCTATAAACTGGAATTTCAGAATTTCAAATCAATTTGAAACGCAAAGTCTTTTTCACATTGAAAATGTTGCCCTATTTGTTCTACAAAATAATCTTCATTTTCCGGATAGACTGCTTTTGTCATCACTCTTAATAAATCTAATTCTTCAACAGATTCTTTCAATATAATTTCAATTGTACTCCATCCATCTGTTACAGGTGAACATATATCATTCAGCATATCAGAAAAAAGTTCATATCCGTTTATGTGCTGGTTCTTTGCCAACTGCCCAGCTCTGCTTGAACACAGCATTTTTTCCAACATACCATACTGCTCACCATTCAGAGTTACTTGATACATTTTCATGTACCGCTCCTCCCAAAATCCCGATTTATATATTGGATTATATAATCCTTATCTGCCATGTACAATGAGTACACAATTCTAACTTTTCCATAGATGGATTTCTCTGAAGCGTCAGAAAACGGCCGCGGAAAATTTCCGCGGCCGTTTATTTATTCCTCTGAAGAAGCGGTTTCCTCCGGCCCGGTCTCACCCTCAAAGGCCTCACCGGCCAATACCTCCGCCGGAGACGGTGTTTCAGCGGTTTCCTCCTCGCCATCGGCAGGAAGGGTCTCCACACTTTCCTCTTCATGCTGAGCGCGAACCAGCGAAACAATCCGCGTGTCCTGCTCCATCCTCATGACCCGCACACCCTTGGAGGGCCGACGGCAAAGCCGTACCTCCTCCGCCCGTGTACGGATCACAATCCCATCGGAGGAGATCAGAATGATATCGTCGTCTGCATCCACCACCTTAATCGCCGCGACATCGCCGAATTCCTCCGTATGATAGTTGGTCAGTCCCTTACCGCCCCGCGACTGAACGCGATAATCACTGAGTTCGCTCCGACGGCCGTATCCGGTCTCCGTGATGGTCAGCAGCTGGCCGCCCTCACGACAGATGGACATACCGATGACCTCGTCGCCCTCCTGAAGGGTGAGCGCTTTTACGCCGCGAGCGGTGCGGCCTACCACACGCGCATCATTTTCATCAAAGCAGATGGCCATTCCCCGACGGGTGCCCACCATCAGCTTCTGATACCCATCGGTAACCCGCACCCACGCCAGCTCATCGCCCTCATCCAGGTCGATGGCTATCAGCCCGTTTTTACGCGCATTCTGATAAGCGTTCAGCCGGGTCCGTTTGATAATGCCCCGCCGCGTCACCATACAGAGGTACCGGTCGTCCTCGAATTCGGATACATGGATCATGGCCGTGACCTTCTCTTCCGCCTGAAGCGGCAGGAGATTGACCACATTCATCCCCTTGCTGGTACGGCTGCCTTCCGGCACCTCATAGCATTTCAGGCGGTACACCTGTCCCGCAGAGGTGAAAAACATCACGTAATCGTGACTGGAGCAGAGGAACATGGTCTCAGGAACGTCCTCATCCCGTGTCTGCATTCCCATGATGCCGCGTCCTCCACGCCGCTGGGTTTTGTATACATCGGCGGCCTGCCGTTTAATATAACCGCACCGGGTCAGTGTGAGCACACTCTCCTCCACCGGGATCAGAGATTCAATATCCACCTCGCCCGATACCGGGGAAATATCGGTGCGGCGCTCGTCTCCGTATTTATCCCGCATTTTGAGACATTCCTCTTTGACAATGGCGCGGATCTTTCCCTCATCGGCCAGAATCCCCTCCAGCTCCGCGATGCGGGCACGGAGCTGAGCCAGCTCATCCTCAATTTTCTGCCGTTCCAGACCGGCCAGCTGGCCGAGACGCATTTTGACAATGGCGTCCGCCTGTACATCGTCAAAGGAAAAACGCTCCATCAGACGGGCCTTGGCCAGCGGCACATCGGCGGAGGACCGGATAATCCCAATCACTTCATCAATAAAATCACAGGCGGTTTTCAACGCCTCGAAAATATGCGCACGTTCCTTCGCCCTGCGCAGCTCGAACAGAGTGCGGCGGGTGATAACCTCACACTGAAATTTGATATACTCTTCCAGCATCTGCTTGAGGGTCAGGATCTTTGGCACGCCGCCCACCAGCGCCAGCATGTTCACGCCAAAGGTGGTCTGCAGCTGTGTATAGGCGAACAGACGGTTGAGCACGACCTGCGGGTTGGCATCCTTTTTCAGATCAATCACAATACGCATACCCTCACGGCTGGAGTGATCCACCACATCATGGATTCCCTCAATCCGCTTCTCATCCGCCATGTCAATAATGGATTTGACCAGGCTCAGCTTGTTGACCTGATAGGGGATTTCGGTAACCACAATGCGGAAGCGGTTGCCGTGCTCCTCAATTTCGGTGCGGGCACGAACAATGACCCGGCCGCGCCCGGTGGCATAGGCAGCCCGGATGCCGGCATGACCCATAATAACGCCGCCGGTTGGAAAATCCGGTCCCTTGATATGTTCCATGATGGCAGGCATGTCCGCCTCTGGATCATCAATCAGGAGGCAGATGGCATCCACCACCTCGCGCAGATTATGGGCGGGAATATTGGTTGCCATTCCCACGGCAATACCAGAGGATCCGTTGACCAGCAGGTTGGGAAAGCGGGAGGGCAGCACCTGCGGCTCCTGCAGCCGGTCGTCATAGTTGGGGCCAAAGTCCACCGTTTCCTTATCAATATCCGCCAGCATATCCAGCGACATTTTGCTCATACGGGCCTCGGTATACCGATAGGCAGCGGCGGGATGGCCGTCAATGGAACCGAAATTTCCATGGCCGTCAACCAGGGGATAACGAAGAGAAAAATCCTGCGCCATACGTACCATGGCATCATAAACGGAGGCATCTCCGTGGGGATGATAGCGGCCCAGAACCGATCCCACCGTATCAGCACACTTACGGTAGGCCTTGTCAGGGGTCAGATTGTTTTCATGCATCGTGTAAAGAATGCGGCGATGCACCGGCTTGAGGCCGTCGCGCACATCGGGAAGAGCACGCGCCACGATAACCGACATGGAATATTCCAGGAAGCTTTTTTTCATTTCGCGTTCCAGGTCAACCCCAATTACCTTGTTTTCATGCGTCATCTGTTCATCCATGGTGGATACCTTGCCTTTCTCTGTTCGCCGCGCCTGCTGCGCGGGCCGTGTCCAAAGCCGGAAATATTCTGTCAGGGTTTCGTCCGATCTTCATTTGTATGTCTTCGGATCAGCTCACAAAACGCACCTGAATCCTGAGCCGCTCTCAGAGGGATGGTGAGGGTCCCGAAATCGCTCTCCAGCTGCACCATATCCTTCCGAAAACGGGGACGAGTCTCTTCCCAGGGGGTAAAAAGAGTGGCGCCATGCCAATTAACCGCTATCCCTGTTCCAGTGAAGGCAATTCTCACCGGTTCTGTTCCGCGGACGAAACGGCGATTGGATATCGCTGTAAAAATACCGCCCGCCAGCAGCAAAAGCGCTGTCCACAGAAGGAAAGCAATCGCGATATCCAAGGGATAAGAGGGGGTAAACCCCGCATAGCTCACCGAGGCCGCCGCGACAGGAAACAGCAGCGGCAGCGAGGTCAGCAGCCGTCTTCTCATAGCGGCGCCAAACAGAGGGCGTTTTAAAATCCTCCCGGTAAGATCCACCGCCTGCTCCACCGGCTCACTCCCTCTGAAAACCGGCAGAGGCAGCGGTCCGGACAAACGGGGAAGCAGCCGGCCCTTTATCCGCCGGAAGCGGTCGGGAACCGAAGCATAGAGGAGCCGGCGCAGGGTATCAGCGTCGAAGGGAGTGAGATCCTCAGCCATCCAGATCATCCAGCGATTTTCCCGGTCGGCCAGCAGCATCAATTCATTTGTCTCCAGCAAAAGGGCGGCATCACGGTAAAAAATCGTAACCTGCTCACGCGCGGAAAGCATCACAGCGCGGTCGCCGTACAGCTCGGAAAGCCGCGATCCGCCTAAAATCGGGTCCTGACTCTGCCTGTCATAACGACAGACATTCTTCTCCAGCGCCCAATGATTCCCTCTCTGCCGGACGATCAGGGCGGCACAGAACAGAATGATCCCCAGCAGTCCTGTTCCCAGCGATATCCAAAGATCGATCACAGCCCCCCGTTCCCACGCGGCAACCATGGCCAGAATGGTCAGCAGGGCCATGAGCGGAAGGGCTGTCAATACAAGAGGGAGAAGACTTCGCCGGACAGCGCCGGACAGCGCCCGATAACCTGAACCATTCAGCGGACGGCAGCCAAGCACGGCCATCGGACAGGAAGGATCAGCCGGGGAAACCGGCGGCGCTCCATAACCGTTCACCATTGGAGGATAAAAAGAACCCGGCGGCGAAGGCTGAGAGGTTCCATATGGGGAATATGAAGAAGGAGTCGTATTCATGGCACAGCTTCCTTTCCCATCCAAATAAAATAATCAACTGTCTGCAAAAAGGGTTCTGTTTTCCACAGAAGATCTGAAATCCGTGGAAAATCAGGGCCTACTTTTTTGATTTTACATGTCGGTCCACCAGTTCCCTCAACTGTTCCAGATTGGGAATACAGCGTTTGGGAATCCGCAAAAATCGGTTGCCGGCATAAAATTCCACACAATCCGGACGTTCCAGCGCTCGATTCACCGCTGTCCAGGCAATACGGGACGCGCCCGCCGAAGCGGCAGCTGGCATCTCCTCCGGCGCACGGGCCAGAATTCCCTCTTCAGAAAAGAACAGCCAAAGCTTCATTTTCCGCTCCGGATCCCCTTTCAGTACACGGGACACCCGGCGGAGAGGCAGCAGAACATGGAAAGTAAAAAACAACAACATCTGCAAAACAAACCACGCGATTCCCCACCAGACAGCAGAAGAGGAAAAGGCAAACAAAAGGGAAAGCAGAAGAGAGAGACCGCTGTAGAGGGGCAGCATCCGGACAAATCCCTGAAAGGCTACATCAAAGGTGATCCGTTTAAACTCCTCATCGGTATATTCTACCGTCATCCGGAAAAGAGCCTCTTCTTTCCAATCCACCGCAATTTCCACCGGTACAGGGGGAGGCAGCCGGCGCTCCGCTTTCGGCTCAAAGGGACGAATCAGCCGCTGACGCAGGGGCGGAATCGCCGCCGTCAGAAGACGGCGCAGCTGATCGGCGTCTTCTGACGTCAGGCAGCGGGCCGGCAAGACAATAGCCCTGGCTCCCGGCGCCATAATAATAAGCTGATCGGCTGTCTCCAGATAAGCCGCCTGATTATAGGAAATCCGCGCCGTTTCACCACCGCTGCTTTTTTCCATCCGGTCAGGATAAACGGTGACAAGACCGTAAAAGCGATAACCATTCAGCAGCGTCTGATCATAGGTCCGCTTGGCTCCCCGAACCACAAAGGCCGGCAGGCCAAAAAGAAGAAATGCTCCCGCCATCAAAAGAAAAATCGCCAGGGTGATCATAAAGGAATCTATCATGCCCGCCGCTGCGTCGGCGGCTATCACAGACAGGGCAAGCAGCAGTGTGATCCCCAGTAAAACCATTACCAACCGCCGGTAGCGCAGCATTCCGGCCGTTTTCGCAGCGGTCAGATTGAAACTCACATATTCCTCCCTGCTGAGATCGGCGCCGAATTGCAGCACCGCACCGGCAGGCAGCGTCCCTTCTCCGGAAGGCCCAACAAGGGGTTTCTCCTCACGGTAAAGATCCTGTTCCTCCATATAACAACCTTTCTGTTCCTCAGCCTTTTCCACAATCTCACATGGTCCGGGAAAAGGCCCTTTCGATAAAATCCGCCTGTTCTCCGCTGAGCAGGCGGATGGGAATGAGAAAGCTCAGCTCTCTGCCAAAGCGGAAGGCGATTTGCTCCGACGTGCGCTGGAAATCGGTCGCCAGGGAGAGAGGAAGCTCTCCTGTCACCCGACCATTCTCCACCCATACACTTTCCGCTGTAAAGCGGTAAGCGGTGGCCATCCGCAGCTCCTCCCGGCTGTCAAATTCCCGTGCGGCGGCGCCCCGATCAAGAAACGGTGCCAAAACTCCATTATAAACGAGAAGAATCAGACCAAGAGCAACAATACAGATTGCCGCCGCCGGGGTCAGTCCGACAGGCGCTCCAAAGAAAAGCCCCGCCAGCCCCGCAGCTGAAAGCACCGCTCCCGCCCCGGTCACGGCCGGGGGATGATGACGAACACTGCTGCGAAGGTATTCCTCCCGCGTGATCAGCACGCTGAGAGCCACCGTTTTTTCCTCCTCCATCATCCTGCCTGTCCTCCTGTTTTTCAACGCTCCGGCGGCTACCAGATAAAACTTCTCATCACACGGCGCTTGCGGGCAAAAACCAGGCGGATAAAGGAGAGTATCTCCTCCGCCTCCTCCGGCGGCAGACAGCGTTTGGGAAGGATCAGGAAACGCTGCCGGTCTCTGAACAGCACCAGCAGCTCCGGCGTCTCCACACATTCCACAATCAGGGCATAGGAGTCGGTGAGGGTCAGCTTGGGTGCTGCCGTTTCCGCCTCATCGGCATAAAGGCGCAGAACCGCCGTTTCCATCAGGGCCTGGTAGCTGTTGTAATCCACTGCTGCCTGCCGGCGGATTGCCGCCGGCTGAACAATCAGCATCACCAGTAAAATCAGAAGACCAGTCAGACACAAAAGCAGGGGGAAAAACAGAGATACTCCCCAACCAAGGAAGGAAAAACCGGCTGCCAGCAGCAAACCAGCCGCCAATATCGCCGCCGGCAGCGCCCGCAGAGACCCCAGCCGCCGGGATAACAGCAGACAGGCGGTTTCATATTCCTTTCGCGTCACGGTCAGCGCGATCTGTGCGCGGGGACTTTCCCTCTCGTGCATGAAGATCCTCCTTTCCGTCCGGCATGGTCAGGCGCCGGTTTCAGCATCCTTCTCCGGCTCAGTCGATTCGTCTCCCAACAGCCGGGACCGAAGAAAGGCAAACCCCTCCTCCCCCGTCAGACGGCGGGGAATACCGACCAGTACACCACCCTGAAAACGGAGCAGCAGCAGATTTTCCACCGCCTCCGCGTGACACTCCGTATAGGGATAACGTTCCGGTTCCTCCCCGAAATACAACGCCTGTTCATCCGCGCGCAGCCGCAGGCATTTCTCCTGTGCTGCTTCCTTCTCCGCGCTGCGGCGCAGAATGAGGGGAGGAAGCAGCAGCAAAGCCGCCAGCACAATCAGCGCCGCCACGCCGATCATCAGAGAGGTGATACTCTGTCCACCGGACAGAAAATAGCCGCCAAAACAATAAACCGCCATCAGGCCCAAAAGCACCGACTGCACCACCAGCCGGCCTCGGCCCGCCCTTCTGCTGCTTCCGGCCTTCAGACAGGTGAAAATTTCCTCACGGGTCAGACAGATGACTGTATCCACCAGAAACCGGCCCTCCTCTCCCGCCGTCACATCGGCCGTTGAAGAATCCACGGACCCATCCTTTTGCCGTTCCGGCATGGCCGGCTCCATCGGAGGAGAAACTTTCTTCATTTGCTCCTGTACCTGTTCCGGCTCCCGTTCGGTCATAAATTTCCCCCCCGATTTCCGATTCTTCCGGTGTTTCTGTTTTTGACGGCATTCAAAATATCCGGCGCCTACACATCCAGATTCATCACATAACGGGCGTTTTTTTCAATAAACTCCCGCCGGGGCTCTACCTTATCCCCCATCAGAATGGTGAACGCCTCATCAGCGGCGGCGGCATCCTCCAGCTCGACCCTCAGCATGGTGCGGAAGGCGGGATCCATCGTCGTTTCCCACAGCTGTTCCGGATCCATTTCACCAAGACCCTTGTAGCGCTGTACATCGGCATTACCGCCCAGCTCGGCAATCTGTTCATCCCTCTCCGGTTCGGAGAAGGAATAGCGGACCTGCTTGCCTTTGGATACCTTGAACAGCGGCGGCTGGGCAATATATACATGCCCCTCATCCACCAAAGGCCGCATATAGCGGAAAAAGAAGGTGAGCAGCAGGGTGCGGATATGGG
>JAAWCO010000089.1 GCA_022793315.1 Clostridiales bacterium | reverse complement strand
GCCCAGCCTGCCCCGCCGGTGAATAGAGGGCGGCATGAAAATAGCGGGCGGCGTCCCGGTTGGCCTGTAAAATCCGCAGACGCAGCCGGGATACGGCGTCATCCCGGCTGTCCTCCGGCATCTTCATCCCCGCGCGATCGGCCAGAAAACGCACCGCGTCGAGATAATCGAGATTTTCGATTCGTTTGACAAAGGTAATCACATCGCCGCCCGCCCCGCAGCCAAAGCAGTAAAAGGAAGCAGTATCGGGATACAGGGTGAAGGACGGCGTCTTTTCCCCATGAAAGGGACACAGACCCACCAGGTTGCGTCCCCGGCGCTTGAGCCTCACATAGGAAGAAACCACCGACTCAATATCGTTCCGATCCAGCAGCTCCTGTATAAAGCTGTCAGGCAGTGCCATCCGCCGTCCCCCCTCTGTGTTCCGGCCGCGCCGTCATCCGCCGGCGGAATGGAGTCCCTTCACTGCCCAGCTTCGGGGAATGAAGAGGCTCTCATAGACCTCCAGCGCGTAATTGTCGGTCATACCGGCGATATAATCGCCTGCCGCACGGGAGGCGCCCTCTTTCTCCCGGATGGCGTGATATTCCTCCGGCAGACGCGAAGGGTCGCGGAGGAAATACTCGAACAGCCTCCGGATCAGACCGTCCGCCTTGCCCTCTTCTCCCTTGGCGGCGGGGTTGTGATAAAGCCGCTCAAACATAAACTCGTGCAGCCGGTCAAAGGCGGCGGCGGTTTCCGGGTCCATGCCGATGTCTTCCCCGCTGTTCTCCACAATGGAGGTCACCAGGCGGTCGATCCGCTCGGAACGGCGTTCACCCAGCACCCTGCGGATATCCTCCGGCACCAGCTGTTCATCAAACACACCAGCGCGTACCGCGTCGTCAAAATCGTGATTGGTATAAGCCACTCGGTCGGCAAGACGGACAATTCGTCCCTCCAGGGTGAGCGCCGGCCTTCCGCGGGTATGGCAGAGAATGCCGTCACGCACCTCCCGGGTCAGGTTGAGACCTCGGCCGTCGTTTTCCAGACGTTCCACCATCCGTACACTTTGCTCATAATGGCGGAAGCCGCCCTCCATCACCTCATTCAGGGCGCGTTCCCCCGCGTGGCCGAAGGGGGTATGTCCCAGATCGTGTCCCAGTGAAATGGCCTCGGTCAGATCCTCATTGCAACACAGGGCCCGTGCGATGGTCCGGGCGATCTGGGATACCTCCAGTGTATGGGTCAGACGGGTGCGGTAGTGGTCCCCCTCCGGCGACAGGAACACCTGCGTCTTATGCTTCAGCCGGCGGAAGGATTTGCTGTGAAGGATGCGGTCGCGGTCCCGCTGATAGTCGGTCCGGTAATCGCAGGGTACCTCCGGCCGGTCCCGCACCGCGCAGTCGGCAAAGGCCGCCCGCCGGTCCAGCAGCTGGTGCTCTCTCTGCTCGCTTCGTTCCCTGACAGACACGGCGCCACCCCCTTCCGACACAGGGAGACATCCTGTCCTCCCGCGCCATTCGCGTCCAGAGCAGAAGTCGAAAAATTCTGACAAAAGGGGCGTTGTGAGGGAAGAATCAGACCGAACAGAGGACGTTGTGCAGATGTTTGCCTGTCTGCGGCGGCAGCGCCGCCCCGGAATTCCCTCACTACTGAACTTTTATTCGTCTTTATCGACTCCTGCTTCTGATCACTTATATATACGCATTGGGTACACCTTTTCCCTTCTTTTTTAGGCGAAGAATCCTTCCTTTGATAAAAAATCGGTGAAAAAAACAAAAAGGAGCGGGTATCTCACCCTATTTTGATAAATTCAGGGCACACACCGCGCCCTTATTCGGCAGGAAAGCACCGCTCTCCCACCCTGTCCAGCCGAGCCGAGCCGGCGCTCAGCTCCGCCAGCTGTTTTTCAAAGGCCGCCGCTTCCTCCGACGGCAAATGGAAGCGGACCGCTACCTCATCGGTAAAATCGGCGCCATCCACTGTCCCGCCCCGCTCAGCGATCAGGGCGGGAAGCCGTCCGTATAGAGAATAGCTGCAGACAGCCTCCAGCAAAACGCAGGGACGCATCCACACCGTCCCCGCCGCGTCGACGGCGAGCTTTGCCGCATGGGAATAGGCCCGCACCAGCCCGCCGGCGCCCAGCAGGATGCCGCCGAAATAACGGGTGACCACCACCACGCAGCCGGTCAGTCCCTCCCGTGTCAGCACCTCCAGCACCGGCGGTCCCGCTGTTCCCTGCGGTTCCCCGTCGTCGGAATAACGCCGCAGCCGTCCCCCGTCCAGGATAAAAGCACTGACATTGTGCCGCGCGTCCCATCGTTCCTTTTTGATCCGGGCGATAAAGGCCGCTGCCTCCTCCTCACTGGCGGCAGGGGCCGCCGCGCCGATAAAACGGGAGCGCTTCTCGGTAAACTCCGCCGTGGAAGCCCCCCGTATGGTTCGATAGCCGTCCATCTCCCTCACCTGTCTTTCCCACGAAAAAAGGCAGCGCGTCCGCGCTGCCCCCACAAGGGAGAACTCCCTTATTTCTCGTCCTGCATACCAAAACGGCGCTTGAAACGGTCCACGCGACCGCCGGTATCCACCAGCTTCTGCTTACCGGTGAAGAACGGGTGGCATTTCGAGCAGATTTCCACACGGATATCCTTGCGGGTGGAACGGGTGTGAATCACCTCACCGCACGCGCAGGTGATGGTGGTTTCTTCATATTGGGGATGAATGGCCTCTTTCATGGTTGTCACCTCTTTCGGCAAACCCAGCATTAACGGTAGAATGATAGCACAGATTCCTTCAAAAAGCAACTGTTTTTTCTCGGCGCCCCTTTTCACAAAAGTGCGACGGGTGGGAAATGCCGGCATTTTCGTGAAAACAGCCTGAATAGCATCAAATGCTGTGATAGGATCAGCACCATAAACCGGCGGTTTTCAGGATGGTTATCTGTCTGTCCAGGAGTCAAATCTCGTTGAATTTTGCGGGTCATACAGAGGACAGCCAAAATCAATTAAAATATCCATAAGCGAGTTCATATCGGCCTCTTGCATACCATAGCAATCAAATCTTACAATTTGCGAAGTGGTAAAAATCTGAAACGCACCATGCCCTTCTTTTTCAAAATCCTTGCCGCCATCCTGGAGTGTCCAGTCGGAAAAAGCAGCCGTCACTTTCTTCAAAATCTCATCAACAGGAAGAATTTCCAGTTCTTCCATGACATCTCCATCACAACACGCTGTCTGATATACGGCTGCATGGTCATGTACCGTATTTTCCTTGTATCTCCAAAAATTAAAATCCATACTCATCGTAACAATCCTTTGTTAAAAGTTCTCATTCCCGTTTGTCAAACCGATTATGTCACGAACAATGCTCCCTCTCAACACACCTGTGATAAGACTGCTGGCGGTCAGACCTGTCCGCACGAACGAGAAAAGGGACGGCACATGATAAAAACAACCCAGGGAGCGGCGGATTATGCGACCAGACAGGCATGAAATACAGTTTCTCTTATGGAGAGCAATAGCAGCCCCCCATTTTTCAGCTGCCTTCAGAAGGTTTCAGCGAAATCCTGACGGACAGGAAGACAGGATCTATCAGAAATATCGGGATCTTTATGATACGCATTTTGTTGAACAGGAGGGACTGATTTCAGTTTGATGGGCCCCTCTGTACAGGCGCTCTCTGCCTTGGATATTTTGACAAACGGTTTTATACAGCGGCTTGCGCGGCGTCAACCCCAAAAGGACGCTTCCGGCATCAGGGCTTCAGGGGAGCAGCGCAAAAAATTCCTCCGCTCCCTGCCCCAAAGCCCTTTTTTCCGGTCTGGCTCAGATCACCAGCCCGCCGTTGGGGCTGAGCACCTGCCCCGTGATAAAGGAGGCCTCCTCCGAGGCGAGAAAGCAGATGGCATGGGCCATCTCCTCCGGCGTCCCAATCCGGCCCAGCGGCGTCTCCTCCGCCAGAACGCGGCGGTCCTCTGCCGTCAGCGAGGCCAGCATATCGGTATCCGCCGCCCCCGGTGCGACACAGTTCACCCGGATGCCGGAGGGGCCCACCTCCCTGGCCAGCGCTCTGGTCAGCCCAATCAGAGCGGCCTTGGCGGCTGAATAGGCCACCTCACAGGAGGCGCCCGCAATTCCCCACATAGAGGAGACGTTGACAATCGCGCCGCGGTGCTCCCGCAGCATGGCGGGCAGCGCCTCCCGGCAGCAGTAGAAGGCGCCGCTGACATTGACCGCCAGTAGCCGGTTCCACTCCTCATCAGTCACCTCAGTGACCAGCTTCTGTGAAGCCAGCCCCGCATTGTTGACCAGCACATCCAGGCGGCCGAAGCGGGACAGACAGGCCGCGATCAGACCCCGGACCTGCGCTGGGACCGACACATCGACGCCATAGGACATCGCGTCGGCCCCGGCGGCGGTAAGCTCTCCCTCCAGACACTCCGCCGCCTCCCGTGAACGGTGATAGCCGATCAGGACACGATAGCCGCGGGCGGCAAACAGGCGGGCCGCCTCCCGGCCGATCCCGCGGGAGCCGCCGGTAATCAGCACCACAGGCTGTGCCATTCTCTCATCCTCCTTCTGCTGCCGCTCCGCCGGGCCCCGGACCCGTCAGCCAGCCAGGCAGAGGCCGTGTATAGGTGCGGAAAGCTCCCGGAAGAGCGCAGGTCTCCCGTAGCTCCTCCGTATCCGTCCACCGGCAGCCGTCCGGGAGAACAGCGGGATCCCTCGTTCCCTCTGCGTACCAGCCCCGCAGGACCCATTCCACGTGGCTGAACACATGCCGGCCGTCGGGGAGGCGCACCGGACGTTCCGCTGTCAGGCCATATCCGGCAGCCAGCGCCAGCGCCTGCTCCTCCGTCAGCTCCCCCTCCACACCGGGAAGCTCCCACAGCCCCGACAGCAGCCCCTTCTGCTCCCTCCGGTGCAGCAGCACGCGTGCGTGGCCCCGTTCTGAGCGCTCCACCAACACCAGCACGGTGCGTTGCTCCCGCCGCCGTTCCCGGGGAGCGCTTCTCACCGGAAGCTCGCGGGCACAGCCCGCCGCGCGGCCTGCACACCGGTCAGCCAGCGGGCAGGCTGTACATATCGGTTCTGTATGAGGAAGGCATACCGTCTCCCCCAGCTCCATCACAGCCTGATTGTAATCGCCGGGCCGGGCCGGCGGCACCAGCGCCGCCGCCAGCGCTGTGAAGGCACGCCGCACTGCTGGCTTCATCACGTCCTCACGGGAATTGGTCAGCCGCGCCAGCACCCGCAGTACATTGCCGTCCACGGCGGGGACTGGAACGCCAAAGGAGATGGAGGCAACGGCGCCTGCCGTATATTCGCCCACGCCTGGCAGGGTCAGCAGCGCGCCATAATCGGCGGGGAGCTGCCCGCCATACCGCTCCATCAAAAGTCGGGCCGCCTTTTGCAGATTCCGGGCCCGGCTGTAATAGCCCAGCCCCTCCCACAGCTTCATGAGGGTATCCTCATCGGCCGCTGCCAGAGCCGGAACATCGGGCAGCGCCTTCATGAACCGGTCGTAGTAGGGCAGCACCGCCTCAATGCGGGTCTGCTGAAGCATGATCTCCGACACCCACACCCGATAGGGATCAGGGCTCTCCCGCCAGGGCAGCTCTCTCACCTGCCGGTCATACCAGCAGAGAAGAGGCTCCGCCAACCCGGTCAGCCGCTCTGCCTCCCCTGTAAGGCGGGCGGCCAGCGCGGCAGCTGCCTGCTTTTCCTGCGTCCCCATCACAGCAGCGGGATGTCCGCCTGTGCGCATTCCTCCGCCATACGGTCAGGCCATATCGACGCCTGCACTTCGCCGATGTGGGCTTTGTTGAGGAAAAACAGACACAGACGCGACTGACCAATACCGCCGCCGATGGTCAGCGGCAGTTCACCTGCCAGCAGCGCCTTCTGAAAGGGAAGCTCCCCCCGTTCGGGACAGCCCGCCTCCAGCAGCTGAGCCGCCAGCGAGACCTCATCCACCCGGATACCCATGGAGGAGATTTCAAACGCCCGGTCCAGCACGGGATAATAAAAGAAAATATCGCCATTCAGGGACCAGTCGTCATAGTCGGGGGCCCGGCCATCGTGCCGCTGTCCCGACCGCAGCCGGCCGCCGATCTGCATCAGGAAAAAGGCGCCGTATTCCTTCGCTGCCCGCGTCTCCCGCTCCGCGGGAGTGAGGCTGGGATACTGATCCTCCAGCTCCTGCGTGGTGATAAAGTGAATCTCCTCCGGCAGATAGCGATCCAGCTGGGGGTATCGGGCGGTGATGTGCTCCTGCGCCCGCAGAAATACGCGGTAAATGCGGCGCACGGTCTCCTTCAGATACGCCTCACATCGTTCCTCCCGTGTAATCACCCGCTCCCAATCCCATTGATCCACATAAAAGGAATGGAGGTTGTCGGGGGTTTCGTCCCGTCTCACCGCATTCATGTCGGTGTACAGCCCGCATTCCTCCGGAATGCCGTAGCGCCGCAGTGCATACCGCTTCCATTTGGCAAGGGAATGGACCACCTCCGCCCGGCGTCCGCCCATCTGACGAATGTCAAAGGATACCGGGCGCTCCACCCCGTTCAGATTGTCGTTGAGGCCGGTTTCCGGCAGAACAAACAGCGGGGCGGATACGCGGGTCAGGCTCAGCTCCTTTGCCAGCTCCCGCTGAAAAAAATCCTTGAGCTCCTTGATTGCCTGTTCGGTCTCGAACAGGCTCATTTTGGGATGATATCCCTCCGGGATCTGCAGCTGATAGGTTTCCTGAGCCATGGATGTCTCCGCCTTTCCAAATCACATTTCACGCAATGCCCTCGATGAACAGGGGGCAACTGGTCTAGTTTACCGCGTTTTCTGGAAAAGAGCAAGCCTCCGGCGCAGATAATCCGTTTACCCTTTGTGCGGATAAAGTCTGTCAATCGAATTCCCACATAACGGCCCTGTTGATGTAATAGCCTGGGTCCCGGATGAACTTTTCCCAGGCAGCCACAGCGTGGAAGACATCATGCTCCATATCCAGGAACCAAACCTTTTTCGACTCCAGCTCCCAGAGAAGCATCACCCCAAAGTCCTCGCTGTCCTCCACCAGAGAGAGGAGCTGCTGTCCCTGATAGCTAATCTCCGCCACATCCGTATAGGAAAAAAGCCGAACCCAGCCGAGCTGCTCTCCCTCTGGGAACTCCAGCAGCAGCGGACCGGTCTTGAGGTAGTCCTGCATCTCTGCAGGTACATGATACCGCTCAAACAGCGCATTCTGCTCCTCCTCTGTGACGACCGGCTCTATGGATTTGATAAACTTTGCCGTTTTCATATGCCCATTGACCCGAGCAACAGTATATGGCCGGCAGCCATACTCGTTCGTGATGGTCAGATCCGCCCCCTGCTTCACCAGGAAACGAACCATCTCCGTATGTCCCTCGGCGGCTGCTCGCAGGACGGGTGTGCCCTGACCATCGTTCTGACTGTTCACATTGACGCCGGCTCTCAGCAGATATGTCACCACGGCCCGGTTGTTATCGCTGGCAGCGTGACAAAGAGCGATCCCTCCCAGTTCCCGGAGAGGCAAATCCAGCCGATCCAACAGCGCCGGGCAATAATCATCATCCCACACATCGGATAGATTGAGGAGCAGACGGGTGATATCCCTCTCCTCCCGCCCAAACCGCCCACCACGGTCTAACATATAATCCAACAGAACAAAGGCCTTCCTGCGGATGGTTATGAAGAGGGCGTCGCCCCTGGGGCCTATGTCTACCAGGCCATAGTCAATCAGCATTCTGGCAATCTCTGTCTGGTCATGGGCCAAGGCAAAGCTGAAAGCATCCGAGTAGGTGGTTATTTCCTTTTTGCCCAGCTGCACCGTTGTTGGGATATTCTCCCGTAATCCCACGACCTTACCCTTCTTAAAGAGCAGGCTTCCATCCTCTGCCATGCGGCGCACGGCCTCAATATCTCCGGCTAAAATCGCCTCGCCCGCCGGGGGCATGGACGGCTTTTTATGCATAGAGGGGTACCTCCTATCGGGTGCCGGTGGCTGGCACCTATCCTTTGTTGTTTGTACAAATTCATACCATCGATTGACAAGGACAGCCCCGGTTTTTCGGGAAAAACAAGGGCTGGCGGCGCTGTTCTCGAGGCCGGGGCAAGGCCCGCCAAATCGGAGAACAACGGCTGTGCTGCTTTTTTCCTTCGCCAGGCGGGTTTCCCCTTCTCAATCAAGGGCAACACCAGCATTGCAGGAAATCGAAGATTTCCTGCTGAAGAATTCCCTGTCGGGCGGAGCGCCCTCCTGCGACAGAGCCGCAATGGGTATTCTTCTGGGGGAGGGTGCTCCCCTTTATGGGTACCATCACCACGGCCCTACGCTTATGCTCACCTAACGCCTGGCGGCCGTGGCCCCGAAAATGCCTGCCGGTATTTTCCCCAACTTTATGCTAAAATAAGCGCAGGGAAAATTCCAAAGGAATTTTCGGGAGCATGTTGTATAAAGGCCATCGTAACGCTGTCAGTCAGGAGGATACTGAATCATGAATCTGTTAAAAATCGCTTTACTGCAAATCGCGCCCTGCGGCTCCCTGGAGAGAAATCTGGAAAAGGGAATAGCCTATTGCCAAAAGGCCAAAAAACAGGGCGCCGATATCGCCCTGTTTCCTGAAATGTGGAGCAACGGCTATCAGATCTGCCACCGGCCTGTTGAGGAATGGACCGCCGGAGCCATTGCCTCCGACAGTGATTTTGTCCACGCCTTCAAAAATCTTGCCGGTGAGCTGAACATGGCCATTGGCATCACCCTGCTCGAAAAACAGGAAAATGGCCCGCGCAATTCCTTTATCCTTTTTGACAGATACGGCAAGCAAAAATTGAGGTATGCAAAGGTCCACACCTGTGACTTTGACGCAGAACGGTATCTGACGCCTGGTGAAAGCTTTGAGGTTTCCACGCTGAATACCGCCTGCGGCGATATCAAAACCGGCGCCATGATCTGCTTCGACAGAGAGTTTCCTGAAAGTGCCCGAGTTTTAATGCTGAAAGGCGCAGAGCTGATTCTTGTCCCAAATGCGTGTCCGATGGAAATTAACCGACTCTCACAGCTACGCGCCAGAGCTTACGAAAACATGCTGGCGATCGCCACCTGCAATTATCCCGAGACGGTCCCCGATTGCAACGGCGGTTCAAGCGTTTTTGATGGTGTCGCGTATTTGCCGGGAATGGAAGGCTCGCGGGACACCTGTCTTTTGCAGGCAGATGGACACGAAGGGATTTACATGGCCGAACTCGATTTGGAGCAGCTCCGCCGCTATCGCCAAACCGAAGTACATGGAAACGCCTACCGGCGCCCCTCCCGGTACGCCATGCTGCTTGACACAAAAATCAACCTTGTAATATTTCCTCATGCCGCCGCCCCCTTCTT
>JAAWCO010000088.1 GCA_022793315.1 Clostridiales bacterium | reverse complement strand
GTTTATCAATATGATAAAGCATAAAAGGAAGAGGAACAAGTCTTTTTTGAAAAAACGTCTGTTTTGTAAAAAACGCGAAAGAGCGGCTGGTGAGAAAAAATTTGGCTTTTTCCGCATTCGTTTTGGAAGAAAATGGAGGACTCTGTCCGATGCGCATCCGATCAGCCGAAAATCTTTGCTTTCCTGCCAGGATTAAAGATGACATAAATTGCCAATCATAAGCATAACCATTTATGGAAAGGCGGGAACAGCATGGAAGGCGCTCTGAAAAAAGCCATATTAAGGATTGATGAACGGCCTGATGAAATTGTGGAGGCTATCCGGGAGGTTTGCAGCCGTCTGGATATGGTCAACCGCCGCTTTGAGATGGAGAGCGACAGCGATCTGATTGAAGCGTGTATCTATGAAATGGAAGCGCTGAGGGCGCGCTACCGCTATCTGCTCCGTATAGCCAAAACGAAGGGCGTGACAGCAGAAGGACTGTCATCATTGGGAGAGGAGAACAGGAAATGAGTCTGGGACTGCAAATTCTGGTGTATGCCGTTGGGGGATTGGTGGCTCTGGCGGTGGGAACCGCTCTGCTGAAATCCAGGCGGCCGATCCGCGGGCTTCTGAGCTCCGGCGCTCAGGGAATCTGCGCATTGGCGGCAGTGAATGTGGCAGGCGCGTTTACCGGAGTTTCGCTGGGACTCAGCCTGTTGTCCGGTTTGTGCTGCGTTGTACTGGGGATCCCCGGCGTCGTTGCGCTGCTGGTGCTGAAAGTGATTTTTAATGTGTAAGAGAGGGAGATCTGTATACAGACCATCGGGGAGGCGCTGCAAAATGTAGACATTTGCAGCGCCTCCCCGATGGTTATAGCCTGGAAATCCTCTTTTCTCTGCCCTGTGAGGGGACTCCAAACTTAAAAGTGAGTATTTCGGGAGCGGAGGTGGGCGACGTACTCCTGCATTTCCTCCAGTGAGGAGATGTCTTTGTCCGCAATTTGCTTCTGCATTTCTTTGGAAAGAGAATGGTAATATTCGTAGCTGGAAAGGTCCTGATCGAGCAGATCAGACAGTCCCAGCCGGTAGCTGTGGTCATCATTCATCCGCAATTTCCCCCAATCCTGTGCCTGTCGGCCCTTGTACGGTGCCTTTTGGCCTGCCCGAACGCCATGAAAAATCCTCTTTTCATTAACACTGGACGGGTCTCTGTTAGTGTTCCAGAGAGCTCCGGCTTTTATGCGGGGAAGAGAAGCAGTTCTATTTTTTCATGATCTGTCATAGGAATCAATTGTACACAGGACAGGAAAGGGTGACAGGATGAATAAAACGAACGAATTTGAAGGCGCGGCATCGCTTTTGCCTGCAGCGCTGCGCCAGGCGGTTATGCACCTTCCGGACGAGCTCAGCCAGAGAATACAGGAAATAAGGCTACGGCAGAATGCGCCGCTGGTCCTGTCAGCGCCGGAGGGTGATTATTTTGTGACAGAAAGCGGACAGGCTCGGCGGCATCCGGAGGGCAGGCTGCTGGTCTGTACAGGTTCGCATTTGAGTGATTGTTTTCAGATATTATGCGATTTTTCCGTACATACTCATCAGTCGGAAATCCGCCGGGGGTATATCGCGGCCAGAAACGGCTGTCGTGCCGGTATTGCCGGAACGGCTGTCACAGAACAGGGGAAAATCGTTTCCGTGCGCAGCATCACCTCCCTTTGCCTGCGGGTATCCAGACGCCACGATGGCTGCGCCGGGGAGCTTGCGCGCCGCCTGTCTGCGGGAGGGCGGCTGGGCAGCGCTCTGATCTGTGGGGAGCCTGCCAGCGGGAAAACCAGTCTGCTGAAGGATCTGGCACGAGGCTTTTCCATGGGGAATTACGGTGGCGGTTGCCGCGTGGCGGTGGTGGACGAGCGGGGGGAGCTTTCAGGCGGGGGAGGTCTTTCGCTGTGCGATATGCTTCTTCACTATCCCAAAGCGGAGGGGATTGAGCAGGCGGTCCGCTGTCTGGCGCCGGAGATGGTTTTATTCGATGAGCTGGGCACAGTGGCGGAAACCGAGGCGGTGCTGGCGGGACTGAACTCTGGTGTGACGGCGGTGGCGACGGCCCACGGCCACGACCTGAATGCACTCCTGCGCCGGCCGCAGGTGAGACTGGCTCTGGAAAAAGGCGCCTTTGAACACATTGTTTTGCTGGAGGGGCGCGGGAAGCCGGGACGTATTCGGCGGATCTTCTCGGCGGTGGAGGCGCTGTCCTCCAGTCTGACGCCGTCTGATGGAGGGAAAGCAGGATGCTGAAAATGATAGGGCTGCTTCTGGTGACAGCCGCAGGAGCAGGAGCGGGAATCGGTGCGTCGATTGCCCTCCGGCGGCGTGCTGCTGCGCTGGAGGACGCTGCCTGTCTGCTGCGGTGGCTGGCCACCCGTATCCGGTATTCTGCCGCCTCTGTGGGAGAGCTTTTGTGGGAGGCTTCACAGGAACGGGAGTTTTCTTCGCTGCTGTTTTTACAGCCAGCGGCCAGGGGAATTCGTGAGGGGCAGGACCCGGTGACCGCCTGGAGCCAGGCGCTGGAAAAGTTGGGAAAAGCCGGCGGTCTCAGCCGAAGCGACAGGGAGCTGCTGGACCGTTTTGGCGCCGGACTGGGAAAGACGGATATCGAGGGGCAGCTGTCCCACTGTGAGCTGTACGGCGATCTGCTGGCGGAGCATCTTGGTCAGGCACGTGATGAGGTCAGAGCGAAAGGGCGCCTGTATACGACGCTGGGGGTGATCGGCGGGGCGGCCTTTGCTCTGCTGATGCTCTGAAACGGACAGGATGGAACAGCCAGAAGTTAGGGCAGGCCCTATCCAGCCAAACGATGGCTGGCATAGGGGAAAGAGAAAGGCGTGATGGATCGCGATGGATGTGGATCTGATTTTTAAGATTGCCGGAGTCGGCATCATTGTCGCTGTGCTGAATCAGGTGCTGATCCGCTCCGGAAGGGAAGAGCAGGCCATGCTGACCACACTGGCTGGTCTGATTGTGGTGCTCTCCCTGATCGTATCAGAAATTGGTGATCTGTTCAGCATGGTCAAATCGGTTTTCGGCCTTTGATAAGAAGAGAAAGGCGGGAAAAATGATGGAAGTAGCTGCGGTGATCGGCCTGACGGTGGCGGCTGCCTTTCTGGCGGTGGTCCTGCGTCAGCAGCGGCCGGAATACGCTCTGGCTATCAGTCTGATGGCGGGTGCAGCGCTCCTGACCCTGGTTCTTATCCGGGCCGCTCCGATGATGGACAGGCTGAAGGAGATGCTGGATCAGGTTTCCCTTTCTGCGGAATATGGGGCCGTGCTTTTCAAGGCTATGGGTGTTTGTCTGCTGACCCAGCTGGCCTCCGACGCCTGTGAAGACGCGGGAGAAAAGGCGCTGGCCGCCAAGGCGGAGCTGGCGGGGAAGTTTGGATTGCTGGTGCTGGCGCTGCCGCTGTTTCAGAAAATAGCGGAGCTGGCGGCGGCACTGATGAATGGACAGGCGGTGGGCGGATGAAGAGGGGAATACGGAACCTTCTGCTGTTGCCCTTTCTCCTTCTTTTATTGGGTTCGCCTGTCCGGGCGGAACCGGGTAAAGGAGAGGAACAGGCTCTGTTCACAGAACAGGTAGAGGCCAGCGGAGCGGACGAGCTGCCCCAGCATTTGCCGGAGGAAACACGCCAGCTGCTGGACAAGCTGGGGATCACCGGGCTGGAAGAGGGAACACAGTCGGAAAGTATTGCCGCTTTACAGCCGGACAGGCTGCTGGATGCACTGCTGGATATTGTTGGGGAGCAGTCGGGCGGACCCCTGCGTTCAGCAGGGGTGCTTCTGGGCATCATTCTGATTGGAGCCCTGATGGATGGAATGCGTCAAACGCTGCGGGAACCGGCGGCTTCCGGGATTTTTGAGAGTGTTTGTGCGTTGGCGGCCTGTGCAGCGGTGCTGATGCCGGTATCGGCGGTCATCCGAACGGTGTGCTCTGCGGCGGAAAGCGTTTCTGTCTTTATGACCAGCTATGTTCCCGTATACGCCGGCGTGCTGCTGACCTCCGGTCAGGCCGCTGCCGCTGCCTCCTATCATACCGTGGTGCTGTTCGCTGCGGAGATGATGACCCTTCTGGTCACACAGGTGGTTTTGCCGCTGATGACGGTATCTCTGGCGCTGGGCCTGGTGGGGTCGGTCAGCTCGGGCATGCGGCTGGAGACGGTGGGGGGAATGATGAGCCGGGCGGCGGTCTGGCTGCTGGGTATCACAACCACCCTGTTTGTCGGGCTGCTGTCTTTACAGGGACTTATGGGCAGTGCAGCGGATTCTTTATCGGGGCGTGCCATTCGCTTTTCCCTCTCCAGCATGGTGCCGGTGGTGGGCAATGCTCTGAGCGAGGCCTTCACAACGGTCAGGGGCTGCCTAGGGATGCTGAAAACCACACTGGGGGGATATGGTATGCTGGCGACAGCGCTGATCGTTTTGCCTCCGCTGGTTCAGTGTGCATTGTGGTGCCTGTGTCTGAGTGTTTGCGGAGCAGCGGCGGAGCTGTTTGAGTTGAAATCCCTTACCGCCCTGTTTCGTTCCGCGCTGTCGGTGCTCAAGACTCTGATTGGGGTGCTGTCTGCCTGCGCTTTGTTTATGATTATTGCTACCGCGGTGGTGACGCTGACAGGACATACCACTGTTTGACAGTGGGCGGTGGGTGCAGCCGGAAGGTCAGGCCTTTCATATGGAGAGATCTGGACACTATTCCGCCAAAACCGCCGATCGGGCAGGGAAAGGAAGGAACCAGGATATGGAAGCTGTCAGAGAATGGGCGGTGGGGCTGTGTGCGGCGGCCGTGGTCTGCACCATCCTGCAAATGCTGGGCCCCAAAGAAGGGATGGGGCGGATTTTTCGGATCCTGACCGTCGCGTTTTTTATTTGCTGTCTGACCTCGCCTCTTTTAAAACTAAAATCTCTGGGGGAATTGTCTCTGCCCCGGATAGAAAGCAGCGGTTCCTCCGAACGGCTGCAGGATCAGGTAGAGGCTCAGCTCAGCCGCCAGATTGATTTGGCACTGAAGCAGGTGGCGGACGATACGCTGAAAAATTACGGTATTGCGGCAGCAAAAATTACCGCTCAGACGGATACTTCGGAGGACGGCGGCATATACATTACCAGAATTACCCTTTATCTGGACAAACAAAATATTCAAAAGGCGATCGCGGCCAAACAGGTGATGGAGCAGCGTCTGGGAACGGATGTCTATGTGGAGGAATGGAAGGAATGAGAAAGGCGGTCGATGAAAGATGAAAACCGAAACGGTCACAGACCGTGGAGGAGGACTGGCGGCCCGTGCGGTGGATTTTTTCAAGGGAGGGATGGGACAAAAGCTGATTTTGGCAGCCGGTCTTGCCGGTATGGCCCTGATTCTGCTCTCACAGTTTTGGCCGAAACGGGAGACAGCGCCGCAGGAAACGGCGCGTGCCGCCGTCAGTACGGAGGAATACGTTGCCAAAACGGAGGAAAGGCTGCGCTCTCTGGTAGGTGGAATTGAGGGGGCCGGTCGCTGTCAGGTGATGGTCACACTGGAGAATGGTGTGGAATATGTGTACGCCAGCGAAAACCGGATCAATTCCAATCGGGAGGAGGATTCGGGCACCAACTCCTCCAAGCTGTCGCAAAAGGATGATTCGGAACAAAGTATTATTCTGGTGGATACAGGAAGCGGCAAAGAGGGGCTGCTGGTGACCGAAATTCAGCCGACGGTGCGCGGTGTGGTGGTGGTATGCGACGGGGGAGATGCAGAAGAGGTACGCCGGCGGGTCACAGAAGCAGTGACCACGGCGCTGAACATATCCTCTTTGAGGGTCTGTGTAGTAAAGGGAACAGGCCTTACTTGATTTTAAACTTCCATTAACAGAAACAGTAATGAAGGGAATGGTCGTCGGTGAGTGGCATTTTTGGAAAAAAGCAGGCGGTTTTAGCGGTGTTGGTCGCGGCGCTGGGCGTGGCGGTCTATCTGAACTATTATTTTTCTTCTCAGCAGCCGGGAGTAGTCGATGCCGATACAAAGGTAACGGATTCCACCAAAAATCTGGGGGATGCCCAATATGTAGGAAATTCCTCTACCATTTCTCCGGAAGAAGCCACGGGAAGCAGCGGAGAGCCCTCTTCGGGCGGAGAGAGCAGTGGAGACTATTTTGCTGAGGCGCGCCGAAATCGGGAAAATGCACGAGCAGAGGCGCTGGACATTCTGAAGGACATTCTGAATGATATTAAAGGAGAGGACGCCGCTAAAAAGGAAGCATTGGAAAAGGCAGCTGCCATTGCCGCCCAGGTAGAGCAGGAAAACAGTATTGAAAGTCTTGTCAAGGCAAAAGGCTTTGCGGATTGTGTCGCTTACCTATCGGAGGGGGAATGCAATCTGGTAGTGAAGGCAGATGAACTGAAACCGCAGGAGGCGGTACAGATTACGGAGATTGTGACCACCCAGTCGAAGATTGTCGCGCAAAACATTCATATCGTCGCGGTGAAATAGGAAAAAACAGTTGCTCTGCTTCCGGTTTATTGGTATAATAGCCCCGGACCCCTTTCTGTTTATTTTGGGGGCCGGGGCAGGCGTTTTATGGGGCGAAGGCTCCTGTCTTCGCCGGCGAAAGAGGGTATATCGGGGTGACTTTTGGGATACTGCCCTGAAAAAGGTTTGATGGTTTGTCCTTTGGCCGTGAACGGCTGTTGATGGTTTTCCCTGCTGTAAAACAGGCGTTCAGCGGATGACAGACTTTGGGAAATAAAGGAGGTCCCTGATATGGAAGAACAGGCTTACAGACGTGCGGATGGCAGCTGCATTATTTCTGAAGAAGTGATCGCGACCATCGCCGGCAGTGCGGCGGTGGAGGTGCCGGGTGTGGCGGGTATGGCGCAGAGACCGGCAGATATCCGTGGGATTATCGGTTCGGCGGCAGCCCGTGCGGTCCGCGTACTGAATAACGAGAGTGAGACAATACTGGATGTGTATATCAATCTGAAGTCCGGCGCACGGATTCCCGATGTGGCGGGCGAGGTTCAGCACAGCGTCAAAGTAGCGGTCCAGTCTATGACGGGCAAACCGGTAACCAGAGTGAATGTTCATGTGGTCGGTCTGGCATTGGAGGAAGAGAAAAGTCAGTAGACATGGGCGGTGCAGCAAGGAAGACCCTCTGCGGAAGCGGCGGAGGGTTTCCTTATTATGGCGGCGGCGAAAATCGCCGAAATAGCCCGACGGCAGAGGTCTGGGGGCGATATTTTGTTTATTTTTATTCCATTTCGACTTCATATTCCCAGGCGAACCAAATGTCATAAAAAGCAAGTCCGGCAATGCGGATATAAAGTAACAGGGAAGCCGTTGCAAAAGAAGGGGATGGGCGATAGGCTGTTGTATTCGAGCCATCATGGGAACACATATGATACGATTCGGTCCCTCGTCAGCGATTGGGTACAGGCAAAGGAAATCCAGCTACCACAGAGATATGGTATTTTTGACGAATGCCCTTTTAGATGACATTGCAGAGCTGACAGAGCCCTCTGACGCACTGCATAAGCCTGTACTTCAAGCATTTGCAGAACGCTCAGACTTTACCGCAGAAACGAAGTTTCTTTTAGAAAAATGTTCCTTTCGCACCAAACTGGTATATGTTGAAATAGATTATTTTGGTTATGCCGGAACCCAGGCTGGTGTTTCATATGAAAATGGGCGTATTTCTATCGAACCTCAGGAAGGAAATGGCTCTATCAATTTACTGCTGAAGAGGCTGGGAGTATGGTGTGCGCCCAGTCAAAATGAGTTTGACAGCCTCCGTGTGGGTATCTACCGCCGCATGGACAAATGGTGCGATGGAAGGCAGTCATAGCAGCAGGAACACAAAAGGAAATTGGGAAAGTTTATTAAGAGGCGTTGAGGCGTTTTCGGCACAGACCAGAGTTATTCAGAAAAGGCGTGATGTGAAAATGACACGGCATGAATCGCGGGAACTGGCGTTTGCTCTCCTGTTTGAAAAATCCTTCAGCGGCGCTCCGGTCCGGGAGCTGCTCCTGAACGCCGGAGAAGCGAGAGACGTGGAGAGCGACGCCTTTGCTTTATCGCTGGCCGAGGGGGCGGAGGGGCATCTGGAGGAGATGGATGCCCTGATTGCTGCCTTTTCCCATAAATGGAGCAAAAATCGAATCAATCGCGTGGCGCTGTCCATCATGCGGCTTGCCGTATATGAGATGGAGCGCTGCCAGGATATTCCCAACAGCGTTGCTATCAATGAAGCGGTAGAGCTGGCGAAAACCTATGGTGGCGACGATGACCCGGCCTTTGTCAACGGCGTCCTTGGCGGTATTGCCCGCCGGAATCAGGAGGAAGAGACGGCACCCTCAGAGGAGGTTCAGACGGCCCCTGCAGGGGAGAAGGAGCGCTGAAGGTGGGTCTGTTTTTGGGGATAGATACCAGCAATTATACCACCTCCGCCGCTCTGTATGATTCGGACAGGGATTGTCTCTGCGGCCGCAGACAGCTGCTGCCGGTACGGGAGGGGGAGCTTGGGCTGCGGCAGAGTGACGCGGTGTTTCATCATGTCCGCCAGCTTCCCGATGTACTGGAGCAGCTGCTGGCGGAAAGGCAGCGGGAACTCGGTGCTGTGGCAGCTTCCAGCCGTCCGCGTCAGGCGGAGGGTTCCTATATGCCCTGCTTTCTGGCGGGGGTGGGTCTGGCGCGGGAGTTTTCCGCTCTGCTCACCCTCCCGTGTCATCTGTTTTCCCATCAGCAGGGGCATGTGGCGGCGGCAGCTTATGGGGCAGATCGCCTCGAATGGCTCCGAAAGCCGCTTTTGGCCTTTCACGTGTCCGGCGGCACCACTGATGCTTTGCTGGTGGAGCCGGACGGCGAGACGGTGATTCGCTGCTCGGCAGTGGCCGGTTCACTGGATCTGAAGGCAGGGCAGCTGGTTGATCGGGTGGGCAGGATGCTTGGACTGCCGTTTCCCGCCGGGCCGCAGCTGGACAGGCTGGCGCAGCAGGCGGTGGGAAGCTATCGTCCCCGCCCCTCTCTGAAGGAGGGGAGCTGCAGTCTTTCGGGGGTGGAAAATCAGTGCCGCGCGTGGAAGGAAAAAGGGCTCCCCGATGAAGAGATCGCGCTTTTTTGTCTGGAAAGCCTTTACGTAGCACCGGACGGTATGGCAGGCGCACTGAGAGAACGCTTTGGCCCGCTGCCGCTTTTGTTCGCGGGCGGGGTCATGGCTAACACGCTGTTGAGAGAGAAGCTGTCGCAAAAATACGGCGGGGCTTTCGCACCGCCGGAGCTGTCGGCGGATAACGCTTGTGGCATCGCGCTTTTGTGTGCGGTCAGGGAGGAGGGATGGCTACGGATTCGCGTGTAATTACCGTCAGCCAGCTCAATCAGTATGTCAAATCCCTGCTGGAAGGGGACCGGAATCTGGCGTCTGTCTCTATCAGCGGGGAGATCTCCAATTTTACCAACCATTATAAATCCGGTCATTTTTATCTGTCTCTGAAGGACGACGGCGCGGTGGTAAAGGCGGTGATGTTTCGCGCCTATGCCTCCCGCCTCCGTTTTCAGCCCGAAAACGGGATGAAGGTAATCGTCCGTGCGCGGGTTTCGCTGTACGCAAAGGATGGCGCCTTTCAAATCTATATCGAAGAGATGCAGCCGGACGGCGTGGGCGCTCTTCAGGTGGCCTATGAGCAGCTGAAGGCCCGGCTGGCGGCGGAGGGGCTGTTCGACGAAAGCCGAAAAAAGCCGCTGCCTCGTTATCCTGGACGTGTGGGCGTCATCACCTCGCCGACAGGCGCGGCGGTACGGGATATTCTGAACGTGACAGGACGGCGCTTCCCATTGGCCACGATTCTGCTTGCCCCCGTGCTGGTACAGGGTGAAGGCGCGCCGCCTCAGCTGATGGAGGCGCTTCGGTATTTTAATGAAAACCAGGCTGCCGATGTCATTATTATTGGCCGGGGCGGCGGCTCCATTGAAGAGCTGTGGGCGTTCAACGACGAGGGAGTGGCCCGCGCGGTTGCCGCATCGGCGATTCCTGTTATTTCAGCGGTGGGACACGAAACGGATTTTACTATCTGCGATTTTGCCGCCGACCTGCGTGCGCCGACGCCCTCCGCCGCTGCGGAGCTGGCGGTTCCCGATACGGCGGAGCTGCTGCTCCGTCTGACGCAGAGGCATTCGGCGGCAGTACGTTCGGTGCGGAATACGTGGGAGGGAGCGGCTGGCCGTTTGCGGAATCTGCAGGAAAAGCGCTGTCTGGCCACCCCGCTGTTTTATGTCGAGGAGCAGGGGATGCGGCTGGATTATCTTACCCGTGCCTTTGCCGGCGCGGCGCGGGTGCAGCTGACCGGGGCGAAAGCACGACTGGCACAGGCAGGCGGCAAGCTGGACGCTCTCAGCCCGTTAAAGGTGCTCTCTCGCGGATATGCGATCGGCTATCAGGGAGAGCAGGTGCTCAAGCAGGCGGCGGATGCGCGTCAGGGCGAGGAGCTGACCCTCCGCTATGCTGATGGTGAAGTGAATTGCCGGGTGGAGAAGGTGAAGCTGAAGCCCCGGCGAAAAACGGCAGGGCGGACAGAAACGGCAGCCGATGATTAGAAGGAACCACAGCTCTGTTTTTCCACAGGCTGCCGCAGAGAAAGGAAGCGATTCTTCTGGCGACAGAATGGACATTTGAAAAGGCGATCACACGGCTGGAACAGCTTGTCGGCGCGCTGGAAAGCGGACGCTGCACGCTGGACGAATCTCTCAAGCTGTTTGAGGAAGGCACCCGTCTGACCGCTTATTGTACGAAAATGCTGAAAACGGCGGAGCAGAAGATCATTCGTCTGACTGCCGCCGGACAGGATGGAAATGAGGAAAAAGCGTCGGAGGAGCCGGCGCCGGATACGGGAGTGAGCACCGATGAAACAGAATCTGTATGATCAGCAGCTTCAGGAGCACTGGAACCGGATTGAACAGGCGCTGCCGGAATATCTGCCGACTGGAAAAGACAGCCTGTCCGCCGCTATGCGCTATGCCTGCGAGGCGGGTGGAAAACGCATTCGGCCCGTGCTGACACTCGAATTTTGCCGATTGTGCGGCGGAGATCCTGCGGCGGCGCTGCCCTTTGCCTGCGCGGTGGAAATGCTGCATTCTTATTCGCTGGTACACGACGATCTTCCCTGTATGGACGACAGTCTCCTGCGCCGGGGAAAGCCGTCGGCACACGCCGCTTTTGGCGAGGCAGCGGCCTTGCTGGCAGGCGATGCGCTGCTGACCGCCGCTTTTGAGACAATCGCCGGCGCTGAAATGGAGCCCGCCTTTGTTGCGGGAGCGTCGCTCACTCTGGCGCGGGCGGCGGGCGCCGGAGGCATGGTGGGCGGCCAGATGCTGGATTTGGAAAGCGAAGGAAAAGCGATTGACCTTGACACGCTGGAGGAGCTGCAGCGGGGGAAAACCGGAGCGCTGCTGACCGCCGCCTGTCAGCTGGGATGCCTGGCGGCCGGAGTGACGGATGTACGGCTGGAGGCAGCCGCCCGCTTTGGATCAGAGCTCGGCTTGAGTTTTCAGATGGTGGATGATATACTGGATATCACCTCCGACCGGGAAACGCTGGGGAAACCGACTGGCAGTGACCAGGCGAATGAGAAGGCGACCTATGTTACCCTGCTGGGGGTGGAGGAGACCCGCCGCCGGGCGGCCAGCCATACCGAAGAGGCCGAAGCTGCTCTCAGGACTTTTGGAGAAGAGGCAAAAACCCTGTGCCGGCTGGCGCAGGCTCTGCTTCAGAGAGAGCGCTGAGGGGCGCGGGTCATCCCACAGAGAAGGGCATGAAAAAGGAATGACACAATTTTTTCAGGAATTCATTCAGAATAAAGCGTTGGCCGCCGCGATATTGGGATGGTTTTTCGCGCAGGTGCTTAAGGTGCTTTTGAATTTGTTCCTCACACGCAAGCTGAATCTGGAGCGGCTGTGGGGCGCCGGCGGCATGCCCAGCGCTCATTCCGCGATGGTCAGCGCTCTGACGATTGCCCTTGCGCGCTTTTATGGGGTTAATACGCCTCTTTTTGCCCTGGCGGTCATTTTTGATTTTGTCACCCTGTACGATGCTATGGGGGTTCGGAGAGAAGCGGGAGAGCATGCCCGTCTGCTGAACAAGTATCTCAATCAGATAGCGATGCAGAACGCCGATACTAATGGCGATGGCATGCCGGATATCGAGGTGGATGAAATCGACCTCAAAGAGTTTATCGGCCATACGCCGATGGAGGTGCTCGGCGGTGTTTTGCTGGGTATCATGATCGGTATCCTCATCCCCTGAGACGGGGCCGCGCGCAAGGTTTTGGATAAAAACGCGGCGAACATGGCGGATAGCTGACAGGAGGATCGGAAATCGATATGTCTGAACATGCGATGCTGGATCGTATCCAGACACCGGCAGATCTGAAAAAGCTGTCGGCAGCAGAGATTAAAACATTGTGCGCTGAGATACGGGATACCCTGATTGAAACAGTATCCTGCAACGGTGGACATTTGTCCTCCAATTTGGGTGTCGTGGAGCTGACAGTGGCGCTCCACCTTATTTTTGATGCGCCCCGCGACCAGATTGTCTGGGATGTGGGGCATCAATGTTATGTTCATAAGCTGCTGACCGGTCGGGCGGAGCAGTTTCACACTCTTCGTACCGAGGGTGGCGTGTCGGGCTTTCCCCGCCCGGCGGAAAGCGAATACGATACCTTTATTGTGGGGCACAGCAGTACGGCGGTCTCCGCTGCCAACGGATTGGCCAAGGCGAAAAAGCTGACCGGCGATAAAGGCTATGTTATCGCTGTAATGGGGGACGGCGCCATGACGGGGGGAATCGCCTATGAAGGTCTCTCCAACGCCGGCCGGAGTGAGGATCGTCTGATTGTTATCCTCAACGATAATCGTATGTCGATTAACCGGAATGTAGGATTTGTGGCGCGCCATCTGGCGATTCTTCGCTCCCGGCCTCGGTATGTTCGCGTCAAAAATGGTTTTGGAGCTTTTGTTTCCCATATTCCATTGGTGGGAAAACCGCTGTATTCCCTTCTGCTGGAGATCAAAACCAAACTGAAAAATGCCCTGTATAAGAACAGTCCAATCTTTGAGGATATGGGGTTTTATTATCTGGGGCCGGTCAATGGACACAGCTTATCCGACCTGACCCGCGCACTCCGGGCGGCGAAGAATATTGAACGTCCGGTGCTGCTGCATGTGGAGACGGTAAAGGGCAAGGGCTATGGCTTTGCGGAGCAGAGCCCGGATACCTATCACGGCGTGTCAGGTTTTGACCGGGAGACGGGAGAAACACCGTCCGGAGGGGATTCTTTTTCATCGGTTTTCGGCGATACGCTTTGTCAGCTGGCCAGCGAAGACCGGCACATCTGCGCTATCACGGCTGCCATGCAGAATGGCACCGGTCTTGGTTCGTTTGCCCGGCGTTTTCCCGACCGATTTTTTGATGTGGGGATTGCAGAGCAGCATGCTGTCACCTTTGCCTCTGGTCTCTCCTGCAATGGGATGCTGCCGGTTTTTGCGGTATACTCCACCTTTTTGCAGCGAAGCTATGACCAGATTCTTAACGATACCGCTATTCTGGGACAGCATATTGTGTTGGCGATTGACCGGGCGGGGATTGTTCCCGATGACGGCGAGACGCATCAGGGAATCTTTGATGTCTCATTTCTTCACACTATACCGGGCGTTGCGCTCTATGCGCCGGCCTGTTATGACGAGCTGCGTATTCATCTGAAGCAGGCGCTGTATGACGAGAAAGGGATTGCCGCCGTCCGCTATCCTCGCGGAGGAGAGGGAATGGTTCCCCAGGGATATGTGACCGATTACAAGCCCTATACCCTGTTCCGCGCACAAGGGGCCAATCTGCTGCTGATTACTTATGGACGGATTTTCTTTAACGCGCTGGCGGCGGTTCAGAAATTAGCCTGTGAAGGTATCCGGATTTCCATACTGAAGCTCAACCGCGTTCTTCCCCTCGAGGAGGACAGCTTGCGCTTGGCCATGGAGTACAGCGGCGTGGTGTTTATGGAGGAGGGAAGCCGCGCCGGAGGGATGGGAGAGATGCTTGGTTCCCGATTGATGGAGAGCGCCTATCGCGGCCGGTATTGGAGCTATGCTATCGAAGAATTTGTCCCAGTCTGTAAGACCGATGCCGGTCTGCGTCGGGAAGGGCTGGATGCTCACGGTATGGAAGAAGCGATTCGCCGGGCGCTGGAGGACCTTTCTGGTCAGAAGGAGGAACTGTGGAGAGCAACCGGATCGGTATGAAGCGGCTGGATGCTGTTTTGGTGGAGCGGGGATTGGTCCCCTCTCGTGAGAGAGCCAAGGAGGCAGTTTGCAGTGGACGTGTAAAAGTGAATGGACGCACAGCCGGAAAACCGGCGCTGATGGTGGGGCCGGAGGATGCCATCAGCTGTGAAGGAGAAGGGCCGCGCTATGTGGGGCGCGGCGGAGAAAAGCTGCAAAAGGTGCTGGAGGAATCCCGCCTTTCCGTTCATGGTCTTTGTGTGCTGGATGTGGGTGCTTCTACCGGCGGCTTTACCGATTGTCTGCTTCAGCACGGCGCGGCAGAGGTTTTTGCGCTGGATGTGGGGCGTGGTCAGCTCCATCCCTCGCTGCGGGCGGACCCACGGGTTCATTGTCTGGAGGAAACGGACATCCGCGATACGGTGAAGGTTCAAACGTTTTTAGGCGGGCGATTGCTCTCCTACTGTACGATTGATGTCGCTTTTATCTCGTTAAAACAGGTTTTGCCGGCTGTGCTGCCGCTTTTGTCCCCGGAGGCCGTGATCGTCTGTCTGATTAAACCGCAGTTTGAGGCGGGCCGTGCTGCACTGGGAAATAACGGCGTTGTACGTCATAAGGCCGATCATATTCGGGTTCTTCAGGAGCAATTGCATCTGTTTGGCGCCTGCGGCTGCGATGTTGTTTATTTGAGCTATTCTCCGGTCACAGGGGGGACTGGAAACCGGGAATATCTGGCGGCGCTTCGGCGTGGCGGGAAAGAACGGTGGAAACCGGATGTGAAACAGCTGGTAGACAATGCCTTTCGTACTTTGAAGGCCTGATAATCGCTGGGAAAGGAGACGGCGTTCTGTGAAAATTGCTTTGATTGCCAACCACCAGACCAAGGCTATCGGCGAGGCCTGCGCCGCCGTCCGCCGCGGTCTGGAATCGCTGGGAGCGCAGGTTCTGTATCCGAAAAATTCCAGGACCTTTCCTCCGGCGGATACCGACCGCCTGCTGGAAGATTGTGATCTGGCAGTCGCCCTGGGGGGAGACGGTACAATTATTCATATCGCCAAACGGGCCGCCCAGTATGAAAAGGCGGTTCTGGGCATCAATTGTGGTCATCTGGGCTTTACGGCAGGATTGGAATCGGACGAGCTGTCCCGGCTGCCGCTGCTGATTGAAGGACAGTATACCATCGAGCGCCGGATGCTGCTGGAGGTGGGCTTATATAGGGAGGAGGGAAAAACGCCCCTCCGTTCATATTGCGCTCTCAACGAGGCGGTTATTTCCCGCGGCTCCCTCTCCCGTATGGTGGAGCTGGAGGTGACCAAAGAGGGCGCTCTGGTCACAGAGTATCGGGCGGACGGCGTTATTATTGCTGCTCCAACCGGCTCGACAGCCTACTCTCTGTCGGCTGGCGGCCCTATTGTAGACCCAAAGGTTCATTGTCTGTTGATGACGCCGGTCTGCCCTCACTCACTGTATGCCCGCTCCTTTATTTTCAGCGATAGTACACGGCTGACCATCCGTCCGCTCTCCCCGGCGGACCGGGAGGTATATCTCACAATTGACGGTGAGGAGGGAGCCCGGCTGGAGCCGAACTGTTTTGTGACAGTGTCCCGTGGAAAAACCGATGCCCGTCTGATTAAAATCAAACAGGGTGACTTTTACGACATTCTGAATCAGAAGCTGATGGACCGCCGTTAGTGAAAGGAGAGGACCGATGAAAACACAGCGGCATGCCAAAATACTGGAGATTATTCATACCCATCCTGTCGATACGCAGGAGGAACTGCTCAAATGGCTTCGGGACAGCGGGTATGAGGTCACACAGGCCACTATTTCACGGGATATCAAGGAACTGCGCCTGATTAAGACTCTGGATTCCAATGGACGGTATCGATATTCTACCGTCCGTCTGGAAAACGATCATATGTCTTCCAAATTTCATTCCCTGTTTGCAGACGCGGTGATTGGGATCGACTATGCTGCGAATCTTGTGGTGATCAAATGCCTGACCGGTATGGCACAGGCGGTCTGCGCCGGAATGGACTCCCTTCACTGGGATCAGGTGGTCGGCACACTGAGTGGAGACGACACTTTTATTTGCATCACCAAGAATGAGGAGAGGGCTATTGAGCTGACCGGTGAGCTGAAGCGGCTGCTGAACAACAGCCGTTAAACCGGCGGAAGGGAAAGGACGGGGTGTCATGCTGTCGCGTTTGTATATTGCCAACATCGCTGTCATCGAAAAGGCTGAGATAGAATTCGACAGTGGACTGAATGTGCTGACCGGCGAGACCGGTGCGGGAAAATCAATTGTGATTGATTCTCTTAACGCCGTATTGGGGGAGCGGGTCAGCCGGGAAATCGTACGCAGCGGCAGTCCGCGGGCGGAGGTTACAGCGCTTTTTACCGGACTGGCAGGCAGTACAGCGGCCATGCTGGAGGCGAAGGGGTATCCGCCCGACGAAGAGGGCGCCCTTTTGATTCAGCGTATGATCACGGCAGAGGGAAAAAGTGCCTGCCGTATCAATGGTCGGCCGGTGACAGTGGCAGTATTGAGAGAAATCGGACGGGAGCTGGTGAATATCCACGGCCAGCATGAAAATCAGGCTCTGCTCGACCCTGAACGCCATGTGGGATACCTCGACCGCCTTGGGGGAATTGAGGCCAAAAGGAATGCCTATCAGGAGGCCTACCACCGCTTTTGCGCCATTCGGACAGAGCTGGGGAAAAGCGATATGGATGAGCGGGAAAAAGCGCGCCGGATGGATTTGCTGCACTATCAGGTAGAGGAAATCGACGAAGCCGGATTGCAGATGGGGGAAGAGGAGGAACTGCTGGAGCAGCGAAACCTCTATCGCAACGCGGCAAAAATTGCGGAAGCGGTGGCAGCTGCCCGACAGGCGCTTTCAGGCGATGAAGAAAGCGACGGCGCTCTGGCGCGGCTGTCGGCTGCGGTGGACGCCATCAGCGAGGCAGGCCGGTATGTGAGTGAAATGGAGCAGCTGGAGAAGCGGGCGCAAAGTCTGCTTTATGAGCTGGAGGAATGTGCCGGTGAGCTGCGGGATTTCGGTTCCTCGCTGGAATTTGATCCGGATGAGCTGGATCGGATCGAGACACGTCTTGAGACCATTCGGCGTCTAACCGTCAAGTACGGCCCCGGTATTGAGGAGATTCTCCGCTTCGGAGCAGCGGCCGCGGCAGAGCTGGAGGAAATTGAGCTGTCTGACGAGCATCTTGCTCATCTGCGGGAGGAATTAACCGTGGCCGCCGACGCGGCAAAAAAGGCAGCGTCTGTGCTGACCGCCGCACGGCGGGCGGCGGCGAAACGTTTTACCGCCGATGTGGGAAAACAACTGACGTTTTTGGATATGCCAGATGTACGGCTGGAGGTGGCCGTTGAGCCGGCGGAGCTGTCCGTTTCTGGGGCCGATCAGGTGGAATTTCGGATTTCGGCTAATCCCGGCGAGCCGGTCAGGGCTATCTCCAGAATTGCTTCTGGGGGTGAGCTTTCCCGAATCATGCTGGCTCTTAAATCGGTTCTGGCGGGAGCGGACGATATCGACACCCTGATATTTGACGAGATTGATACCGGGATCAGCGGCCGGGCCGCCCGCAAGGTGGGGATCAAGCTCCGACAGATCGGCGGAGAGCGTCAGGTGCTTTGTGTGACCCATCTGGCCCAGATTGCGGCGCTGGCCCATCGTCATCTGCTGATCCGCAAGGAGGTTCGGGAAGGGCGTACCTTCACCGGCGTCACACCGCTGGAGGGGGAAGAACGGGAGCAGGAGCTGGCCCGGATTATCGGCGGCACAGCGACCGATGCCAATCTGCTGGCGGCCAGGGAAATGCTGAGGGAGAATCTTTCCCCTCTTTCCGGGGACGGTTCTCTCTGACCGGCAGTATCCCTGCCATTCGGCCCGGAGGAGCGGGGAAGAATCCGGGCCGGCATCGGAAACCGGCTGTGTGCCTGCTGACCTTCTTACAGGCGGGTTGCCTGGAGGCGCTTCTCAACGCGATGGGGCAGTTTTGTATGTGGGTGGCGCCAATGATTGATTCTGTGCATAGAATGCATTATACTGGTCAACGTTATAATCGAAGCATGAAATTTGACGGAACAGGGGAGACAGCTGTGCTGCTGAAGCGCTGGGAACAATTGCCATCTAACATGCAGAATGACGCGGTCAGAGAATATTATCATTATTTGAAAAAACGTACAGGCAGTCTGGTGGTGAAGCGGCTGTTGGATGTAGCGGTTTCCTCTTTTCTGATTCTGCTTTTATCTCCGGTGCTGCTGCTGCTGGCGCTGGTCATTCTGTGCGATTCCCGCGGCGGCGTTTTTTTTCGGCAGAAGCGGGTCACATCCTATGGCCGCGAATTTCGTATTTTTAAATTTCGTACCATGGTCAGTGATGCGGAAAAGCTGGGGGCTCAGGTTACCGTGAAAAATGACTCCCGGGTGACTCGAAGCGGCCGGTTTCTGCGAAGGTATCGTCTGGATGAGCTGCCTCAGCTGTTCAATATTTTTATCGGCGATATGTCACTGGTGGGAACGCGGCCCGAGGTTCCTCGATATGTGGCTGCCTATACCGATGAAATGCGGGCGACGCTGCTGCTTCCGGCAGGGGTGACCTCTCTGGCCAGTATACGTTACAAGGATGAGGATCGTCTGCTGGCCGACGCACAGAATGCCGATCGGGTGTATACAGAGGAGATTTTGCCGGAAAAGATGAAATATAATCTGGACTATTTAAAAGAGTTTTCCTTTTTTCGGGATATTCGCCTGATGTTTCAGACGGTGGGCGCGGTGCTTCACTGAAGCGGGGGACTCCGTTGGGATAAGGGCCCTCTTCCAGGGAGCAATGATTATCGTTTTTTGCTCCTGATGACAACTGCAAAAAGCCCCGGCCGGGGGCAAAATCGGGCCGGGGCTTTTGCAGCAGATGCCGGGCTTTGGCAAAAAATATAAAAAACGGTTTTTGAAAATCAACTGTCAAAAAGAGAATATCAAGATCCGGCCTGAACAACAGCAGTATTCATTAAAATACAGGCCGTCAGGATACAAATATGATACAACGCTCCTGTAAAATAGCAGACGGTATACCGGGGACAGGTATGCCAAAACTGTGATTTTGCAGGAGAATTTATATGCAGAAGGAATTGTATGATTTTATGCGTCTTAACAAAGCGGGCAGCTTTATGCAAAGCGACTGCTGGTGCCATGTAAAGGACAATTGGATAAATGAAAGAATCGTTTTAAGGGACAGTCAGGGAGACATAACCGCCTGTATGCTGGTGCTGATCAAGAAAATGCCTGTGTTCAACACCGCGTTTATGTATTCGCCGCGGGGTCCTATATGCGATTTTGGAAATACCAGTGTGCTGAACGCGCTGCTTGAGGAGGTTAAGAAACTGCAAAAAAAGTACAATGCCTTTATGCTCAAGACGGACCCCGCCTTTGAAAGCGGGGACAGCGCAGCGGCCGAACTGATAAACCTCGGTTTCCGGTACGCATCAGACAAGGTAGGATATCAAAATGTACAATGCAGAGAAAATTACATTTTAGAGCTTGAAGGTAAAACTGAAGACGAGATATTTGCACAATTTAAATCCAAATATCGCTACAATATCAGACTTGCCCTTAAAAAAGGAGTGGTTTGCAGACACTATGGGGCGGAAAGAGTGGATGAGTTTTTTGAACTGCTTCAGGAAACTGCCGCGCGCGACGGATTTAAAATACGTCAAAAGGCTTATTATGTAAAAATGCTCAGCGCCTTCGGTAATCATGGCAGGCTGTATCTGTGCCATTTGGGAGATATTCCGCTTTCTGGGGCGGTAGTGGTTAATTATGCGGGAAAAACGCATTATGTTTACGGCGCTTCCAGCTCGCAGTACAGGGATTATATGCCGAATTATCTTATGCAATGGGAAATCATAAAATGGGCGCTCGAAACAGAATGCACCCTTTACAGCTTTGAAGGGATACCATATTATGATGACGAAAATCACCCCAATTACGGTGTATACCGCTTTAAAAGAGGCTTTAACGGCAGAGTACTGAATTTTGCCGGGGAGTTTGATTATGTTTTTAAGCCCGCTGTGTTTAAAACCGTGAATTCTTTTTTAAAAATGATGGGCAAAAAGACGCTTTGAGGCAGATACTATTTTGTCTATATGTATGCTTAAAGCTATTTGCTGAGGAGTGAATTTTTCCGGGATACCTGCCGTGCCGGCTGACATTTCCCCCAAAAGAGTGAGGCGGAATTACCACAGCTGGTCGATCAGGGTACGTCCTTCCTCCACGAAGCGGCCGGTGGAAAGGCCAGAGGCCTCGGTGAAGCAGCCGACACCTTTTGTGCTCTTTTCACTTCGGTAAAGAAGATAGGGGACGGGATCGGAGGAATGGGTGCGGATGGCCAGAGGTGTGGGATGATCGGGAAGAATCAGCAGATGGAATTCCCCCATTTTTTTCAGCTCCTCTACCAGAGGGGAAAGGATGAGCCGGTCGATTTGCTCAATAGCTGTCACCTTGTTCTCAGCTTCTCCCCGATGTCCGCATTCATCGGGCGCTTCCACATGGATGTAGACAAAATCCTGCCCCTCTTTCAGCTCCTGCAAAGCGGCGTCCCGCTTCCCTTCAAAATTGGTGTCGATATATCCGGTGGCGCCGGGAACATCGTATACCCGCATGCCGGACAGCCTGCCGATTCCCTTGATAAGATCAACAGCGGAAATCACCGATCCCCGTTTTCCTGTACGCTCATAAAAATCCGAAAGACGGGGACGGCTTCCCTGCCCCCAAAGCCATATCGCGTTGGCGGTCTTCTGATCCTGGAGAAGCTCCACGCTTTTCTCCATCATACTGAGAAGGGGAGCGGCGTCCGGATGAAGAGGAAGATAGGGGCCGATCACCTGTCCGGTGATATCATGCGGCGGGGTGACACGGCCAAGCGCAGATTTTCCATGGTGCCAGACCAGACAGTGACGGTAAGCGGTTCCGGTATAAAAATCGAACTCTCCGCCGCCAAAGGACGACTGAAGCCGCGCAATCAGAGGGGCGGCCTGCCCGGTATGGATGTCTCCCGCACAATAGTCGGTCAGCCGTTTTTGCGCATATTTCTCTTCTCCCGACAGCGTCACCAGATTACAGCGCAGGGCCACATCGTCCGGCGCAAGCTCTATGCCGATATTGGCCGCCTCCAGAGGGGAGCGGCCGGTATAGCATTCCCGTGTATCGTAGCCCAGGACGGTCAGATTGGCCACATCACTGCCGGGAGACATGCCCTGCTGCACGGTTCGGACCATGCCGATTTCAGCCTCGTGAGCCAGCTGGTCCATGCAGGGCTTATCTGCCGCCTCCATGGGTGTTTTTCCTCCCAGAGCGGCATTAGGCGTATCCGCCATGCCGTCACAGAGCAAGATAACGTATTTCATGCTTACAATCCTTCCTTTGGCCTGATTCTCTTTTGTCTCATTATACCCTGCCCCTGTGCAAAAGGAAAGAGGGGGCTTACAAATGGCCGGCAGATTTCTCTGAGGCGGGGGCTCTGCTGCCATACAGGAAGAGTCTGTCGGAATATTTACAAATCTTTCATATAATGAAGGGTTATATGGAGTATGATAAATAAACAGAGTGAGTATCCTCTCCGCTTTGTGTCCAGAAATAACCACCGGTCTTGTGATGAAAAATGCCGGGGAACAGGACAGACTATGTTTGGATATGTCCGCGTCTATAAGCCGGAATTGAAAATAGGGGAATATGAACAGTATCAGGGTGTGTATTGTTCTCTGTGCAAGCAGCTTGGCAGAAGCTGCGGGCAGCTTTCCCGTATGACGCTGAGTTATGATTTTACCTTTTTAGCTCTTCTCCGCATGGCATTGGACGATACCTGTCCCGGTTTCCATCGGGGGCGCTGTTTTTTGCATCCGTTCAAAAAACGTACCTGCTGCCGTGAAAATGATCACATTGCTTTTGCCGCAGACGCGGCAGCGCTTCTCACCTATTACAAGCTGCTGGATAATTTAAAGGACAGCGGATTTTTGCGCCGGCTGGCTTTGCGTTTTGTCCAGCCGTTTGTGTCGTCTGCACGCCGCCGGGCCCGCCGGCGTCAGCCGCGGCTGGATGAAGAAATTCAACGGTATATGGAACGGCAGACGGCGCTGGAAAGGGCGCGGACTCCTTCTGTTGATGCGGCGGCGGAGCCTTCCGCCCGGCTTTTATCCTATCTGGCGCAGCTGTCGGCGCGGAATGAGCGGGACCGGCTGGTTTTGGACCGGCTCGGATATTGTCTTGGGCGCTGGATTTATCTGATCGACGCGGTGGATGATCTCGCCGATGATTTGAAGGAAAACGGCTATAATCCCTATATCTTCTCCCGCGGTTTGAAACAGGGGGAGGATGAAGCCGTAAGGGAGACGCGGGAATACGCTTTGCTTACCCTTAATGCCTGCCTGGCGGAATGCCTGGCGGCCTATCATCTGCTCCCTGTCCGCCGGTTTGACGGAATCCTTCGCAATATACTGGAACAGGGGATGCCCGCGGCACAGCGTCTGGCGGTACAGGGCGGCAAAAGGGTTGCTGCCTCTGTCCCGGATGTTCAACCGCCGGCAGAACCATATGAAGCATGACCCCCGGATTTCGGCTGAAAGGCGTGATCACAGGCAATGAGCGTCAATGACCCCTATCAGGTATTGGGAATTAGTCCCAACGCTACCGACGACGAGGTGAAGGCTGCCTATCGTGAGATGGCGCGGAAATATCACCCCGATAATTACAGCAACAACCCTCTTTCCGATTTGGCGCAGGAGAAAATGCAGGAGATCAACGAGGCATATGATTGGATCATCCGCCAGCGCAGGAATGGCGGTTCCCGAGCAGGAACCGGCGGCGGACGCGCTTCTTCACGATATGCAGATGTCCGCAGCATGATCAATAGCGGCCGAATACAGGATGCCGAAATCCTGATTGATGGGGTTCCGGCCGGCTCCCGCGATGCGGAGTGGTACTTTCTGAAAGGAAGCATCCTGTATCGGAAGGGCTGGCTGGAGGATGCCTATCAGAATTTTTCCGCTGCATGTCAGATGGACCCTGGAAATGCAGAGTATCAGGCGGCGGTGAGTCAGATGAACGCCCGCCGGCAGACCGGCGGCTATCACACCGCCGGTGTACCGACAAGAGGCGGGGGCTGTTCCTCATGTGACATTTGCAGCGCCCTGATTTGTACTGACTGCTGCTGTGAATGTATGGGCGGTGATTTTATTCCCTGCTGCTGACCGCCGCGCAGGAAAAGGAAAGGATGTTCCGGGCGATGAAGCAAACCAGCAAGGTCGCGCTTTGCGGGATATTGTCGGCTCTTTCTTTGCTGCTGATGGTGATGACCATCGTTCCTGTCGCCACATATGCATTGCCGGCTATGGCGGGGGCCGTACTGATACCGGTAGTGATGGAGGCAGGCGTTAAATGGGGCTGGCTCTCTTATGCGGCGGTGGGACTGCTCTCCTTTCTGGTGGCGCCGGATCCAGAGGCAAAGGTGCTGTTTCTCACCTTTTTCGGCTATTATCCTGTACTGAAATGTCTTCTGGAACGGATGAAAAAGCGTTGGGCGGAATGGTTGATCAAACTGATCCTGTTTAATGGTTCGATGGCAGGCTCCTATTGGCTGACCATTTTTGTGTTTCACCTGCCGTCCGATTTTCAGTTGTTTGGGGTCAGTCTGCCGCTAATTTTTCTTTTGATAGGGAACGTGGTTTTTGTTATCTATGATCTGGCGCTGACCAATGTACTCACAGCTTACTGGTACCGGCTGCATCCACGTCTCAGCCGGATATTCCGCCATTGAACGGACCTAAAAATAATGACCCGGCCATTTTGCAGGACAGCAGCTGCTTGGGCCTTGTGGTTTTATTTTCCTTCTCTTCAGACAGAAAAAACACCGCCTGATGTTCATAGCATCAGACGGTGTTTTCTAGCTTTTCAAAAAGTTGTTTCGCCGAAAATCTGGCACAAAAAGTTTTTCTCGCTTTTTCAAAAGGCAGTGGAGGCGCGTCGCACCGGGCGCGACAGCCTTTGAAACGGAGGGCACAGGAGGCAGACTGAAACCTTCTGTGAGAAGAGGTTTCAGTCTGCCCTCGCGCCGGGGGCACCGTGCTTTGTGTTTATTTGCTGGTCTTTCGACAGCCTGTTCATGACACAGATTATGACAGATACAGATAAGGTATTTTCCTCTGCTGGTAATCACGGGAAGGCATCAGACGACACCCTGCGCCATCATGGCGTCGGCGACCTTCATAAATCCGGCAATGTTGGCGCCGGCGACGTAGTCGCCTTTCTTTCCATATTTTTCAGCCGCGTCATAAGCGCTCTTATGAATCCCGACCATGATGTCGTGCAGCTTGCTGTCCACTTCCTCAAAGGTCCAGCTCATGCGCATGGAATTCTGACTCATCTCCAGCGCGGAGGTAGCAACGCCGCCGGCGTTGGCCGCTTTGCCGGGCGCGAACAGCACACCATTTTTCTGCAGCAGCTCGGTCGCTTCCAATGTGGTGGGCATATTGGCGCCTTCTGCGACTGCCTTGACGCCGTTTTTGATCAGCAGCGCCGCATCGTCGGCGTTCAGTTCATTTTGGGTGGCGCAGGGAAGGGCGACGTCGCAGGGAACCGACCAGATTCCTTTGCCTTCATGGTATTCGGCGGAAGGACGGTAGGAGATATAATCCTTAATTCTGCCGCGTTTGACCTCTTTGATTTCCTTGACAGCGTCCAGATCAATTCCTTCCTGGTCATAGATCCAGCCGTTGGAGTCGCTCAGCGCAACCACCTTCGCGCCCAGTGCCTGCGCTTTTTCTGTAGCATAAATGGCGACATTGCCCGACCCGGATACCACAACGGTTTTGCCCTTCAGACTGCTGCCGGCGGCCTTGAGCATTTCCTCGGTGAAATAGATCAGACCATAGCCGGTGGCCTCTTTGCGCGCCAGGGAGCCGCCATAGGTCAGCCCTTTGCCGGTCAGCACACCTTCATAACGATTGGTCAGTTTTTTGTACTGTCCAAACAGATAGCCAATTTCCCGGCCGCCTACGCCAATATCACCGGCTGGGACATCGGTGTCTGCACCAATGTGACGGAACAGCTCGCTCATAAAGCTCTGGCAGAAGGCCATAACCTCCCGATCGGATTTTCCTTTCGGATCGAAGTCGGAGCCGCCTTTGCCGCCGCCGATGGGGAGACCGGTCAGTGAGTTTTTGAAAATCTGCTCAAAGCCCAGAAATTTGATAATCCCCAGATTAACCGACGGATGGAACCGCAGGCCGCCTTTGTAAGGGCCGATTGCGCTGTTGAACTGGACACGGAAGCCACGATTGACCTGTACCTTCCCCTGATCGTCCACCCACGGCACACGGAACATCACCACGCGTTCCGGCTCCAGAATCCGTTCCAGCAGAGCGGCGTTCTGAAACTGAGGATTGGCGTCGATGACGGGGCGCAGAGAATTCAAAACCTCGGTGGCGGCCTGAATGAATTCGTCCTGAGCCGGATTTTTGCGGATCAGCTCCTGCAATACGGAATCGACATACGACATGATACCCTCTCCTTATCGGTTATATAAAATTAGGACAAAATAACCTGCTTTTTTCATTATACCGGCTTCTGCTCAAATATGCAAGTAGAAACTTTCGATCATTCAATAAGAGTTCGTATTATCGGGAAAAAAGCGAGATTTGTTTGAAAATTTGGAGGAAACCGAGCGATTGGCTGCGTTATGCTACTCTCCCTTTATGCTATCTCTGATGGACAAAAAAGATAAAAAACAGGACAATTGGGAATTGCACAGCATGGGGAAACTGTGGTATACTATCTATTTAGGTAAAGTCGGTGCCCAAGGCACCGGTTCATGGATTGATAAGGAGGGGAAAGGATGGACAAGCTGGTCATTCGGGGAGCTGTGATCATCGACCCTCAGCAGGAGACGATTTCCTCTGAGCCAAACGACCTTTTGGTGATTGATGGGCGGGTGGAAGCGGTCGGCGGCCCATTTCCGGCAGAGGACAAGAGAATTCTGGAGGCACAGGGTCTTTGCTGTGCGCCTGGTCTTGTGGATATGCATGTTCATCTGCGCGACCCGGGGCAGACCGAAAAGGAAGATATCCTCTCCGGCTGTTGTGCAGCGGCTGCCGGAGGGGTGACCTCTCTGGCCTGTATGCCCAACACCTCTCCTGCTTGTGATTCCCCGGAAATTTTGCGTGAGATTCTTGAAAAAGCCAAAAAAGCGTCCGCCCGGGTGTATCCCGTGGCGGCGATTACACGTTCCCTGGCCGGGGAGGAACTGACGGATTTTGAGCAGCTGAAAAACGGCGGCGCAGTAGCCCTTTCCGATGACGGCCGGCCGGTTTCCACGGCGGGCCGGATGATGGATGCCATGCGTCGGGCTGCGGCGGCCGGTCTGCCGGTTTTGTCCCATTGTGAGGAGCTGTCCCTGACCCGCGGAGGGATTATGAATGAGGGAGAGGTGTCCCGACTCCTTGGTGTTCCCGGCCTGCATCCCGCCGCAGAGGAAACCGCCACGGCGCGGGAGATTGCACTGGCGGCGGCTGTTAACTGTCCAGTCCATATCTGCCATGTGAGCACCAGGGGAAGTGTCGCCCTGCTTCGCGATGCGCGGCGGCGCGGCGTGCCGGTGACAGGAGAGACCGCCCCCCATTATTTTTCTCTGACCGACGAACTGCTGAGAAGGCGGGATGCCGACTACCGTATGAATCCTCCGCTTCGGACCCCTGAGGATGTAGAAGCAGTGATCGAGGGGCTTTGCGACGGAACGCTTTCCGCCATCGCCACCGACCATGCGCCGCATACTCTGGAGGACAAGGCGGATTTTTTAAGGGCGCCAAACGGTTCGGTGGGCATGGAGACCTCTCTGGCTGTCGGTATTACCTTTCTGGTGCGCACCGGCTGTCTGACACTAGCCCGCCTGATCCGCCTTATGTCGTCCTCTCCGGCTGAGTTATTGGGGATTCCCGGTGGTTCGCTGCAAAGGGGAGCACCGGCGGATCTGGTTTTGTTTGACCCTGATGAGCCGTGGACGGTGGAGCCCGGCCGTCTGCATGGGAAATCTCAAAACTGTCCCTTTAAAGGCATGAAGCTTTACGGAAGGGTGAAGGCTACTCTGCTGGAAGGACAGCTGGTTTATACCGATTAATAACTGTTGATGGGGAAAAGAAAGGATGGCAGACAGATGGCGCTGGACAGATTGATGGAGGCCATACGGAAAAAGGACAATCCCACCGTGGCGGGACTGGACCCCCGGCTGGAATATCTGCCGGAGTACATAAAACAAGAGGCCTTTCGGGAATGGGGCGAAACGCTGGAGGGAGCGGCGGCGGCGATTCTGCGTTTCAATCAGGAATTGATTGACGCTCTTTGCGATATTGTTCCGGCTGTTAAGCCTCAGGCTGCCTACTATGAGCTGTTTGGATGGCCGGGTATGCGGGCTCTGTGTGAAACGATTGCATATGCCCATGCAAAGGGACTTTTCGTCATCACCGATGGAAAGAGAAACGACATCGGCTCCACGATGGAGGCTTATGCCGCCGCCCATCTGGGGGAAACGATGGTGGCGGACAAGGCCTGCGAAGCGTTTGGCGGCGATGCGCTGACGGTCAACGGCTATCTGGGAATGGATGGGATACGTCCCCTGCTGGAGGTGTGCCGCCGGCACGACAGGGGTTTGTTTGTTCTGGTAAAGACCTCCAATCCTTCGTCGGGTGAGCTTCAGGACCTGCGGCTGGAGAGCGGCGAAACCATATACCGGCGAATGGGCGCCCTGTGCGAAACATGGGGGGAGCAATTGCCCGGGAAATATGGCTACTCCGGCGTGGGAGCCGTGGTGGGGGCGACCTGGCCGGAGCAGCTGACCGAGCTGCGGCGGGTGCTGCCGCACACCTTTTTTCTGGTGCCCGGCTACGGTGCACAGGGAGGGGGAGCCTCCGATGTCGCTGGTGCATTCGATTCGGATGGAATGGGGGCAGTGGTGAATTCCTCCCGTGCGCTCCTCTGCGCGTGGCAAAAGGAGGGCTGTCCCCCTGAAGATTTTGCCGGGGCGGCCCGGCGGGAGGCCCTGCGCATGAAGGAAGCTCTCGCTTCGGTGAGATAGGCGGCTGGCGTCAAACGTAGGACTTTGACGGAGATGAGGACGATTTAAATCAGGAAAGGGAGTACGCAGATGGAAAAGATAAAGCCGGCATACCTGTTGCTGGAGGATGGGACTGAGTATCAGGGATATTCCATGGGAGCCGGAGGTACCGCCTTTGGCGAGGTGGTGTTCAACACCGATATGACCACCTATCAGGATCTGCTGATGGACCCCACCTATTCCGGTCAGATTGTGGTGCAGACCTATCCGCTGATCGGTAATCGTGGGGTGGATCCTGTTAGTGAATCCCGGCTGGTGGCCAGCGGATATATTGTGCGCGAATGGTGTGTAGAACCCACGGATGCCCATGAGTTTGTTACACTGGATGAATATCTTCGGCAGCAGAATATCGTGGGGCTTTGCGGCATTGATACACGTGCTCTCACCCGCCATATCCGGGACCATGGTGTGATGAATGGCGTGATTGCTCCCTCTCTCGACAATCGTGAGGAGCTGCTCCGGCAGGCAAAGGCCTATCGGGTGCCGCCGGCGGTCGGTGCGATCACCATTGAGGCGCCGAAACGCTATGCCGCCGAAAATTCCCGCTATGAAATCGTCATTCCGGATTATGGCTTCCGCCGTTCGATCCTGGAATATTTTCTGACGCGAGGCTGTTCCTGTACCCTCTATCCGGCCCATACTTCCGCGAAGGAGCTGCTGGCTTCTCATCCCGACGGCATCGTGCTTTCCGATGGCCCCGGGGATCCCTGGGATAACCCGGAAATAGTGGAGATTATTAAGGGGCTGGCCGCCAGTGGCCGGCCGGTATTCGGATGGGGACTGGGTCACCAGCTGATGGCCGTGGCGGCCGGGGGTTCGATTGTCAAGCTGCCGGTGGGCCATCGGGGAAGCAATCAGCCGGTACGCGACAGCCGCAGCGGCCGTGTGATGGTGACCGAGCAGAATCACGGCTATACCGTGGAGGAGGAGAGTCTGGACGCCCAAAGGATGGATGTGTTCCTGCACAATGTCAACGATGGTACAGTAGAGGGGATCCGCTACCGGGACTGTCCGGTCTTCACGGTACAGTTTGAACCGTCTGACGGCAACGGTTATCAGGATACCGCATGGATATTTGACGAATTTGTCTCGCTGATTGAGGCGAACCGGGCCTGAAGCCTTCATTTTCCGCAACTGCGAAAGGATGATACTATGCCAAAACGTACAGATGTCCACAAGGTTCTTATGATTGGCTCCGGTCCGATTGTGATCGGACAGGCCGCCGAGTTTGACTATGCGGGTACACAGGCGTGCCGCGCCCTGAAGGAGGAGGGGCTGGAGGTGGTACTGGTCAACTCCAACCCGGCCACCATCATGACCGACAAAACCATGGCGGATAAGATTTATATTGAGCCCCTGACCGTAGAGGTCATTCAGAGGATTATTGATATCGAAAAGCCGGACAGTGTGCTGGCCAACATGGGCGGGCAGACCGGTCTGAATATTGGAATGGAGCTGTCGGAGGGTGATTTTCTGACCTCGCGGGGCATCAAACTGCTGGGGGTGAATCCCGACACCATCCGCAAGGCGGAGGATCGCCAGGCATTTAAGGATACGATGCTCTCCATCGGCGAGCCCTGCATTCCTTCCAGAGTGGTGGAATCGGTGGAGGACGCGATTGCTTTTGCTCATGAGATTGAGTATCCGGTAGTGGTGCGCCCGGCCTATACGCTGGGCGGCACCGGCGGCGGCTTTGTCCATTCGGATGAGGAGATGAGGGAAATCTGTACGGGCGGGCTGCGCGCCTCTCTGATCCATCAGGTGTTGATTGAAAAAAGTGTGGCCGGCTGGAAAGAGATCGAATTTGAGGTGATCCGGGACGGGGCAGGCAACTGTATTGATGTGTGCTCAATGGAAAACGTCGATCCTGTCGGCGTTCACACGGGCGATTCTATTGTAGTGGCTCCTGCCCAGACCCTGACCGCCTACGAATTCCGCATGATGCGTGCCGCTGCTCTCAACATTGTGTCCGCTCTCGGAGTGGAGGGAGGCTGCAATGTGCAGTTTGCCCTCAAGCCCGACAGTCTGGAATACGCCGTGATTGAAGTCAACCCCCGCGTCTCCCGCTCCTCTGCGCTGGCCTCCAAGGCGACCGGCTATCCCATCGCCAAGGTAGCGTGCAAGATTGCCATTGGCTACCGGCTGGATGAAATTATCAATGCCGTGACCGGAAAAACCTATGCCTGCAATGAACCGGCGGTGGATTATTGTGTCATTAAGTTTCCTAAATGGCCATTCGACAAATTTGTTTACGCCGACCGCCATCTGGGTACACAGATGAAGGCAACCGGTGAGGTGATGTCGATCGGTCCGGGCTTTGAAATCGCCTTTATGAAGGCGATCCGCTCCATCGAGTTGGGCATTGATACACCCAATCTGCCCCGTGTGGAGGAAAAGAACGATCAGGAAATCCGGGAAATTATCGGCCGTATGGACGATGAGCGTATCTTTGCCATTTATACCGCCCTGAAACGGAAAATCATGACGGCGGATGAAATCTTTGAAATGACCAGGATTGACCGCTGGTTTTTATCCAAGCTGAACCGTCTGGCAGCGATGGAAAAGGTGCTGACGGAGGAGACCCTTACTCCGGAAATTTATATGCAGGCCAAGCGTCTCGGTTTTTTGGACAGGACGATTACCGCGCTCTCGCATCAGTCTCCGCCGGTAAAAAAGAGCGCCAGCTATAAAATGGTGGACACCTGTGCGGCGGAGTTCCATGCGGAGACCCCGTATTTCTACTCCTCCTGGGATGAGGAGAATGAAGCGGAGCTTTATAATCAGGAGTTGAATTCGGGCAAAAAGCGGATCATTGTCTTCGGTTCCGGCCCCATCCGGATCGGACAGGGCATAGAGTTTGATTACTGCTCTGTGCACTGCGTCCGGACGCTGAAAAAGCTGGGGTATGAGGCGATTATCGCCAATAACAATCCGGAAACGGTGTCCACCGATTTTGATACCTCCGACCGGCTGTACTTCGACCCTCTGACGCCGGAGGACGTGGACAGTGTGCTGGAGACCGAAAGGCCGGAAGCGGTGGTGGTGCAGTTCGGCGGTCAGACCGCTATTAAGCTGACCAAGCATCTGGAAAAACGGGGTGTGCGGATTCTGGGTACTCCGGCCGACAGCATTGACGCGGCGGAGGACCGGGAGCGCTTCGACGCGCTGCTGGAGCAGTGCGGGATTCCCCGTCCGAAGGGCGATACGGTTTTCACTGCTGCCGAAGCGCTGGAGGTGGCCCGTCGTCTGGGTTATCCGGTGCTGCTGCGTCCCTCCTATGTGCTGGGCGGACAGAACATGATCATTGCTTATGACGACAGCGACGTGACCGAATATATGGCGATTATCACCGCACAGAAGCTGGAGAACCCGGTGCTGATTGATAAATATCTGATGGGCTGCGAAGTAGAGGTAGACGCCATCTGTGACGGTGATGATTATCTCATTCCCGGCATTATGGAGCATGTGGAGCGGGCGGGCGTCCATTCGGGCGATTCCATTTCAGTCTATCCTGCTCAGACGCTGAGCCAGAAGGTCCGGGATACCATCGTGACCTATACTGGGCGGCTGGCCCGGGCGCTGAAGGTGGTGGGGCTGGTCAATATCCAATATGTGGTTTATCAGGATACCGTTTATGTGATTGAGGTCAATCCCCGCTCATCCCGCACGGTTCCGTATATCAGCAAGGTGACCAATATCCCGATGGTGGAGCTGGCGACCCGCTGCATGCTCGGCGAGACGCTGAAGGACATGGGCTTTGGCACCGGCCTGTACCCTGAACGGGATATTGTAGCGGTTAAGGTGCCAGTTTTCTCCTTTGAAAAGCTGCGGGATCTGGATGTGCAGCTCGGACCGGAAATGAAGTCTACGGGCGAGGTGCTGGGACTGGCTAAAGCCTTTGACGAGGCGCTGCTCAAGGGGCTGGCTGGCGCCGGCTATCAGATGAAAAAGAGCGGCGGTGTTCTGATCACGGTGCGGGATTCCGACAAGCCGGAGGCGATGGTTATTGCGGACCGCTTTGCCCAGATGGGCTTCTCCCTGTATGCCACTGCTGGTACGGCCAACAAGCTGAACCGGGAGATGATTCCCGCCTCCGCCGTTCGGAAGATGCATGAGGAGCATCCCAATATTGTCGATCTTCTCGAAAGCGGAAAAATTGATTATATTCTCTCCACCGACGCCCATGGGCGCGATCCCCGGCTGGCCAGCGTCCGGATGCGGCGGATGGCGATTGAAAGAGCCATCCCGGTCTTCACCTCCATTGACACCGCCAACGCGATGCTGAAGTGTCTGGCGATGAAAAAGACCATGGCCGACATGGAGTTGCTGGATATTACCGGAATCTGAGGTGATACAACGATGCGTTATACACAGGAGCATGCCCGCATTCTTGGTATGAGCAAAATGGCGCCCGGTATCTGGAACTGCACCGTTTCCGCCCCCCGAATGGCTTCGGCTGCGGCTGCGGGTCAGTTTGTGGGAATATTGTGTGGGGAATATCTTCTCCGGCGGCCCATTTCTCTGTGCGGGTTTGACCCGACACTGGGCGTTCTCCGCCTGGTCTTTGAGGTGAGAGGAAAGGGAACTGCCTGGTTGGCGGACAGACAGAGGGGAGAAACGCTGGATCTGATTGGGCCGCTGGGACATGGTTTTCCCCTGCTTGAGCCCTCTCAAAAAGCGGTGCTGGTGGGCGGTGGAATCGGTACGCCTCCTCTGCTGCCGCTGGCGCGGCATTATGGGACAAACGCTGTCGTGATTGCCGGGTTCCGCTCGTCCTCCGCAGCGATTCTGGGGGACGATTTCACCGCCGCCGGCGCACGGGTGCTTCTGTGTACTGACGACGGTTCCGCCGGATATCACGGTTTTACCACGCAGGTGCTGGAGGAGCAGCTGTCCTCCCATTCCGGTGATGTGGTGTACACCTGCGGCCCCCGGCCGATGATGAAGAGGGTAGCGGAGCTGGCCGCTGCCTGCGGGAGCGACTGCTACGTTTCTCTGGAGGAACGGATGGGCTGCGGTGTGGGAGCCTGTATCGGCTGTGCCTGTATGATTCGGGAGGAGTCGGGAGAGGAACGAATGCAGCGGGTTTGTCTTAACGGCCCTGTTTTTCCGGCAAAGGAGGTGGTGTGGGAGTGAGTGATCTGCGCGTGACCGTCGCCGGTGTAGAGCTGAAAAATCCCGTGATCGCCGCTTCCGGCACCTTTGGCTACGGGATGGAATACAACGAATTTTATCCGGTTTCTCTGCTGGGTGGCATTTCCTGCAAGGGGACGACCTTGAAGGAACGGGCGGGAAACCCACCCTCCCGCATTGCGGAGACTCCTGCGGGAATGCTCAACAGCGTGGGATTACAGAATCCCGGTGTGGAGGCGTTTCTTTCCATTCATCTTCCCTGGCTGCTTCAGCAGGACACGGTGGTGATTGCCAACATAGCGGGCAGCACACTGGAGGAGTATTGCGCCATGGCGGAAAGGCTGGAGGACTCTGCCGTCCATATGGTGGAGCTCAATATTTCCTGCCCCAATGTGAAAGAGGGCGGTGCCAGCTTTGGAACCTCCTGCCAGAGCGTGGAGCAGGTCACGGCAGAGGTACGCCGCCGCTGCTGCAAGCCGCTGATCGTCAAGCTGACGCCCAATGTCACCAGTATCGGTGATATGGCAGCGGCAGCGGAGGCCGCTGGGGCAGACGTGCTTTCGCTGATCAATACCCTGACCGGTATGCGGATTGATCTGCGTACCAGACGCCCAGTTCTTCACAACAATACCGGCGGGCTGTCCGGGCCGGCGGTTTTTCCAGTGGCTGTCCGTATGGTGCAGGAGGTTTATCAGCGGGTATCGCTTCCTTTGATCGGAATCGGCGGTGTCTCCACCTGGGAGGATGCAGCGGAAATGATGATTGCAGGCGCTTCCGCCGTTCAGGTGGGAACCGCCAATTTCCGTGACCCGATGGCCATGCCCCGCATCATCGAGGGACTGGAACGTTATGCGGAGCAGAACGGGATGAAGAGTATCAGCGAATTGACCGGTACGCTGAAAAAGTGGTGAATTCCGTGAGAAAGATGACAGCCAACACACCTCCAAAAGGGCCGAAAGAGGGCAGGGAACGGAAAGTCTCAGCCAAGCGGAGGATACCGGTGGGCCAGCGTCTGCCGGGGACAGCCGTGTTGCTGCGGCCTTGTTTTCCTTCTGGATTTTTTCGCTGCTTTGGTGCGCTGGCTGGACAGAAAGGAGCAGAGGGATGACTACCCTGTATCTGGTGCGGCACTGTGAAGCCGAGGGTAATATCAAACGGATTTTTCAGGGACACATTGACAGCGAGATCAGCGAAAACGGTGTCCGGCAGCTGGAGCGGCTCACTGAACGATTTCAGGACATCCCGCTGGACGGAATCGTGTCCAGTCCGCTGAAACGCGCCTATCGAACCGCTCAGGCGGTGAACGGCCGGCATGGTCTGGCCATTGAAACCGACCCGCGTCTGAAGGAAATCAACGGCGGCCGGTGGGAGGGAAAGGCATGGGATGATCTTGACAGCCTGTATCCTGAAGAGGGCGCGGCCTGGCTGCATACGCCGTGGAGCTTTCATCCCCGGGAAGGGGAAAGCATGCAGGCGGTATACGAGCGGATGGCACAGGCTCTTTCCGACATTGCCGCCCGGTTCGAGGGAAAGACGGCGGTGGTTACCTCCCATGGCTGTACGATCCGGAACGCCCTGTGCTGGATGCGTGGCTGGCCGGTGGAGAGGCTGAACGATATCCCCTGGGCAGACAACACCTCGGTGGCTCGGCTGGAGTTTGATGGGAACAGCCGCCGCATTCTCTATGAAAATGACAATTCTCATCTGGACAGAGAGATTTCCACCTTTGAAAAACAGTCATGGTGGAGAACATAAGAGGGGATGGCATGAGGATACTCAGTGTAGATTTTGGGGTGGCGAGGACTGGACTGGCGATCTGCGATTCCTCAGAACGGCTGGCGTCACCGGTGGGCACTCTGTTTCAAAAGGACCGGGAGCGACTGCTGGAGCAGGTGACGGAAAAGGTGGAAGAGCTTGGCGCCGGGGCCATCGTGGTCGGCCATCCTCGGAATATGGATGGTACGCGGGGCGAAAGTGCTCGTCTGGCGGAGGACTTTGCCCAGCGGCTGCAAACCAGAACCGGCCTTTCCGTCACGCTTTGGGATGAACGTCTGACCACTGTTTCTGCGATTGGTTTTTTGAATCAGACCGATACCCGAGGAAAAAAGCGGAAGCAGGTGGTGGATACGGTATCGGCTGTGATTATTTTGCAGGATTATCTCGACAGCCGTAAAAATCGAGAGAACTGATGTGCTCCCCCTTTGGTGCTGGAGGGGATGGACATATCCTTTTTCTTTGTGCGTATATAGAAAATCCGGCATACGCCTGAGAGGCGCATGCCGGATTTTTGACCAGTACGATGAATCAGACGGCGCGGGTGACCTTGCCCGAACGCAGGCAGCGG
>JAAWCO010000087.1 GCA_022793315.1 Clostridiales bacterium | reverse complement strand
GGACCCGCCGGACCTCAGGGACCCACGGGCCCGCAGGGAGAATCTGGACCCGCCGGACCTCAGGGACCCACGGGTCCACAGGGGGAACCCGGACCCGCCGGACCTCAGGGACCCACGGGTCCACAGGGGGAATCCGGACCCGCCGGACCTCAGGGATCCACGGGCCCGCAGGGGGAACCCGGCCCCGTCGGACCTCAGGGACCCACAGGTCCACAGGGGGAACCCGGGCCCGTAGGAAGCGGTATGCCACCGGTATATTTTAATGCTGTCATGCAAGGAGGATTCCAAAGTGTTGATCCGGAAGGAACTGTTCGTTTTCTGCTTGCCTTTCAGTCCGGCGATTTTTCCTTTACCCCCAATACCGCAGAGATTACAGTAAACACAGAAGGCGTTTATCGGATTGATTACTCCTTGTTGATCCGCCCTGCCGCCGGATTACTGAATCTTGCTTATGCGGTGGCCATCAACGGGCTGGAAAACCCTTTATCGTTTTTTGGGTCGTATTCCCGTGAGCTGGCAGATACCGAACGCATAGAATTAACCGGTATGTTTATCGCACCGATTGCTGCCGGATCAACCGTTGTGCTGCGTAACAAATCCTCCTCAGCAGATTATCTGGCAGGCACCGGAATTGACAACCAGGCTGTTAATCACGCCTCCATTTTATTACAGCGTATCGCCTAATGCGACAGTCCCTTCTGCGTCTCAAAGCATCGCTCCTGCTGTCCAGAGGATATATTCTCTCAAAAAATAACGTCTCCGCATATCCTTTTTATTCCCTCCTCCCCTCATTTACCTTTCTTCTCTGAAAAGCTGGTCCTCCTGCAAAAAAACAGCCAGAACATCGTGTTCCAGCTGTTTTTTTGCAGGATATAAAGGCCGCTCAAGCCCGAAGAAATATCCATCAGGAAGCGCAATGGATGGTGGTCAGTGGGGCAGTTCGTCGTTCTCCGCCTCATTCGTTTCGGCAGGAGGCGTATCATTTTTTCCTGCCGCGTGGGAGACAAAATCGGTTTCTTCGGGAATCAGCGTCCCCTCCATAATCGCACGGAACTGTTCGCCGTCCGCCTTTTCATTGACAAAAAGATACCTTGCCACAGCATGCAGCTGATCCAAATGCTCGGTCAGCTTGCGTTCGGTCTCTCTGTAGCTCTCACGAATGAGCCGGTTAATTTCTTCATCAATCTCTGCCGCCACCTGCTCAGAGTAATTACGGGTGTGCCCAAAATCCCGCCCCAGAAACACCTCGTTGGAACCGGCGGAGCCAAACATAATCGGCCCCAGCTTGTCGCTCATACCATATTTGGTGATCATCCCACGAGCCGTTTCTGTCGCCCGTTCGATATCATTGGATGCGCCGGTGGAGATATCGTCCAGAACCAGCGCCTCGGCCACCCGGCCGCCCAGAAGGACCTGAATCCCTTCCAGCATTTCCTTCCGGGCGCGATAGGAGCGGTCGTGCTCCGGCAGGCTCATCGTATAGCCGCCGGCCATCCCGCGCGGAATAACCGAAATTTGATGCACCGGATCCTGAGTGGGGCAATAATACGTAACCACAGCATGCCCCGCCTCATGAAAAGCGGTCAGCTTCTTCTCTTTATCCGTGATGACATGACTGCGTTTCTCGGTACCCATCACCACCTTGATGGTGGCCTCTTCAATCTCGGGCATCGTGATGGAATGAAGACCGCGCCGGGCTGCCAGAAGAGCTGCCTCATTCAGCAGGTTTTCCAGATCCGCTCCAGTAAAGCCGGCGGTGGATTTGGCAATGACCGACAGTTCCACATCGGGTGCCAGCGGCTTGCCGCGCGCATGAACCTTGAGAATTTCCTCACGGCCCTTAATATCAGGATAATTCACCACGATCTGGCGGTCAAAGCGGCCCGGGCGGGTCAACGCCGGATCAAGAATATCGGGACGGTTGGTGGCCGCGATCATGATCACGCCATCGTTGCTGCCGAATCCATCCATCTCCACCAGCATCTGGTTCAGTGTCTGCTCCCGCTCATCATGGCCGCCGCCCAGCCCTGCCCCACGCTGACGGCCCACTGCGTCGATCTCATCAATAAAAATAATACAGGGAGAATTCTTTTTCGCCTGATCAAACAGGTCTCGGACACGGGAGGCGCCGACACCCACATACATTTCCACAAAATCGGAACCGGAAATGGAAAAGAAGGGAACGCCTGCTTCGCCGGCAACTGCACGGGCCAGCAGGGTCTTACCTGTTCCGGGAGGGCCCACCAGCAGTACGCCCTTGGGCACGCGCGCGCCCAGTTCCTTGAACTTTTTGGGAGATTTGAGGAAATCCACGATTTCCCGCAGCTCTTCTTTTTCCTCATCGGCGCCCGCGACATCGGCAAAGGTGGTTTTGCGTTTATCCTCACTGGGCTGCTTGATCCGTGCTTTGCCAAAGCCCATCACCTTGCCGCCGTCGATGGAGGACATGGAGCGCCGAACCATCAGGAACATCACCACAAACGCCACCACAATCAGTACAGACGGCAGCAGGTTGAGAATCCAAGGAAGCTGGCTGGCCGGCTCATAGTCGTTAGCCGGCGGCACGAAATCGGGGTCCGCGTCGAGCTTGCGTTCAAAAATCAGCCGCAGGTCCTGCACAAACAGACTGACATCGGGTACCTGATAGGTGAGAATATCCTTTTCATCCAGCTTGCCGTCCCGATTGGTGTCCTCCGCGATAAACTCCGGCTTCAGCAGAACCTTCAGATTGCCGTTGCCGATGTTCAGGCTGTATTCCTGTACCTGTTCATTACGGAAATAGTTGAGGTAATCAGAATATTTCTTTTTGTCCGATGAGGTGCGGTTGTCCAGCACCAGCCAGAGCGTGATGAGGATCAGCAGCGGCACGCCAAGAAACAGTCCGATATTGCGAATCATCTTTCCGAAATCGTTGTTGTTGGATTCCAATACATTCACTCCTTATCGCCGCCGCACACGAGGGTCCGCGGGCGGTTCGGGTTCCGGTCCTCCGGTGAAAGACAGGGGTCAGCCGGCATAGACTTTCGGCTTCAGCACCCCGATATAGGGCAAATTGCGGTATCTTTCGGCATAGTCAAGACCATAGCCGACGATAAATTCGTCAGGGACCTCTGCGCCAACATAGTCAGGCCGGATTTCCACCCGACGCCGCTCCGGTTTGTCCAGCAGAGTGCATAAACGAATGCTGTGCGGATTGCGGGCGGAGAGATTTTTCAGCAGAAAGGACAGTGTCACACCGGAGTCCAGAATGTCCTCCACCACCAGCAGATCCTTTCCCTCCAGCGGATTGTCCAGATCCTTGAGTATCCGTACCACGCCGGAGCTGGCTGTTCCCCCGCCATAGCTGGAGACCGACAGAAAATCAATGGCGCAGGGGATGGTCACCGCCCGCATCAAATCCGCCATAAACATCAGGGAGCCTTTCAGCACACTGACCATTAACAGATTCTTATCCCGATAGTCCTCGCTGATCTGCCGGCCGATCCTGCCAACGATCTCTGCCAGCTGTTCCTCCGTATACAGAATCCGCGCGATATCGTCGCACATATTCATTATGTTTCCCCAATCCCTTCAAAAAATGAGGCGTCAATGCCGGGATTTTCCGCCGCTTCGCTGTCCAGCAGCAACAGGATGCGCCGGGTGGCATCGGTGATCCGGACTCGCTCGTCACAGCCAAAACCCGCAACCAGACAAATCCCCTCCTCATCGCAGAGGAGTGGAACCGCATCCCGCTTCTCCGGCGGCAGCCGCTTTTCATTCCAGAGCTTTTTCAGGCTCTTGGTCATGCTGCGTCCCGCCGGACGAAAAGCATCGCCTGCCCGGCGATTGCGAAGAACAATATGATTTTTAATCATATCATAATCACATGTGTTTTGTAATACAAATTTGTAAATTTTCTGTAATTCACTTCTGTTGGAAGCAAAATCGGAGGCAGACTCTGCCAATCGGTCCAGAACGGACCGCGGCAACAGGAGAGCCGTGACCTGCCGGCCGCAGAACTCGCAGGAAGCATTTGGCGCCAAGGGCAGGCTCACCTCTCCGAAAAGCGCGACGGGTTCCCGAACCGACAGCAACCCTCCTGCCAGATACACTACCCGTCCGCCCGGCAGATTGACCCCGCCGCTCCCGGCGGCGAGAAGGGCCTCCAGCCGGTCCTCTGCTGCGGCGTCCAAGTCCAGCAGGGCCTCTTCTTCCCCACTCCGGCCCGCCAGACGGCGCAACGCGCGGCTGCGCAGGGCGGGCGGCAGGGCATACAAGGCAGCCGCATCATAAGCATTCCCGCTGCCGCCGCAACGGGCAGCCGCCAGTGCAGAGGCCGCCTGCTGCTCCAGATACTCCTCATCCCGCCGCAGCAGACGAGCAGCCCGGCCTGCTGCCTCTGCCCCCCGCGGATTGATTTCCCGCAGAAGAGGGATCACACCATTCCGCAAACGGTTGCGGGCATATCGCTCGTCGGCATTACTGCTGTCGATGATAAAGGGAATATCACGGGCGCGGCAGTAATCCTCCACCTCGCCGCGGGAGCAGTTGAGCAGAGGACGGATGATCCGGCCTCTGGATATGGGAATTCCGCATAATCCCCGCAAGCCGCAGCCCCGTGTCAGATGAAGCAGAATCGTCTCCCACTGATCGGACAGGGTGTGGGCGGTCGCAATCCGAACCGGACGCCCCTCTGCCTGAGTCATCGACAGTGCCGTTCTCTCCAGAAAAGCGTAACGCACCCGCCGCCCGGCGGCCTCTACCCCTTCCGACCGCTCCGCGGCCAGCGCCGCCACATCGGCTCTCTCCGCCGTCAGAGGAATTTTCCAGCGGGAACAGACCGACCGGACAAACGCCTCGTCCCGCTCAGACTCCTCTCCCCGCAGGCAGTGGTTCAAATGGGCGGCCGCAAGAGCGATTCCGGAAAAGCGATCCCGATATTCTCGAAAAAAAGAAAGGAGCGCCATGGAATCCGCGCCGCCCGACAGTGCGACCAGCACAGCAGCATCCTTCGGAAGCAGCCCCTCCCTCTCAATAAGGCTCTCCGCCTTGTATGGCAGGACAGCAGCTCCCGCCCGCCGCTCACCTTTCACTGTGATGCATCTCCAGGCTGGTGAACTGGGTGAATTCACCAAACCAGGCGAGCTTGACCGTTCCCAGCTCGCCGTGTCGGTTTTTCGCCACAATCACCTCGGAGGTATTGCTCTCCGCCTCAGACGGATCGTCCCGTTCCGCCTTATAATACTCCTCCCGATACAGGAACATCACCTGGTCGGCGTCCTGCTCAATGGATCCGGATTCCCTCAAATCCGCCAGCGCGGGCCGGTGATTCTGCTGCTTTTCCGTGGCACGGGACAGCTGGGCGCACACCATCAGGGGAATATTCAGCTCCTTGGCCATAATTTTCAGATTGCGGGTGATCTCGGTGACCTCCTGAACCCGATTGTCAATGCGGCGGGCCGACTGCATCAGCTGAAGATAATCAATCACAACGAAATCCAGCTTTTTCATCCGCCGCAGGCGGGCTTTCATTTCCGGCACCGTAATGCTGGAGGTATCATCAAAATACATGGGCGCCTGACACAGAACATTGGAGGCCGCTGCAATGCGGCCCCATTCGTCCGCGGTCAGATTGCCCACCCGCAGCTTTTTTCCGGAAACTCTTGCCTCGGTGGAGAGAATCCGGTTGACCAGCTGTTCACGGGACATCTCCAGCGAGAAAAAGGCCACCGTCTTTCCCTTCTGGACCGCCACATTCCGGGCCAGATTCAGTGCAAAGCTGGTTTTTCCCATACCGGGGCGGGCGCCGACAATGATCAGATCCGAACGGTTGAGACCAGTGGTGATATCGTCCAGCGCAGAGATCCCGGTGGGCAGCCCGACAAACTGATCCCTCTCGTCGGAAGCCAGCTTGTTGAACATCTCATAGTTGGAGGCCAGCACCTCCCGAATCGGCACCAGCCCGCCGGGCTGCCGTCCCTGCCGGATATCGTAAATCTTCTGTTCCGCAGAATCGAGCAGAAGAGAGGCATCCACGCCGGGGTCCATGGCGTCATCCACGATCTCCCGCGCCGCCTGGATCAGGGAACGCACATCGTGCTTTTCCCTGACAATCCGGGCGTAATGGCCGATATTTGAGATGGAGGGCACCATCTGAGCCAGGCGGAGAAGATAGGACTTTCCCTCCTCGGCGGAAAAGAAACCCTCGGTTTTCAATGCCTCCAGCACAGTGACAAAATCAATCACCTGAGAAGCCATCAGCTTTTCGCTCATCACCCGGTAAATCGCCTGATGCTCCGGCAGATAGAAAAACTCCGGACGCAGCACATCTGCCACCTGATTGAGGCTGTTTGGCTCCATCAGGATCGAACCCAGCACCGCCTGCTCCGCCTCCAGACTATAGGGCAGATTCAGGCCGTCGCTGCGGATATTGTTCAGGTCTGGCATGATTCCATCGTCCTTTCGCGGGAAATATCGGAAGCAGCGGTTATTCGGTCACCATCACGCTCAGTTTGGCCGTGATCCCGAAATTGAAGCGCACCTCCGCCTCATACGTGCCGAAGGCCTTGATATCGGCCATCTGAATTTTACGTTTGTCCACCTCGGCGCCAAACTGCTTTTTCAGCTCCTCGGCTACCTCTTTGGTGGTGACCGAACCGAACAGCCGTCCGCCCTGTCCCGCCTTGGCTGTGAGCTTCAGCACCTTTCCATTCAGCAGAGCGGCAGTCTCACCAGCGGCTTTTTTCTCCTGCTCCTCACGGTAGCGGGCGGCCTCTTCCCGGTTTTTCAGTTCATTAAGCGCCTGCGCATCAGCCTCCGCCGCCAGTCCGCGGGGAAAAAGGAAGTTGCGGGCGTAGCCGTCGGATACGCTGACCAGCTCCCCCTTTTTTCCCTGGCCGCGCACGTCCTGCTTCAAAATCACCTTCATGGATATCATCCTTTCCTTGAAATAACCATACAACTGGAGAAGTCCATATAGCTCCTTCCAGCATCCTCGGCTGTCGTTCCGGAACAGCCTTTTGGGGGACGCCTGTGAGCCGCCTGTCGGCTGTATCAAAATCGGAGCTGCTTCTCCTCTATCCTACGATTCGTTCTGTTTTTGCTGGACCGCCAGCGCATGCTCCCGGTCAGCCAGCAGCCGGTCAATCGCCCCAGTCAGGCGACGGCGGGCCTCCGCCATATCCACATCCTCCAGCTGGGCTCCTGCCATGGTCATGTGCCCACCGCCGCCGATTGTCTCCATCACCAGCTGAACGTTGAAATCCCCCAGCGAGCGGGCCGAAATGTTGACTGTATTTCCCTCTGTAAAGAGAGTGAAGGAAGCATCCACCCCCTTGATATACAACAGCTCGTCAGCTGCCTGAGAGGCAGCAATCCGTGTCTCGCAGGATCCATCCCGCTCACAGCAGGCAATCGCGGTCTTTCGATACAGCTCCGCCTGTGCAATGATATCTGCTTTGGCCCGATAGGTCTCCATATTCTCAGCAAACATCTTTTTGACCTCAATGGTATCGGCCCCCAGCCGGCGCAGATAGGCGGCCGCCTCGAAGGTGCGGACACCCGCCTTCATCACAAAGCTGCGGGTATCCAGCATAATGCCGGCCAGAAGCGCCTCCGCCTCCAGTCGCGTTATGCTGCTGCCTGGCATATATTGCACCAGCTCCGCCACCATCTCCGAGGCGGAGGAGGCATACGGCTCATGATAAAAAACCACCGCATTATCAATATGCTCCACCATCTTGCGATGATGGTCGATCACGACCACTGAACCTGCCGCCCTGTACAGACCGGCGTCCTCCAGCATCTGAGGGTTATGGGTGTCGGTCACGATCAGAAGCGTCCGCCGATTCAGCAGCTCCATCGCTTCCTCCGGCTCAATAAACAGATCCCCCCGGCCCGCCGCGTCATAGCGATCGATCAGCTCAGCAGCCAGGGTGGTTTTATGCCGGGCGACGGCATACGCGGGCCGGCCCATTCCGCGGGCGGCGGCGGCCATGGCAGCGGCGGAGCCGAGGCAGTCCAGGTCGGAAAAACGGTGCCCCATCACCAGCACGTTGTCGCTACCGGCGATCAGCTCACTCAGCGCAGAGGCAACCACGCGGGTACGCACCTTGGTGCGCTTCTCCACTCCCTTGGACACGCCGCCGTAAAAATCGAAGCCGCTGCGCGTTTTAACAGCCGCCTGATCGCCGCCGCGTCCCAGCGCCATCTCCAGCGCCTGCCGCGCCATTTCCTCCGATTGCCGCATGGTGTCGCCCTGACCGACCCCAATAGAGAG
>JAAWCO010000086.1 GCA_022793315.1 Clostridiales bacterium | reverse complement strand
GGCTGGTTTTATTGGGGGTTTTTAAAAAATCTGCGGGTTCCCCGGGCGCTCCGGGGGGACACGCCTCTTTCTGTTGAAAAAGGTGGGCTCAGGAGTATTTTTCCAGCCGCACATCGCCGGAGGTGGTGCTGACGGAATAGGAGTGGGAGCCGTCGCCGTGCAGGAAGGTATCCCCGCCCCCGCTGGTCTCGAAGTCGGAGCGGATTTTTCCGGAGGTGGAGTGAAAGCTCAGAGTGAAGCCGCTGTCAGAGGGAAGCCGGAGCTGAATATCGCCGGAAACGGAATGGGCGTTGAGGCTGGAGGGCGCTTCGGCGGTGTCGAGCCCCACTTCACCGGAGGTGGTCTTCAGCCGGACAGGGCCGGAGAAACGTCCCGACAGGCGCACATCGCCGGAAACGGAGGAGACCTGTAGACTGTCAGAGGACATGTCCGCTCCGGTGATCTCGCCGGAGGTGGTGGATAGAGTAAGGCTGCCAGCAGCTGCCAGGCCGTCCAGCAAAAGGTCACCGCTGGTCGAGCTGGCCTGAACGGTATCAAAGGAACCCGCCGCCGTGATTTCACCGGAGGTGGATTTCAGCTGCAGGCTGCCGGCCCGCAGGGGGGCAGTGAGAAAATCGGCGGAGGTGGTGGTCACCTCGATGGAGCGGTAGACCTTTTCAGGCAGTGTAATCTCCAGATCAGTGGCGAGGGTACCAAAACTGAACAGATGGAAGCCGCCCCGTCCGTCCCGGACGGTCAGGGCGCCGTTCCGGCTGTCAATGCGGGCCCGGTATTTTTCGGGCAGGTCGGAAGGCCCCCGCTGCATCACCCGGACAGTATCGCCGCCCACCGCGAAACGGACACGACCCGATATCCAGTTGACTGACAGACTCTCCACCTCGTCCGGGTCAAGGGACTGCTCCTGTACCGTGATAAAGGAAGAACGGTCGCCGGAAAATCCGAAATCAAAATGAAAAAAGGAGAAGCCGAACCGCCCTCCCAGCAGCAGGAAGACAAAAAGAGCCAAAACGGCGAGCAGCACGACGCTCCACGCGATAATCAGAACAAGGCCATGGGGTTTATTCATCGATCTTCCTCCTTCAGGGCGAGAATGCCGCGGACAATGCCCTCAACAGCCGCGGCCATGATGAAGATCAGCCAGGAAAAGGGCCAGATGTTGAACAGAAAGCTGCTTCCCAGATAGACGACCACCACCAGGCACCAGAAGGCGGCGCGAAAGGAACGCCAGGCCGACTTGCGCCGGCCGTTTACCGACCGCCAGGCCTTGAAGTCCTCCACCACCGTATCCGCGTTTTTGACATAGACGGGCCGGGACATATGGTTGAAAATGAGCAGGCCGGTAGCCGCAGCAATGAGGAACATCATCACCAGCACGCCGATGGTATCCTGATACAGCAGCTCGGAGAACAGGACAGCGGCAAAGGGGCTGAGGATATACAGCATGACCGCAATGGCCGTGACAGCGGCCCGCCGGGTACGGTACTGCTGCGGCTCCGGCGACAGCGGGGACGGCTCCTGTACACTGCGCACCAGCTCCTCCAGATCGCCCACACCGGCGATGACGGCGGCATACGCCTCTTCTTCGCTGCAGCCCTGGCGCAGCAGGTCGTTATATTTGTCGAGCAGGTTGGTGAACAGCTCCTCCCGCAGCTCCAGCACTTTGGCGGTCTGGGGCGCGCCGGCAAAGGCCTGCTCCAGGTATTGGCGGATTCGTTCAATCATTGTGAGTCTCCCCTTCCATAATCAGTCGTTCGATCAGCTCGCGGGCATTTCTCCATTCCTCCACATTGGCAAGATAACGGGCGCGGCCCTGCGGCGTGATAGAATAGTAGCGCCGCCGCGCACCGGTGGTTTCGTCCCCCCAATAGGAGAGGATACAGCCGCTCTGCTCCAGCCGGCGGAAGGCGGTGTACAGGGTAGCTTCCTTGAGCTCGTAACGGTTGCCGGTCGCCTCCTGTATGGCTTTGTTGATTTCGTAGCCGTAGCTGTCGCGGCTGAGCAGCTGCCGGAGGATGATGGTTTCGGTATGGCCCCGCAGCATATCCGAGGCAATGGACACAGGTGTCACCACCTTTCTGAAGTATAGAATATCATTATATACCTCATCTGTCAATGTATATAAAAATAAAAATAAGGATTTATTTTTTGATCTCCGCGATAAGGAGGGAGCGATCTCCTGTTTTGCCCATACTTTATCCCCGGCAGACAGCCTCTTTTTCCGGAAATATTTGGCCCTTTTCTCTTTCGTGTTGACAACTCCGATCACCAGCAATTTCGTCAATGGCTTCTTGAATTGAGAAATTGGTCGTGATATAATCAGCTCCCAAAATCGGAGTTTACAGAGGGAAAGAATATGAGAATTATAGAAGCAAGAGACAGAACTACCGTATTAGTTGAACAATTGTTAAAGGTATGGGAAAGTTCCGTTAAAGCTACTCATTTGTTTTTATCAGATGAGGAGATAAGCAATATTAAGAAGTATGTTCCACAAGCCTTAAATGATGTCCCTGTTTTGGTGATTGCAGAGAATGAAAACCGAAATTTATTGGGCTTCATGGGAGTTGCAGATAAAATGCTTGAAATGCTATTTATTTCAAGTGAAAGCAGAGGGCAAGGTATTGGAAAGCAGCTGCTGCAATATGGTATTGATCATTATTCAATCAATGAGCTTGCGGTCAATGAACAAAATCCTCTTGCAAAAGGCTTTTATGAACACATGGGCTTTGAGGTTTATAAAAGGACGGAATGTGACGGACAAGGAAATCCATATCCATTACTGCACATGAAAAGAGATTAACAAATTGCTGTTTATCGGGCGGTTGTCCACAACGGATAACTGCCCATTCCGTCATTTTGACGAAAGAGAAATTACCTGGGCATTTCTCAACACGAAAGAGAAAAGCGGGTGAATATTCTGCTGTATTCCATTAATCTATGACAAAAATGGACTATCCATGGAATAAGTGAATCACAATAGAAAAATCCTTGAAACCGGCGGTTAGATATATTAAAATATAAAGCAGTTTTCCTCAGCCTGTTCCGGACCCTTTATACCTGTAAGTCTGCTGAGCGAAGGAGAGCCTATGCCCGGAGAAATAAAAAATTCCGCGAATCAGGCGGAGCAGCTGGCGGGGGAGGCCCTGGAGCTGTCCTGCCAGATACTTCGCATCCGTCTGCGTTTTCTGGATCTGGCGCTCCGTGAATTGCGCCCCTGCCCCAGACCTGGTATGACCCTGCTGACAGATGGCGCTCACCTTTATTATGGTGCGGGGTATATCCTGCGCCGCTGTAAGGACGGCCGGGACAACGTGGCCAGGGAGCTGCTTCACCTGCTGCTCCACTGCGTCCTGCGGCATATGTTTGTGGGTATGGTCAATCGGGAGCTGTGGGATCTGGCCTGTGACCTGGCGGCAGAGCAGGCGCTGCTGGAGCTTTCCCTGTTCCCCGCTCCGGAGGACGCCGCCCGGCGCACCGAGCTCGAAAAGCTGAGGACGAACAGCCGATATATGACGGCGGAGCATCTGTACCATTCCCTGCGGACTCATCCGCCGGCGCCGGAACAGCTGGAGGAGCTGTCCCGGCTGTTCCGGACAGACGACCATCAACTCTGGTATCATCAGGAGGCGCCTGACAGAGAGGGGGAAACTTCCTCTGACACTGGTTTCAGGATAGGCCAGAGCGGCGCCAGAGCTGAGGAGCGCTGGCAGAATCTGGGTCAGCGGATGCAGGTGGATCTGGAGACTGTCTCCAGTC
>JAAWCO010000085.1 GCA_022793315.1 Clostridiales bacterium | reverse complement strand
TCGGGGATTCGAGTTCCTTCTGGCGCGCCACAAACAACGCCGAAAGCCTTGATTTTACAGGGTTTTTGGCTTTTCTCATTCTCTGCTCTTTTTGGCCTGTTTGCTAATTGCTAATACACAGTCCCTCATTTCAGCGTCTAAACCTATCACCTTTTAGGTCGATTTACTACCGCTTTTTTGCTAATACGCACCGCACTATCAAGGGCTTTTTCTTCGGATTTTTAACCCATTTGCTAATACGATGCGTTTTGCTAATTTGCGGGCTGCTAATAAATTTAGGTGTTTATTAGCCAAGAGATTCAAATCCTCTCCGCAAGAGGGCACACGCCTCTGTTGGTTCGCTTGCAGCAGCTTGTAAAGCCACCCGTCCCCATCGCGCTACCAACTTTTTCGGGATATGATTCGTCAAACGATTATGCAGAGAAAAGGGGCATCCCTGGGTTTCCTGTTCTCCATGTGGCGGAGTACAGCGATTGCAGTACATGTATCAGCGCTTGTCCGTTCAGCGATTTATACGACGCAGATGACAGCGGAACCGACGCAGCTTTTTCCGGGAGAATAAGGCGCCCCGGATTACGCCACGTAAGATAAAAACAGCTGTGTTTCAAGGGAGAAATAGAAGGCTCTTCTGTCCCCCCTTGCTTGCTTTCTTTTCCCTGTCCCATTTTGTCTGACAGGCTTGCCGTCCGCAGCCGCCGTTCCTACGACTGGAGTCCTCAGCCGGCTCTCTCATCATGGGCTCTTGTCCAATATCTTTGACCATCCCGTCTTTTCGCACTGAACCGGATGTTTCACCGGAGGCGGGCGGGTCATTCCACCAGTGCTACATTTTCCTCTCCCAGAATCGACCGGAGCTCATCGAGAAGAACCGGATGCGGCCATACGCACAGATGCTGGGGGGCACGGAGCATCCGGCCGCTGTCCTGAAACCGGATATACAGCGGCCATGACCCGTCGAACACGCCGGTGACCAGCAGGGCCCTTTTGTACAGAGGATGATCGGCGGAGGGAACCCGCAGATACAGCCCTGCACGGGAGGAGGGGGCCTTCGGCGGCTTCTCTCCGGAGGCCGCCCCCTCCGTCCGTCCTCCTTCTCCATCCCTCTGCCGGGAGGAGCCCGTGCCGGAGGAACGCAGGGCGCGGGCCTGCTCCACGGTAGCAGGCGCTTCCTGCACCGCGTCGCACAGCAGCTTGAGCTCCTCATCCTCGCGGACGCTGAGACGGGCGCGGATAAGAAGGACGGCGCCGGGCCGGATATCGGAAACGAAGCGGGACAGCGTTTTCGGAAAGACCAGCATCTCCGCACCGCCGAACAGATCCTCCACCATGACATAGGCCATGGTGGCATCCTGTCGGGTATTCTTCTGCCGCACAGAGGTGAGCATCCCCAGCAGCGTCACCGCCCCGCCATCCTGGTAATCCCCGTCGTTTTCCTCCAGAGAGGTCAGGATGCGATCCAGCCGGTCCGCCCGCAGGGCACGGTACACCGGCTCATACGGCTTCAGCGGATGGCCGGTCAGATACAGGCCTGTGACCTCCTTTTCCATCGTGAGACGGTCGGCATAGGAGAATTCCTCCTTCTCCGGCAGCGGCGGCTCGGCATATTCCCCCGTTCCGGAATCTCCGAACAAATCCAGCTGCCCTTCAATATTTCGGCGATTTTCGCTGTCCAGCTGATCGAGAAAAACCGGCAAAGCGGCCAGCAGCCTGGCCCGGTTCCCCCCCAGCTCATCCAGCGCCCCGCATTTGATCAGGCTTTCCAGTCCCCGGCGGTTGAAGTCCTTGTGCGCCGACATCCGGCGGCAGAAGGCATAAAAGCTGTGAAAGGCGCCCCCGTTCTCCCGCTCGGCAATCAGCCCCTCAATAAAACCGCGCCCCAGGTTCTTGACCGCCAGCAAGCCGAAGCGGAGCCCCTCCCCCGTGGTCAGGAAACCGCAGCCGCTCTCGTTGACCGATGGGGGCAGCACCTGAATCCCCAGACGCTCGCATTCCGCGATATAGCCCACCAGCTTGCTCTCATAACCCAGTACACTGGTCATCAGAGCCGCCATATATTCGCGGGGATAAAAGCACTTGAGCCACGCGGTCTGATAGGCTACCATCGCGTAGGCCGCCGCATGGGATTTGTTGAAGGCATAGGAGGCAAAAGAGGACATCTCATCAAAGACGGCGCGGGCGGTCTCCTCCGGAATGCCGCGGCGGACACAGCCCTCCACCTCCACTGTGCCGTCCTCCCGGGTTAAGCCGTGAAGGAAAATCTCGCGCTCCCTTTCCATCACCTCGCGCTTCTTTTTGGACATCGCGCGGCGCACCACGTCGGCGCGGCCCAGCGAATAGCCCGCCAGCTCGCGGAAAATCTGCATCACCTGCTCCTGATAGATAATGCAGCCGTAGGTCACGCGGAGAATGGGCTCCAGACAGGGGTGGCGGTATTGCACCTGTTCGGGATGATGGCGGTTGTTGATATATTTCGGGATGGAATCCATCGGGCCCGGACGATACAGGGAAATCACCGCAATCAGATCCTCAAAGCAATCGGGGCGCAGGCTGCTGAGCACCCGGCGCATCCCCCCGGACTCAAACTGGAACACCCCCTCGGTATTTCCCTTGGAAAGCATGGTGTATACCGGCTCCTCATCCAGCGGAATCTCCTCAATCCGCAGATCGGGCCGCCGGCTGAGTACCATTTTCACGGCATCGTCGATAACGGTCAGGTTGCGCAGGCCCAGAAAGTCAATTTTCAGCAGGCCCAGCTCCTCAATCCGTCCCATGGTGTACTGCGTGGCCACCATATCGCCGTTCAGGCACAACGGCACATAGTCGCTGACCGGCCGGGCCGTGATCACCACCCCCGCGGCATGGGTGGAGGCATGGCGCGGCATGCCCTCCACCCTCTTGGCCATGTCAATGAGGTCACGGACCTGCGGGTCGGACTCCGCCCGCTCCCGCAGGGGGCGGGACTGGCTCAGCGCCCGGTCAAGGGTCATGTTCAGCTCCCAGGGCACCATCTTGGCCACCTGGTCAGCCACGGCGTAGGGCAGCGCCATCGCCCGCGCCACGTCCCGAATGGCGGCGCGGGCCGCCATGGTGCCGAAGGTCACAATCTGGGACACATGATCCGCCCCGTATTTCCGGATGACATAATCAATCACCAGCTGTCGCTTCTCGTTACAGAAATCAATGTCAAAATCAGGCATACTCACCCGTTCGGGGTTGAGGAAGCGTTCAAACAGCAGGTTGTACCGAATTGGATCGATACCGGTGATCCCGAGACAGTAGGCGCACAGGCTGCCCGCACCGGAGCCGCGCCCCGGACCGACCGGAATGTCGCTGCGCCGGGCGTACTGGATAAAATCGTTGACGATCAGGTAATAATTCACATACCCCATCCGCTGAATGGTATCCATCTCATACTCCAGCCGGTCGATAAGAGCCGGAGCGGGATTTTCACCGTAATGACGGCGGAGTCCGCGATAGCATTCCTCGCGGAAATAGGCCAGACTGTCTCCGCCGGGCGCGTCGAAGGGCGGCAACTGAGTATGACCGAACTCCAGCTCCACCCGGCAGCGCTCCGCGATAGCCGCCGTGTTGTCAAAGGCGGCCGGAAGCGCGGGAAAAAGGGCCCGCATCTCCTCCTCCGACTTGAGATAGAATTCCTCCGTCTCAAAAGCCATGGGATTGGGCTCGTCCAGGGTGGTATTGGTCTGGATGCAAATGAGCACCCGCTGCATCCGGGCGTCCTCCCGCGTCAGATAATGGGCGTCGTTGGTACAGACCAGCGGGATCCCCGTTTCAGCGGAAAGCCGGACAAGCTGCGGATTGAGCGCCTTCTGCTCGTCCAGACCGTGATCCTGAAGCTCCAGATAAAAGTGATCCTCCCCAAACAGATCGTGGTAAAAAAGCGCCCGTTCCCTTGCCCCCTCGTAATCGCCGCGGGACAGAGCACGGGGGATTTCTCCCGCCAGACAGGCGGAAAGGGCAATCAGGCCGCCATGATATTGGCGTAACAGCTCATGGTCCACCCGCGGCTTGGAATAAAACCCTTCGGTAAAGGATGCGGATACCAGCTTCATCAGATGATGATAGCCCTCATTGTTTTCGCACAGCAGCACCAGATGACTGTATTCGCTGTCCACCCCGTGGACTTTATCGAAGCGAGTGCGGGGCGCGACATAGACCTCACAGCCGATAATCGGCCTGATCCCGGCCTTTTGGGCCGCCTGATAAAACTCGACCACGCCGTACATCACGCCGTGGTCGGTAACCGCTACCGCCGTCTGCCCCAGCCGACGGGCGGTTTCCACCAGTCCCTCGACGCGGCAGGCGCCGTCCAGCAGGCTGTATTCGCTGTGAACATGCAAATGGACAAAGCCGGACATCCCGGCCACCTCCCGTCCCGTAATCGCCGTGATTCGCTGGAGCTATTCCCTCTCGGCCAGCTCCATCAGGCGGTGCAGGCGATGATTGACCCCCGACCGGCTCAGGGGCGGCTCCAGCAGCTCCCCCAGCTCCCGCAGCGACAGCTCCGGATTGTCCAGCCGCAGCAGGGCCAGCTCCTTCAGCTCATCAGGCAGGGAAAGCAGGCCGCCGCGTGCCTCCAGCCGGCGGATCGCCTCGATCTGGACAGCGGAAGCACTCACCGTTTTATCAATGTTCGCGCTTTCACAGTTGGTGAGACGGTTAGCGCGGTTGCGGACGTGCTTAATGATCTTCACATTCATCAGATCCAGCGAAGAGGTAACCGCCCCCATCAGAGTCAGGCAGTCCTCAATTTGTCCGCTTTCCTTAAAATATACCACCGGGCTGCCCTTGCGCCGCACCAGCCGGGCGTTAAAGTCCAGCTCCCTCAGCAGGGCCAGCAGATCACGGCTGAGAGGATAATGGGGGACGCTGAATTCCAGATGGTAGCCGGCGCTCGGAGCGGCGGCCGCGCCGCAGACCAGAAAGGCTCCCCGCAGATAGTGGGCGGCGCATTCCTCACATTCCAGATTGGCACGGTTCAGCCGAAGGGTCAGCTCCTCCGGTGTGTGCCCAAACCGCTCCAGAACCCGGGCCCGATCGGCGGCCGCCGCCAGCGCGACGGTATAAAAGCCGCCCGCCTTTGCCGGCAACTGGACCGGCGGTTCGCCGATTCCGCACACCTGGCACAGCAACGAAGCATAGCGCCGCGCCCCCGCCTCATACTCCGTCTGCAGGGAGACCGCGGCGCCGGAAAAGCTGTGCCCCATCTCCAGCATGCCGTACAGCTGGGCGCCCCGGCAGCAGGGCCTGTCCGCCGACGCCAACGCCAGCTCGTTTTTTATCTGAGAAGAAAAGGACATACAGGCGCTCCTTTCCCTGCTCTCATTTCTGAATATCCCGATGGTTGACCGTCACCCGCTGACCACTGTCGCCGATATGGCTGGCCAGCTCCTCAGCAAGGCAGACCGACCGGTGCCGTCCGCCTGTGCAGCCAATAGCGATTACCAGCTGGGACTTTCCCTCATTGCGGTACAGAGGCAGGAGATAGTCGATCAGAGCGTACAGCCGCCGCTGAAACTCATGGGTCTCCTCCCGCTCCAGCACATACTCCCGTACACCGCTCTCCAGCCCCGTCCGCTCCCTCAGCTCATCGACATAGTAGGGATTGGCCAGGCAGCGCACATCCATGACGATATCCGCCTCAGAAGGATACCCGAACTTGAAGCCGAAGGAGAGGCACTGCACCATTAGAGCGCCGCTCACATCCCCGGCAAACAGCTGTGTGATCCGCTCCCTCAGCTGGGCGGGCGACAGCTGGGAAGTGTCGATCCGATAGTCGGCGCGCTCACTGGCCACGCGGAGAAGGCGGCGCTCCGCCTCAATCGCCCGGGCCACGGACCCGCCGTTTTCCGCCGCCAGCGGATGCTTGCGGCGGGTCTCCTTATACCGCCGGGCCAGCACCTGATCCTCGCATTCCAGAAACAGCAGCTTATAGCTGCCGCCCTGCTCCCGCAGTGCGTCCAGCTCATCAAAAAGGCCGCGAAACAGATGACCGCCCCGGCTGTCAATCACCAACGCGACGCGGGACAGCTTTTCCTGTGAGTGGAGACACAACTCCGCAAATTTTGACAGCAGTCCCGGCGGCATATTGTCCACGCAGTAAAAACCGATATCCTCCAGCGCGTCCACTGCACGCGATTTCCCCGCACCGGACAGGCCGGTCACAATGACAAATTCCATGAGCTGTTTTTTCCTCGATTCCTTCTCATTAGAGCGTTCTTACAGGGACACACCAATAAAGCGAACCTCTGGTTCCAACCGGACGCCGTGCTCCTGCTCCACCCGTGCAATCACCTGGCGCGCCAGCCCGCACACATCGGCGGCGGAGGCCCCCCCGCGGTTGATGACAAAGCCCGCGTGCTTTTCACTGACCTGGGCCCCGCCCACTGCGAAGCCCTTCAGTCCACAGGACTCGATCAGCGCGCCGGCATACTGCCCTGCCGGACGTTTAAAAAAACTGCCAGCGCTGGGATATTCAAGCGGCTGTTTCTCCCGGCGGCGGCGCATGAATTCCTCCATCCGTCCGCTGATAGCGGACGGATTGTCCGGTGTCAGGAGAAAATCCGCTGACAGCACCGTCAGGCCATGGGTCATAAACCGGCTGCTCCGATAGGAAAGCGCCAGCTCCTCCGCTGTCAGCTCCTGGATCCTGCCGCTTTGATCCGCCGCCCGGGCAGAAATGATCACATCAGCGATTTCCCCGCCATAGGCGCCGGCGTTCATGAAGACAGCGCCGCCCACCGTGCCGGGAATACCGTAAGCAAACTCCAGCCCGGACAGCCCGTGGTCCCGCGCGGTCCGGCACAGCTGCTTGAGGGACAACCCGGCCGGACAAGACAGCCGATTCCCCTCTACCGCCGCCTCGCCCGGGGAAAGGCGCAACACCGGCGCCGCGATCCCCTCGTCCCCCACCAGCAGGTTGCTGCCGTTTCCCAGCAGAAGGGGCTCCAGCTCCAGCTCCCGGCAGCGGGCCAGCAGCAGGGTCAGCTCCCGGCCGCCGGGGACTGTGATCAGGCAGGCGCAGGGCCCGCCGATCCGGAAGGAGGTCAGCTCCGCCATCGGCACCGCCTCCAGTGTTTCACATGGGAGGGAGCGGGCGTAATCCATCAGCCCGCTCCTCTGCTTTTCGGTCATTCTCACAGTCCTTCCCCTTCCTTCCCTGCCGCCTGCTGTTCCGCCGCGTTCCCGGGACCGGGAGGGACCCGTGGAATCAGGAGCCGAGATAGGCGGCGCCGATAATGCCGGCGTCGTTGCCCAGCTCCGCCACACAGAGCCGGGTCTGATGGGTGCTGTACTTGCTGTACCGCTCCCGTTCAATATGCTTCTTCAGCGGAACCAGCAGTGTGTCCCCTTCCTTGCAGATGCCTCCGCCGATGCACAGCACCTCCGGCTGAAAAACGTTAATGACATTGATCAGTCCGCAGGCAATATACTTGACATAGGTCTCCACCACCTGCCGGGCCACCGGGTCATCCGCCCGCATCCCGTCGAAGGCGGTGCGGCCATCCACCAGCTCCAGATCCTCTGCAATCTTCCACAGGCCGCTTTCGGGATGATTGATCATGGCCTGGCGGGTTTGGCTGATCAGGGCGGAGGCGGAGGCATACGCCTCCCAGCAGCCCTGCCGTCCGCAGCCGCACAGCTCACCGTCCACCATAATGACAATATGTCCCAGCTCGGCGCCGGCAAAATTGAAGCCGCCATATATGCGCCCGTCAATGATGATACCGCCGCCCACGCCGGTGCCCAGCGTAATGCACACCGCGCTCTGTGCGCCTCTGGCCGCACCGGCCAGCGCCTCCCCGAAGGCGGCGGCGTTGGCGTCGTTTTCTATGTAAATGGGTTTCCCCAGCAGGGAATGCATCTCCTCCTGTACCGCCACGTTCTCAAAACCCACATTGCAGGCGTATTCCACCACGCCGGTATCGGCGTTGCAGGTGCCGGGGATACCGATTCCCACGCTCTCCACGTCCTCCATGGAAAGTCCGACCTTTTCCACTGCCTCTCTGGCAACGCGGGCCATATCCATCAAAATTTCCTTGTAGGGGCGCGGCAGTCGGGTCTTGCATCGGGCGTCTGCCAGAATCCGATATTCCTCGTCCACAATGCCCGCCTTGATGTTGGTTCCGCCGAGATCAATCCCCACTCTGTACTTCATAATGATACGCCATTCCTTTCTCGTATTATGCCGTAAACGGCAGATTTTCAGTGGTTTTCTTTTTAAAAACCGCCGGTCAAAGGGATGGTACCCCCCACTTCGCTCCTTGCCGGCAGACGAGCCGTTATTCCTCCGTCATTCCCAGATTGTGCATCAGCTCCCGTGCGGCGTTGTAGCCCATCTTTTTCTGCCGGTAGTTCATGGCCGCCACCTCGATAATAATGGCCAGATTCCGCCCCGGCTTGATGGGAATGGTCAGCATGGGAACGGTGATCCCCAGAATATCGGTATATTCGTTTTCCAGTCCCATCCGGTCATAAACCTTTTCATTATCCCACTGCTCCAGCTGGATAACCATATTGATCTTCTCGCTCACCTTAACCGCACCAATGCCAAAAATGCGGCGGGCATTAATAATGCCAATGCCCCTCAGTTCAATAAAATGGCGGATGTTTTCCGGCGCGGAACCCACCAATGTTTTGGAGGAAACCCGGCGGATCTCCACCGCATCGTCGGCAATCAGGCGGTGCCCCCGCTTGATCAGCTCAATAGCGGTCTCACTCTTTCCCACGCCGCTGTCGCCCACCAGAAGAATACCCTCGCCGTATACCTCAACAAACACGCCGTGTCGGGTGATGCGGGGAGCCAGCTCCACACTCAGATAGGAGATAAGGGTGGACATAAAGCTGGAGGTCGCTTCTCCAGTGGAGAGCAGCGGCACCTGATGCTGCTCACAGCTTTTGCGCAGCTCCGGCAGAATTTCCTGCCCGCGGGTCACCACCACCGCCGGCGGCGCCTGAGACACAAAGGCCTCAATCCGTTCCCATCTCATCGCGGGATCCAGGTCAGTTAAATAGCCATATTCACTCTTACCCAGGATTTGAATACGATCTCTGTCAAAATAATCAAAATAGCCGACAATCGCCAGGCCGGGGCGATTGATGTCGCTGCAGGAAACCATACGGTTGGCGGGATCAGAGGGCATATACACCGTTTCCAGCATATTCTCCTCAATAATGTCCGCCAGCGAAACGGTAAAACTTTTCGTCATTGTTCTGCCTCCCTGTTTGCCGCTCAAAAGTTTTCCCTGCCAATACCCTGCGGCGGCTCTGTGTTTCCTCTTTTGGAATCACTGCCTGAATCTCTCTTCAGCCGGCGCGTTGCAGCAGCGGTCCTTTGTTTCTTCTCCGAGGAAGCCTCTACCCTCAGCGCATA
>JAAWCO010000084.1 GCA_022793315.1 Clostridiales bacterium | reverse complement strand
GTTGGCAGCCAAAAATAGTCATCGGCATCCAGGAAAAAATAGCCTTCCTGTTCGCTGATATAATGGGCCAGGGTGGTGGTTCCCGACCCGGAGGCCCCGTAAATATGAATGACGTTTTTAGTCATGGTTTCCTCCCAAGAAGCGAGGCCGCCGACCGATTCAGGGGGCGTTCTTTTTCGGCGGGGAACTTTTTGCCGGAAGGCTTGACAAAGAGGGGGCCTTTATGATAAAATAACGCCGTTGTTGGAGAGACAGGCGGCCTTAGCTCATCTGGTAGAGCGCCACCTTGCCAAGGTGGAGGTAGCGAGTTCGAGCCTCGTAGGCCGCTCCATACCTGCAGTGCGTATGTACGCACCGCAGGTTTTTCTTTGCCCAAAAGAGGAGAGGTTAAGGGGGCCATTTCGGCTGCCGTCCCCTTCTCCCCTGAGGCGGGTGTGCCCGCATACGGCAAATTTTCGTGGTATCTGACAGAGCAGTCCGGCGAGAGGCGGTACTTATCGGGGCGGATTTCGGTCGGAGCTCATTTTGATCAGATTGGCAGCTGTCAAAGCGGCGGCAACCCCCGCCAGGAGGAGCATGGCGGTCAGCTGCTGCTGGTGACGGTTTTTAAGTCGTTTGGACAGATCGGTATACCGGTCGCTGGAAAAGGGGGCGCCGCCCCCCGCACCGGCGCCCCGTTTTCTGGTCCGGTACTGGATGGAGTCGTACAGCCGATAATATTTCCGGCAGGAGGGACACCGGCTCAGGTGCTCCCGGATTTCCCGCACACTGTCCGGGCTGGCCAGATGGTCCTTGTAAAGGCCAACCAGATCCATCGCGATATCACACGGTAAGCTCATGTTTCAAATCCTCCGAAAGCATCTTTTTGGCCCTGAAAAAAATGACCTTTGCTGAATTTTCGGTGATGCCCAGGGCGGCGGCCACCTGTGAAAACGGCATGTCGGCATAAATACGCAGCAAAACCACATCCCGGTATTTGTCGGATAAACGGCCGACAAAGCCGGAAACGGTCTGCCGCATATCCTTTTGCATACAGGCATCTGCGGGGTTGTGGCTCAAATCGTCGTCCAGCAGGTAGTTTTCCAGCTCAGTGATATCAATGGCATGGAACCCCAGACGCCTTTTGCGCAGATATTTATAATAGGTATGCTTGGCAATGGAGGCCAGCCAGGTAAAAATTTCGCACTTCCCCTCAAATCGGTGAAAGGAAACGAACGCCTGAAAAAAGGTCTCCTGCGTCAGGTCCTCCGACAGATCTGCGTCACGGGTCATGTTAAAGAGGAAGGAATAGACACGGTCAAAGTATTCACCATACAATTTTTCAAAAAGCTCATCCAATTTACAACAGGCTCCCCCACCTTCGATATAGTAGAATAACCCCCAGGAGCGCTACCGTGAAGCGGCGGAATATCTGCCCCTGCGATACGTTCTGCAGGAGGGTCCAGCCTCTTCAGAGATATGATGCAGGAGAGCTTCCTTCCTGCGTCATTACTCTTAAATTATATAGGCTGCCTTCCATTTGTCAAATCGGTTTTTTATGAAAAAGGAAATTTTTTCTGAACAGGCTGTAACCATTTTTTGCAATGGGGTACTAACTAAATGATTTGAGGCGGGAGCCTCCGTTTGACAGGCCCCTTTGGCGGCGCATGGTTCAGGCTTGAATTTCAGGCGAAAGGTGAAACGATATGTCATTCAACATTGCGGGGACCGGTATGTATGTGCCGGAAAAGGTGATTACCAACGACGATCTGGCGCAGATCGTTGATACTAACGATGAGTGGATTCGGAAGCGGGTCGGTATTCATGAACGCCACATCAGTGTGGATGAGACCGCCGCACAGATGGGCTTTCAGGCCGCGCAGAGGGCGCTGGACAATGCGGGCGTTGACAAAAACGAGCTGGATCTCATTCTGGCTGCGACGGTCAGCGGCGAAACGGTTTCCCCCAGCACAGCCTGCATGATTCAGCACTATCTCGGTGTGGACTGCATGGCCTATGATATTAACGCTGCGTGCAGCGCCTTTATTTTTCTGCTGGAAACGGCGGCCGGCTATTTCGCCAGAGGAAAGGCGAAAAAGGTGCTGGTGGTCGGCACCGAACGCATGAGCCGTATCCTGGACTGGGACGACCGTTCCACCTGTGTGATTTTTGGCGACGGCGCCGGCGCTGCCGTGCTGACGCCGGGCGAGGGGTATCAGGATTCTGTTTTTCGGGTGGCAGGCGGCGACGACGTGATCAATATCCCGCAGTTTATCGGCAAATCGCCGTGGTTTACCCCTGAACCGATTAAGCCGTACATTCATATGGAAGGTCAGGAAACCTTTAAATTTGCGGTCAATTCCATTACGTCGGACATCACCAAAATCATGGAGCGCAACGGATTGACGCCGGAGGATATTGACCATGTGGTGCTGCATCAGGCCAACCGGCGCATTATTGATTTCGCGATTTCCCGCCTGAAAATGGACGCGGAGAAATTCCATGTCAATATTCAGCACTATGGCAACACATCGAGCGCATCGGTTCCGATTGCTCTCGACGAGCTGAACCGGCAGGGACGGCTGAAAAAGGGCGACCGGATTATCCTGTCGGCCTTCGGCGGCGGGCTGGCGAGCGCCTCCTGCCTGATACAATGGTAAATCGGCAACCGTGTTGCTGATGGATAAATTTTGAAGGAGTCGATCACAATGGTATTTGAAAAAGTGGCGGAAATGCTGGCGGAGAAGGTGGACTGCGACGTTTCGGAGATTCAGGCGGAAACCAAGTTTGCGGACCTCGGCATTGATTCGCTGGACATCACCGAGATGGTGATGAACGTCGAGGATGAGTTTGGCATCGAGCTGGGAATGGACGCTTCGCTGGAAACTGTCGGCGCTCTTGTCGAGAAGATCGAGTCAATCGTAGACAAAAAGTAAGCCGTTTTGACAAATGCCGCCGGGGCGGACGAATCCGCCCCGGCCCTGAACGGAAAGGAAAGCTGCATCATGATCAAGTCGCGCCTGTGTACTGATTTGGGAATTGAATACCCTGTTTTTCAGGGCGGTATGGCCTGGATTGCCGACGGCGAGCTTGCCGCTGCTGTATCAAACGCAGGCGGACTGGGTATTATTTCCGCGATGAATGCCAATGCGGAATATCTGCGTGCGCAGATCGGCAGGGCCCGGGAGCTGACCGACAGGCCGTTTGGCGTCAACGTCATGCTGATGAGCCCGTACGCCGACGAGGTGGCGCATATTCTGGCAGAAGAAAAGGTGAAAATTGTCACCACCGGTGCGGGAAATCCCTCCCGCTACATGCCGCTGTGGCAGGAGGCTGGCATCGTGGTGATCCCGGTGGTGGCCAGCACAGCGATGGCCCGCATGGTAGAGCGGGCGGGCGCCTATGCTGTCATTGCCGAGGGGCAGGAGTCCGGCGGGCACATCGGCGAACTGACAACGATGTCTCTGGTCCCCCAGGTGATCGACAGGGTGGACATCCCGGTTATTGCCGCGGGAGGTATCGCTGACGGCCGCGGGATGGCGGCGGCGCTGGCGCTGGGCGCGGTGGGCGTCCAGTGCGGGACGGTATTCCTGTGCGCGGAGGAATGCAACGTACACGAAAACTACAAGCAGATGGTTCTCAAGGCTGGCGACATCAGCACGGTGACCACCGGCCGCCGGTTCGGCGGCAATACCTGCCGCTGCATCAAGAATCCCTTCAGCCGCGATTTCCTTACTTATGAATACACGCCGGAGGCCACGGCAGAATCGGTGGCGGAGCTGGGCGTCGGTGCTCTCCGCAAGGCTGCGGTTGAGGGCGACACGAAGCAGGGCTGCTTTCTTGCCGGACAGATCAGCGGTCTGGTCAGCGAGGTGCTGCCCGCCCGGCAGATTATTACGAAAATGTGCGGCGATGCGGAGAATATCCTGAAAAACGCCGCTTCTCTTATACAGTAAGTGCAGGGACAGGCCGCGAAACGCGGGGACTGTGCTGCGAATATCGGAGGATATCACTATGGGAAAAATTGCGTTTCTGTTTTCCGGCCAGGGTGCGCAGCACGTTGGCATGGGAAAGGACTTATACGACCATTTTGATGAGGTAAGGGCCCTGTTCGATGAAGCAGAAGCTCTCCGGCCGGGAACTCTGGAACAGTGCTTTTCCGGTGACGAAGAAACGCTGAGGCAGACCCGGAACACCCAGCCCTGCCTGTATCTCGCTGACCTGGCGGCGGCGGTGGCGCTGAAAAGCAGCGGAATTGTCCCTGATGCGGTCGCCGGCTTTTCACTGGGAGAGATTCCGGCGCTTGCCTTTGCCGGCGCCTGCTCTTATATGGAGGGCTTCCAGGCCGCTGTGAGGCGCGGCGAGGCGATGGAAACGGCGTCCCGGAAGAACCCCGCATCCATGCTGGCGGTCGTCAAGCTGGATAACCGAACGGTGGAGGAGATCTGCGGACGATATGCGGAGCTCTATCCGGTAAATTACAACTGCGCCGGCCAGCTGGTCGTTTCGGGAAAGCCGGAGGTTTTTGACGCCTTTTCCGCCGACATTAAAGCGGCGGGAGGCCGGACTCTGCCGCTCAAGGTCAGCGGCGGCTTTCATTCTCCCTTCATGGACGAGGCGAGCCGGGAATTCGGCGAATATCTGAAAGGGGTTTCCCTCCGGCAGCCGGAGATCACCGCCTATTCCAATTACACGGCAAAACCGTATGAGGGGGATATGGCGGAGCTGCTGACGAAGCAGATCAATCACCCTGTCCATTGGGAATCTATCGTCCAGGGGCTGCTGGCGGACGGCTTTGACACCTTTGTTGAAGCCGGTGTCGGCAGTGTTTTGCAGAAGCTGTGCCTGAAAATTGCTGCGGACGTGTCGGGCGTCCGGTGCCTCAAGTGTGAGACGGCGGACGAGGTGCAGGCGGCGGCTGAGGACTTGAAATAAGAAACGGAGGAATGGCCTTATGCTGAAGGGAAAGACAGCGGTTGTGACGGGGGGTTACCAGGGTATTGGTATGGAGATCGCCAAAAAGCTGGGCGAGAATGGCGCCGATATTGCGGTGCTGGATATTGGCGGGACGGAGAAGGCGGGAGAGCTGCTGGACTCTCTCTCCGGCCGGGGCGTGACCGCCCGCGCCTATTCCTGCGATATTTCTGATTTTGGGAAAACGCAGGAGGTTTTTGCAGAGATTGTCCGAGACTTCGGGCACATTGATATTCTGGTCAATAATGCAGGAATCACCCGCGACAAGCTCCTGCTGGGGATGAAGGAAGCGGACTTCGACAGCGTCATCAGCGTGAATCTGAAGGGCGTGTTTAACGCTATCAAGCAGGTGTATCCGCTCTTTGCCAAACAGAAAAGCGGGAAAATCGTCAATCTGAGCTCGGTATCCGGGCTGATGGGCAACGCGGGGCAGGTGAATTATTCCGCCTCCAAGGCGGGGATTGTGGGTCTGACCAAATCGGTGGCCAAGGAGCTGGCCAGCCGCGGCGTATGCTGCAATGCTATCGCGCCGGGCTTTATCAAAACCGCCATGACTACGCGGTTCGCGGAGGATGAGAAGCTGCTCGATTCCCTGCCCATGAAGCGCATGGGCGAGGCGGAGGAGGTCGCCGAGCTGGTCCTCTTTCTCTGCAGCGACAAATCCAATTACATCACCGGAGAGGTCATCCGTATCGACGGCGGCCTGGCGATGTGAAATCAACTGCTGAAAGGATAGTTTTGCATGAAACGAGTCGTTGTCACCGGAATGGGCGCCGTCACCCCTGTCGGGAATACCACCGGTGAATACTGGGAGGCGCTGGTCAGGGGCGTAAACGGCATTGCCAAAATTGAATCCTTTGATGTCAGCGGTTTCAAGCACACGCTTGCGGCCCAGCTCAAGGATTTTGACCCTACCCAGTTCATTGATAAGCTGACGGCACGGAAAACGGACCCCTTTGTTCAATACGCCCTGTGCGCCGCACAGCAGGCGGTGGACGACAGCGGCATTCTGGAAAAGATTGATCATGAGGAATTCGGCGTGTATTTCGGCTCGGGCATCGGCGGCTTTGAAACCTTCTGCAACGAGCATCAGGCGCTGCTGGAGCAGGGGCCCCGGAAGGTCACGCCGCAGTTCGTGTCGAAGATGATTTACAATATTGCCGCGGGAAACATTGCCATCCGTTTCAAGGCATATGGTCCGAACATTGCCGTTTCCACCGCCTGTGCCACTGGCACCACCGCGGTGGGAGAGGCCTATCGCGCCATCCGGGGGGGCTACGCCACCGCCATTATTGCGGGTGGATCGGAAGCCGCCATTGCGCCGCTTACCCTTGCCGGCTTTGGCAACTGCCTGGCTCTGACGCCGTCGTCGGACCCCAATGCGGCGTCGCTGCCCTTTGATAAGCGCCGCGGCGGCTTTGTGATGGGCGAAGGAGCGGGCGCCCTCGTTCTGGAGGAATATGAGCACGCCGTCAACCGCGGCGCCACGATTTACGCGGAGGTTTGCGGTTACGGCTCCACCTGCGATGCGCACCATGTCACCGCCCCCGATCCCGATGCCGCCCACTCCGCCCGCGCCATCGCGCAGGCCCTGAAGGAAAGCGGCGAATTTGAGGCGTCAAAGATTTATATCAACGCCCATGGCACCGGTACGGCCCTGAACGATAAGACGGAAACCCATGCGTTTAAGAAGGTGTTCGGGGATGCGGCGTATCAGTTGCACATCAGCTCCACCAAGTCCATGACGGGACATCTTCTGGGAGCGGCGGGCGCCATTGAGGCCATTGCTGCGGTCAAGGCGCTGCAAACGGGTGTGATCCCGCCCACCATCAACCTCAATGAGCCGGATGAGGACTGCGATCTGAACTACACCCCGAACACCGCCGTTACCGCTGCGCCGGAGCTGGCGCTGTCCACCTCCCTCGGTTTCGGAGGCCACAATGCCTGTATCGCCTTCAAAAAGGTCTGACAGCCCTTCAGAGGCGTTCAAAGGAGAAAGATTGCATGAACCAGGAAGAAATTAAAAAAATCCTGCCGCATCGGGATAATATGCTGCTGATCGACGAGGCGGAAATTGTTGACGGCAAGGCCGTCGGCATCAAGCACATCACCGGGGAGGAATGGTTCCTCCAGGGGCATTTTCCGGGAAATCCCGTGGTGCCGGGCGTGATTCAGTGTGAAATTCTGGCCCAGTCCACCTGTGTGCTGCTGGCTGATCAGATGAACGGGGAGGAATTTACCCCGTATTATACCGGGCTGGACAAGGTGCGGTTTAAAAATCCGGTCCTGCCGGGCGACACCTTCCGCACCGAATGCGAGATTGTCAGGAGCCGCGGCCCCTTTTATTTTGCTGCCGGCAAGGGATATGTCGGCGACAAGCTGTGCATCAGCGCGGAGTTCTCCTTCGCCATCATGAAGAAAGAGGATGGAAAGGAGACGCGCTCATGAAAAATTTTCTGTCCACCGTCAGGACGAAGCTGGGCTTCGGTGAAAAAGAGCCGGACAGCGTGATTGCCTGTCCCAAATGCCGCCACGAGGATTCCCTGAAGAGGGTGACGGACAACAGCATGGTCTGTCCGGAGTGCGGCTACTATCACCGTCTCGGCGCGCGTGAGCGCATTGCCATGATCTGCGATGCGGACAGCTTTCAGGAGCTGTTTTCCAGCGTCCGTAGCGAGGATTTTCTCAATTTTCCCAAATATAAGGAGAAGCTGTCAGGGGCGGTGGAAAAAACCGGCGAAAGTGAAGCGGTCATCTGTGGAACCGCTGCCATCGGCGGACGGAAATGCGCCATTTTCGTCATGGATTCCCGCTTTATCATGGCTTCCATGGGCAGCGCCGTTGGCGAACGAATCACCCGTCTGTTTGAGCATGCCTGCGAAAACCGTCTGCCAGTGGTCGGCTTTACCGCGTCGGGCGGCGCCCGTATGCAGGAGGGAATTCTTTCTCTCATGCAGATGGCCAAGGTCAGCGGCGCCATCAAGCGGCATGCCAACGCCGGCAATTTGTATATCACGGTGCTGACCGACCCGACCACGGGCGGCGTGACTGCCAGCTTTGCCATGGAGGGGGATATCATTTTGGCGGAGCCGAAGGCTCTGGTCGGCTTTGCCGGCCGCCGCGTGATTGAACAGAACACGGGGGAAAGTCTGCCTGCGGATTTTCAGACGGCTGAATTTTTGCTGGCGCACGGCTTTGTTGATAAAATTGTGGAGCGCCGGAAGCAGAGGGAGCTTTTAACCGTGCTTCTGCGGCAGCATACAGCATAGAAGGCTAGTGTGCGTGCGTGCTTTTCCCGGCGGCGGTAAAGGGCCGCCTGCTGGGCGGCAGGGTCGAGAAGAAGCCTATTTCTCAGAAGCTGGATAGAAGATAGAGGAAAGGGGGAACAGGTATGACGGCTTATGAAAAGCTGAAGACGGCGCGCCAGAGCGACCGTCCTACCGCCGTCGCCTATATTGGCGCCCTGTTCGACGAGGTGGTTGAGCTGCACGGCGACCGTCGGTTTGGAGACGATGCGGCGATTGTCGGCGGTCTGGCCTTTTTTGACGGACGGCCTGTCACCTATATTGGTATTGAAAAGGGCCACGATATCCAAAGCCGCATGAAGCGGAATTTTGGCTGTCCGAAGCCGGAGGGCTACCGCAAGGCGCTCCGCCTGATGAAGCAGGCGGAGAAATTCGGCCGCCCGGTCATCTGCTTTGTGGATACACTGGGGGCCTTCTGCGGAGCGGATGCAGAGGAGCGCGGTCAGGGACAGGCAATTGCAGAAAACCTGATGGAGATGATGGGGCTGCGGACGCCGGTTATCACCCTGGTGATCGGTGAGGGCGGCAGCGGCGGCGCACTGGCGCTGGCCTGTGCGAACCGTGTGTATATGCTGGAGAACTCGGTGTATTCGGTCATCACGCCGGAGGGCTGCGCCAGTATTATCTGGAAGGATGCGGACCGGGTGGCAGACGCCGCCGAGAACCTGCATATCACGGCGGAGGACATGGTCCGTTTCGGCGTGGCGGAAACGGTCATCCCGGAGGATTTCGCCCATTTCAAAAAAATGTGTCAGGGTATTCGGAAAAGTCTGGACGCCGATTTGAGGGAGCTTTGCGCGCTTTCACCGGAGGGGCTGGCGGAGGACCGGTACCGCCGCTTCCGAAGGCTCGGTCATTTTGTTGAGGGGTAACAAAGGCGGATATCTACTGCTACACAGAAAAGAGTACGGGTATGACACCATTATATAATAAGTATTCGCGTTCTGAGCTGGATGAAAACGGGGTCGTTTCGCGTTTTACCTTAAACTGTCCGGATCACTTCAATTTTGCCTATGATGTGGTGGATGAAATCGCCCGCCAGGAGCCGCATAAACGGGCGCTGGTATGGTGCGATATTGAAGGAAATCATCGGGAATTCTGTTTTTCGGCGCTCAGTGAGCTTTCCTCAAGGGCGGCGAACTTTCTGAAAAAGCAGGGCGTCAAAAAGGGCGACCGGGTAATGGTGATTCTCAAGCGTCATTATGAATACTGGTACACCCTGCTGGCGCTGCACAAGCTCGGGGCGATCCCCATCCCCGCAACCTATATGCTGACGGCGGCGGATATTATCTACCGCGTGAATACGGCAGAGGTGCGGGCGGTGATCTGTGCCGGGGACGAGGAGATCACCCGGCATGTCCGTGAGGCCCGTGCCCAGTGCCCCACGCTGAGCGGGCTGTTCAATGTCCGGACAGACAGGGAGGGCTTCCTTCGTCTGGATACCGGACTTGAGGCGGAAAGTGTGAATTTTACCCGTGTGGAAACACAGGTGGAGGAGCCATTCCTGATGTATTTCACCTCGGGAACCACCGGTTATCCCAAGGTGGTGGTCCACAATTATTCCTATCCGCTGGCCCATATTGTCACGGCGAAGTACTGGCAGCAGGTGGAGGACGACGGCCTTCATCTGACGGTTGCGGACACAGGCTGGGCCAAGGCCTCCTGGGGTAAAATATACGGCCAGTGGCTCTGTGGCAGTGCCGTCATGGCCTATGATTTTGAGCATTTTGTTGCGGAGGAGCTGATGGCGGTGGTCGCCCGGTTCGGCGTGACCACCTTCTGTGCGCCGCCCACCATTTATCGGTTTCTGGTGAAGAGCGGCCTTTCACAGTATGACTTTTCCGGGCTGCACCACGTCACCACGGCCGGCGAGGCGCTGAATCCCGCCATTATCCAGGAATTCCGCGACAAAACCGGACTTCAGATCATGGAGGGCTACGGCCAGACCGAAACCACCCTGCTGATCGGCAATCTCGCGGGAACCACGCCGAAGGAGGGATCACTGGGGAAGGCCTCCCCTCTGTACCGGCTGGATATCATGCGTCCCGACGGCAGCTATGCCGGCGCTGGTGAGCAGGGGGAAATTGTGGTCATTCCCACCGATGAGCATCACTACGGCCTCTGTACCTGCTACGATAAGGACGAGGATTCGGATATCCGGGCCTGGCGGCATGGAGTCTATCACACAGGGGATATCGCCTGGCGCGATGAGGATGGATTTTACTGGTATGTCAGCCGGATTGACGATGTGATCAAGTCGAGCGGCTATCGCATCGGCCCCTTTGAGGTGGAAAGCGTCGTCATCCGCCACCCTGCTGTTCTGGAGTGTGCTGTGACCGGTGTTCCCGACGAGCAGCGGGGCTTTCTGATCAAGGCGACCATTGTGCTGAATCAGGGCTATACCGCTTCCGATGAGCTGGCACGGGAGATTCAACACTTTGTCAAGGAAAATACCGCTCCCTATAAATATCCGCGTCTTGTCGAATTTGTCGCCGAGCTTCCCAAAACCATCAGCGGCAAGATCCGGCATGCAGAGATTCGGAAAAACTCCGAGCAGGCGGTTCCCGGAAAATAACGGGACCGATGCAGATGAAAAGTGAACAGATGCATGGGGAAACACAAAAACCTGGGTGCTGGACACCCAGGTTTTTTCTTAAAAGGAAGAGGACCTGGCCGGTCAAGGGGGTATATTTTTCTGTGCCGCACGCATACTACAGGCAGATTCTAATTCAGGAGGGATTTGCCAATGACCACAAAGGAGCTGCTGTACGTTGAGGACGCGCTGAGCCATGAACAGTACTTTCAGACCAAGTGTCAGGAGACGATGAACCAGATCCAGGATGCGGAGCTGAAATCCTGCGTCGAGCAGATGGCGCAGAAGCATCAGCAGATTTTCCAGAGCTTTTACGGCTTACTTTAACGGTGTTGGGAGGAATCAGCATGGACGACAAAAATTTGATGGAAAACATTCTTCTTCTGGAGAAGGGCGCCTGTGACCTGTTTATGCACGGTACGATTGAATCGCCGACCGCCAATGTGCATCAGGCCTTCAGCACGGCGCTGAATGATTCACTCTGCATGCAGGATACCCTTTACAGCAAGATGGCAGCCAAGGGCTGGTATCCCAGCGAGCAGGTAGATCAGACCCGGGTAAATACCGTCAAGCAGAAGTTCAGCGCACAGTAAAGCCTGAAGGGCCGTTCCCCGCAGCTGGCGGGGAACGGCCCTTTTCTCAATTTAAGAAGGCGGAGCAGGAGCCCTGGAGTCCTTTTTCTTTGGTGATAGCAGGCGGTTTCCGAAGCTGGCCTGAGAAGGGAGGGAGACAGGAAGGGAGGGACAGCCTATCCTTTTCTACGGCAAGACGATATATGTGACATACAGATAAAAGTATAGCGGAAAAACGAAAGCCCCTCTGCTTTTCGGGCGGCAGACCCGGCGGGCTCCGGCTCGAAGGTGTTCCGCTGATGGGGCGTTTTATACATAAAGCATAACATAATTTTTTTTGTTTCTGCATATATAAGAACAGATGACGCCTGTATCGAAAAAAAACAGATTTCCGTTACAGGGGAATTGACAAGAAACCTGTTTTTTCGTATAATAAACCACAGTTAGACGTGGTAAAATTAAAGGAGGAATTGTCATGCAACAGAGAAACATCCCGTTAGCCGTCGTCTTGTCCATCGTCACCTGCGGTATCTACTACATCTACTGGTTCATCTGTGTTACCAATGAGATGAATCAGCTCTCCAATCAGAGCGGCGCTCCGTCCGGCGGACTGTCCTTTGTTTTGACTGTGGTTACCTGCAACATTTACGGCCTGTACTGGGCCTTCAAGATGGGCGAAAAGGTCGATCAGGCCAAGCAGCAGCGGAATATTCCGTCCAGCAACAACGGCATCCTGTACCTGGTCCTGCACCTTGTCGGCCTCAGCTTTGTCACCCTCGCCCTGATCCAGAATGAGATCAACAGCATGGTCAATCCTGCTGCCTGATTCGTTGGATGAAGGCGCGCGCGTTTTATTTGCTGAAAAAAGCGGCCCTGATCTGCCTTGTCGGATCAGGGTACGCTCTTTTTTGTACCCTGACCGGCTGGGGAATCCCCTGCTTTTTTCATTTGCTGACCGGGCTGGATTGTCCCGGCTGCGGTATTTCCCGTCTGTGTCTGGCGCTGCTTCGGCTGGATTTTGCCGCCGCCTTTCGGGCGAACGCGGCCCTGCTGCTGCTGCTGCCTCTTTTTGCGGCGGTAGCTTTTTCCCTGCTGATTCGGTATCTGCGGACCGGCGATACACGGCCCCGGCGATGGGAATCGGTGCTGCTGATATTGACGACTGTCCTGCTTTTGCTATTTGGCATTTTGCGAAATTTACCGTTTTATCCTTTTTAAACCCGGTTAAATCGATTACTGATTGTATATACAGATTCAAATATACAATCCGGACGGTTTTGGGCGGCATCAAACAAAAAATTTATGGTTCTTCCCCCTTGATTTTTCACAGAGGGCGAATATAATAAAAGCAGACAGACGTTGATTGGACGAGTACGCTGGCAGGGTCGTCACAGAGAGCCGGGGCAGGTGGAAGCCCGGTACAGATTGCCAGCGGAAGAACAGCCAGGAGTCGCTGACCGAAAGGGATGCTGTGCATCGCCGAGTAGACTCAGCCGTGGGCGGCACGTTACAGCCGGTTAGGCATCCGGGTATCCAACCGTGTGCCGAAAGAGAACCGCAATGGGGCGGTTACAATGGGTGGTACCGCGGAAAGCAAGGCTTTTCGTCCCTTATCAGGGGGACGAATGGCCTTTTTTTATTGGCTTTCCAAGGGAAACCGGCTTCCAGGCTGCGGTACAGAGATCTGTCAGAAAGGGTGAAAACAATGAAACGGACAGCCTATTGTGGGGATTTTCGCGAAAATCATGTGGGAAGCATGGCGTGGGCCGCCGGCTGGGTGGAGAGACGCCGGGATATGGGAGGCGTGATCTTTCTTGACCTGAGGGACCGGGCGGGCATTTTACAGGTGGTGTGCAGCGCCAACCGCCTGTCCGCCGCGGATTTTCACACAGCGGAGACACTGCGTAATGAGTCGGTGGTCGCTGTCCGCGGACAGGTTGCCATCCGGGATGAGGAGACCTACAATCCCCGATTGCCCACCGGCACGGTGGAGCTGCGGGCCGACAGACTGGAGCTGCTGTGTGCGGCGGACACACCGCCCTTTCCGCCGGAGGAAGCGGGAGCCGTACGGGAGGAGCTGCGGCTCCGCTACCGTTATCTCGACCTGCGCCGGGAGCAGATGCAGCGTAACCTGCGCCTGCGGCATGAGACAGCGCGGACGGTCCGCCGTCTGCTGGAGGAGGACGGCTTTTGGGAGGTGGAGACCCCTACCCTGACTCAGAGCACACCGGAGGGAGCGCGCGACTATCTGGTACCCAGCCGGGTTTCCCCAGGGTCCTTTTATGCGCTGCCCCAGTCGCCCCAGCTGTTCAAGCAGCTGCTGATGGTGGGCGGCGTTGACCGATATTATCAAATCGCCCGCTGCTACCGGGATGAGGACCTGCGCGCCGACCGCCAGCCGGAATTCACTCAGGTGGATATGGAGCTGTCCTTCGTGGAGCAGGAGGATATCCTGCAATTTCTGGAATCGCTGTTCCGCCGCCTGCTGCGTGAGGTGAAGGGGATAGAGCTTCCTGATCCGGCACCCCGTCTCACCTGGCGGGAGGCGATGGACCGTTACGGCAGCGACAAGCCCGATCTGCGCTTTGAGCTGCCGATTGTCGATGTTACGGATGTTGCCGGGCGATGCGGCTTCTCGGTCTTTCACCACGCGGTGGAGGCAGGCGGCGTGGTCCGTGCCATCAATGTGAAGGGCGGCGCCTCCTTTACCCGGTCGGATATTGAGGAGCTGACCGGGCAGGCTCTTTCACTCGGTGCAAAGGGGATGGCCTGGATCGCGATTCGCCCGGACGGCGAGCTGTATTCGGTCCTGACCAAGTATTTCTCTGTGGGAGATATGGAGGCGCTGCTTCACACCCTGGACGGGCAGCCCGGCGACTTTCTCCTTTTCTGCGCCGACAGTCTGCCGGTGGTTCGCCGGGTGCTGGGAGGCCTTCGCCTCCATCTGGGCGACCGGCTGGGGCTGCGGCGGAAGGAGGCATATTCCTTCCTATTTGTCACCGATTTTCCCGCCTTTGAATACGCGGAGGAGGAAGGGCGCTGGGTGTCTGCTCATCATCCCTTTACCATGCCCTGTGCTGAGGACATTCCCTATTTGACCGCCGACCCCGAACGGGTGCGCTCCCAGGCCTTTGACGCCGTGCTCAATGGCGTGGAGCTGGGAAGCGGGAGCATGCGTATCCATTGCCGGGATATTCAGCAGGCGATGTTTCAGGCGCTGGGCTTTTCCGAGGAGGAGATCGAACGGCGGTTCGGCTTTTTCGTGAATGCTTTCCGGTACGGTGCGCCGCCTCACGGAGGCTTTGCCTTCGGGCTGGACCGTCTGGTTATGCTGCTGGCCGGAGCGGACTCCCTGCGCGAGGTGATTGCCTTTCCGAAGCTGCGGGACGGCGCCTGCCCGCTCACCGGCGCGCCGGGCCGGGTGGAGGAGTCCCAGCTGTCGCTGCTGGGGCTGACGCTGAAAGGCGTTTCTGCCCCTGATCGGCCGGCCGCAGAGCGGGGCGTTCCCCGCGATATGGATGTGGAGCGAATCGCGCAGCTGTCCATGCTTACCCTGACCGGGAAGGAGAAGGAAAATGTCCGGCGGGAGCTGTCTGGTATGATCGCCTTTGCCGGGCAGATCGAGTCGCTGGACACCGACGGGGTGGAGCCGACCGCCCATGTCCTGCCGGTGTACAATGTCCTGCGGGAGGATACAGCAGAGGAGAGCTTCCCCCGCAGCGCGTTGCTGGCTGGCGCCCCACGGACAGAGGCGGGTTGTTTTGCCGTCCCCCGCACCGTGGAATAGGAGAGGAGGGAACCGTTATGCAGATCATTGAGTTAACCGCTGCTGATCTGAGGGACGCCCTGCAGCGGCGTGAAATATCAGCGCGGGAGACCGCGGAGGCTTACCTGACAGAAATCCGCCGGAGAGAATCGGAAACCGGCGCCTATCTCACCGTGACAGAAGAGCGGGCTTTGGAACAGGCGAAGGAGATAGACCGCCGTCGGGGGCAGGGAGAAGAGCTGCCGGAGCTGGCCGGTATACCAATGGGATTAAAAGATAATATTTGTACAAAAGGTATTCAAACCACCTGCGCTTCCCGTATGCTGGCGCAATATGTTCCGCCCTACAGCGCCGGGGTGGCGGAGGTGCTGGATACCGCTGGGGCCGTTTTGCTGGGCAAGCTGAATATGGATGAGTTTGCCATGGGCTCTACCACCGAAAGCTCGTATTTTCACCCCACCCGCAATCCCCGGAACCCCGAACGGGTGCCCGGCGGTTCCTCCGGCGGCAGCGCGGCGGCGGTGGCTGCCCATGAGGCGGCCTTCACCCTTGGTTCAGATACCGGCGGCTCCATCCGCCAGCCCGCCGCCTTCTGCGGGGTGGTGGGGATGAAGCCCACCTACGGTACCGTTTCCCGATACGGTCTGGTCGCTTTTGCCTCCTCTCTTGACCAGATTGGCCCCCTGACACGGGATGTCACCGATTCCGCCCTGGTGATGAACACCATTGCGGGGCGCGACCGTCGGGACGCCACGTCGGTGGACCGCCGGGTATCCGATTACGCCGCCCGGCTGGAGGACGGGGTGAAGGGGATGCGGATCGCTCTGCCGCGGGAGTATTTCGGCGAGGGGCTTGACCCACAGGTCAAAGCAGCGGTGGAGGCGGCGGCCCGCCGGCTGGAGCGGCAGGGCGCCCATCTGCTGGAGGCGTCGATGCCTACCCTGTCAGGCGCTCTGTCTGCCTATTACCTGCTGTCCAGCGCGGAGGCCTCCTCCAATCTGGCGCGGTTTGATGGGGTCAGGTACGGTTATCGTGCGGAGGGGGAGGAGAGCGTCGCCGGGCTGTATCAGAAGACCCGGAGTGAGGGCTTTGGCCGGGAGGTCAGACGACGGATTCTGATGGGCTCCTTTGCGCTCAGCGCCGGCTACTACGACGCTTATTACAAAAAGGCGCTGCAGGTCCGCACCCTGGTGGCGCAGGACTTTGCCCATCTGTTTGAGTCCTGTGACGCCGTGCTGTCGCCGGTGGCCCCCACCACCGCTTACCCGCTCGGCTCCCAGACAGCCGACCCCCTTGCCATGTATCTGGGGGATATCTACACCGTGCCGGTCAATATCGCCGGCCTGCCCGCGCTCTCCCTGCCCTGCGGGAAGGACGCGGAGGGGATGCCCATCGGCGTGCAGCTGATTGGTCCGGCCTTCTCCGAGCCGGAGCTGTACCGCATTGGCCGTGCGCTGGAAAAGGAGGCTGAATCCGTATGCTGAAGGATTATGAGATGGTGATCGGGCTGGAGGTCCACTGTGAGCTGAAAACCCGGGCCAAGATTTTCTGCGGCTGTTCCACCGCTTTTGGGGCGGAGCCCAATACCCAATGCTGTCCGGTCTGTATGGGGCTGCCCGGCTCCCTGCCGGTGCTCAACCGTCAGGTGGTGGAATATGCCGTAATGGCCGGTCTGGCGACCGGCTGCGAAATTGCGCGCTATTCCAAGATGGACCGGAAAAATTATTTTTACCCCGATTTACCCAAGGCGTATCAGATCTCTCAATACGACCTGCCGCTGTGCCGCAATGGGTATCTGGATATCGAAACCGAAGCGGGAAGCAGGCGCATTGGGATCACCCGCATTCACATCGAGGAGGATGCCGGAAAGCTCCTGCATCTGGAGGGAGGCGGGACTCTGTGCGATTACAACCGCTGCGGGGTGCCGCTGATCGAGATCGTGTCCGAGCCGGATATCCGCAGTGCAGAGGAGGCGAAGGCCTATGTCCGGAAGCTGCGGGCGGTTTTGCTGTACACGGGGGTATCCGACTGCCGCATGCAGGAGGGCTCGCTGCGCTGCGATGTCAATCTGTCGGTGCGCAAAAAGGGGGAGCGGGCGTTTGGCACCCGCACCGAGATGAAAAATCTGAACGCCTTCCAGTTTATTGCCAAGGCGATTGAATACGAATTTCGTCGGCAGGTGGAAACGCTGGAAAGCGGCGGCCGGATTGTACAGGAGACCCGCCGCTTTGATCAGGCCAGCGGAAAAACCTTTTCCATGCGCTCCAAGGAAAATGCGGATGATTACCGCTATTTTCCCGACCCCGATCTGCCCCCCATTGTGCTGGAGGAGGCGGATATTGAGCGGCTGCGTGCCGCCATTCCGCCCCTTCCTGATCAGCGCAAGCAGGAATATATCGCCCGATACGGCCTGACGGCGCGGGAAGCGGAGCAACTCACCGCCGACCGGGCGGTCGCGGATTATTTTGAGGCGGCGGCCGCTGCCTCCGCGCATCCCCGGCAGGTGGTCAATCTGCTGTTCACGGAGGTCTTTCGTCTCCGGACCTCCGACGAGGAACCGATTGCCATTGCGCCCGCGCGGCTGGGACGGCTGGCCGACCTGCTGGCAGAGGAGCGGATTCACGCTGGAACGGCCAAGAAGCTGGTGGCCCGCCTGTGGGAGAAGGATGGAGATCCCGACCGCCTGATTGAAGAGGGGCGTCTGTGGCAGATCAGCGACGAGGCCAGTCTGCTCCCCGCCGTCCGAAAGACGCTGGACGCGCAGCCCGCGGCAGCCGCTGACTATCGTCGGGGAAAAACACAGGCCCTTCAGCAGCTGATTGGTTTGACCATCCGGGAAAGCGGCGGACAGGGAAATCCCCGTGTCATCGCTGTGCTGCTGCAAAGGCTGCTGACGGAGTCGGAGTGAACCTGGAGTTCCCCTATCAAACAAACACCGGATGTTCTTTCGCCTGTCGGCGAGGGAACATCCGGTGCCTTTGGACCGGCGGGCCTATTTTGAAGCCGGAAACAGACGGTAGGAGACAGAACACCAGGCTGGCGGAGAAATCGGCGGAAGGGGAAAGAATGTATCGGGGCGGTATCAGGCGAGGGGATGCGTTCCATAGCCGGCCCAGCCGATCTGTCCGTCGCCCCATCCCGGCTCTCCATCCATCGTCACAATCACCCATTGATGCGTCCATTGATTTTCATTGGCGTGCTGCCAGGAATAACCCATGCACTCCAATACCATACCCAGCGCGCGCGTTGCTCCCGCGCAGGAATATTCCCCCTTGATAAAGACGCCATAGGCCGTCGCATAGTCTGAACCATTGGTGGTATAGGAGGCGTTTGCACAGTATCCAGCAACGGCGCTGGCGGCCTGGGATATTTTTTCGAGATCGCTGTTCCCGGTGATACCGGCAGCGATTTGCTGTGAGACCGTTCGGGCCTGAGCGTATTTGCCTTCAGTGGCGCCGCCGGACGGTGAACTGTTTCCGGAGGATGGGGGGGCGCCGGCGGGGAGGGGGGCGCTGTAACAGGTGGATTTGTTGTCGCGGATACGGGCTGGCAGGCCATACCGGCGTATTTTTCACCTTCCAGAAGGATATGGGCGACGACGTAATAATACCTGGTCTGATTTCCTGTCAGCCCGGTTTCTGTATAGGCGGTATCGGTCATATTCTCTTCCAGCAGGGTAAATTCGGCATCCTCCTGGTCAGAGCCATAGAGGGAATAGGTAACGACCGCCTCTGTCCCCGGGTTCAGCTCGTATGGCTTCCATGTGACGGCCAGGGAGGAGGTTCCGTCGGCCCTGGCGTCAAGGCCGGCAACGGCCTCCGGCTTTGTCAGCACCTCCAGTACTTCGCTGCTTTCCCCGCTGACCGCTTTTCCGTCTATCAGGGCGTTTGCCACCACCGTATAAGCATATCGGGTGAAAGGGGCGGCGTCGGTGATGATGTATGCCGGCTCCCGGAGAGCTTCCTGGATGATTGTCCTATCCGCTTCTGTCGAATTTTCCGTCGGCAGCGCTGTACAGAGCAGGGTATAGGTGATGTCAATATCCGTATGATCCTGATTTTTTTCGCTGGTGGTCCAATCCGTCCATTTTAATTTTATTTGCCGGTCCGTTACTTCCTCTGCGGTTAAATCCGCTACTCTTCCCACCTCCAATGACGAAGTGTGAATTTTTACCGTTTCGCTGGGATCTGAGCAGGTGATTTTCTCCTTTCCCTCGCGGCAGGCAGCGACGGCAATGTAGTAATCCGTATCCGGCAGGAGCGAATGAATGGTGATTTCGGCGGCATTTTCAACGATGGAAACGTCATAGGGCCCATCCTGCCAGCCGTTTTCGATCAGTTTTTCCCGGGTGAATTCTTCCGTTGACAGAATCACCTGATACTGTTGAATTTTGGGGGAGCTGTCCCAGGAAATCCGGAGCTCATGCAAGCCGACATTCTCGGCCGATACGTTATTCGGGACCGGAAGGCGGGAAAGACCGAAAAACGTCCCTGCCGCCCATACCGCCGCACCGGCCAAAATCAGAAGGACGGGAAGCAGAACCAGCAGCCAATACCATTTCCTTCCACGCTTTTCCTGAGCGTTGACTTTTTCCTCCATGGTCTCCATCCTCCGTCCCAAACTCTCCGGCAGATTTCCCGCGGCCTTTGCCGCCGATTTTTGATACAACTAATATACCAGCTTTTGTGTTCCTTTTCAAGAACAGGCAGCACAGAGGTCTGTTTCGCTCTGCATGCGGGGACTTAAGCGGCATCCGGCACGAAAGGGGGAAGGCCCGATTTTATCAAAGACCTCTTGAAAATTGCTGGTGGGTATGATAGGTTAAAACGAAAGGCCTGTCTTTTTTGCCAAAGGAAGTTCCGGCGATAACAGACCCAGGGCAGGGGCGTTTCAGAACACAGACGCATGCCTCAGGCGGTATAATTCAGAAAAAACGAGGATGAATGCCATGTCAACCAAACGGCTGGTTTTGGAGGTTTTGGAAAAGAACAGAGGAAACAGTATATCAGGGGAAGAGATTGCCGGAGCGCTGCACCTTTCCCGCAATATGATCTGGAGGGCAATCCGGGAGCTGCGGGAAGAGGGCTACCAGATCGAGGCGGTCACCAAAAGGGGATATCGTCTCACCGGAGAGAATGATATTCTCTCTGCTGAGGGGATCAAACCGTTTCTGCTGTTTGCTGACGCAGCGGAAAATATTTATGTGTACCCCACCATGGATTCCACCAACCGGGAGGCAAAAGCGCAGGCGGTTAACCGGGCCGTCCATGGAACGGTAATCCTTTCCGACGGCCAGACCGGCGGAAGAGGACGGCAGGGGCGGGCCTTTTTCTCTCCTCCGGGCAGCGGCCTCTACCTGAGCATTGTCCTGCGCGCTGAAGAGATGAATTTCAGCAGCCCGACCGATATTACCTTCCATGCCGCCGTGTGTGTCTGTGAGGCGGTTGAGAGTCTGTACGGACTAAAGCTGGCTATTAAATGGGTCAATGATCTCTTTTTAGAAGGGAAAAAGGTCGGCGGCATCCTCACAGAGGCAATCACCGATCTGGAAAGCCGCAGTTTGTCAGAGATCATTCTTGGCATTGGCCTCAATGTTTGCACCAGACAGGAGGATTTTCCGGAGGAGCTGAGAGAAACGGCCGGTTCTCTTTATCCGGAGGGCGGCGCACCCGTGACAAGAAACCGGCTGGCAGCTGAAATTTTAAACCGGGTTCTCTTCTCCGGGGCAGGGGAGGGGAAGGAGCTTTTCAGGCGATACAAAGAGCGGCTTTTCATACTGGGGCAGAGGATTATCGTCAAACAGGGCAGGGATCAGTATGAAGCAACGGCCCTGAATATTACCGAAAAAGGGAGCTTGATTGTTCAGACACCGGACGGCAAAAAGCAAACACTTTCGTCAGGCGAGGTCAGCATCAGTCCAACATTTGTTGACAGAAAAAACGAATTGTCACCTATTTTTTAAAAAATAGGTGACAATTCGTGCTGTTTATGGTATACTGATCTCCGGGCTTTTCCATTAGACCTGTTTTCCTCTCCGCAAAAGACCGGCGAAAAGACGGATGATGCGGCGCGGTAACGGTATGGAGGTCACACAATTTGTCTGGAGGCTGTTGCCATGCAAAAAACAACCATACGTAAAATGGTGCTGTGCGCTCTGTTCGCGGCACTGACCGCTGTCCTTTCGCAGATCAGTATACCGATCGGTCTGGGGCTGGTTCCGATCAATCTGGCCACCTTCGCTGTGTTTTGCGCCGGGGCGCTGCTGGGATCAAAGCTCAGCCCGCTGAGCTTTGCCGTGTGGGCGGTTCTGGGGGCCGTCGGTGTTCCCGTTTTTGCCGGATTCCGGGGCGGGCTCGGCGCGCTGTTCGGTCCGACTGGCGGCTATATTATTGGCTACATACCGGCGGCGTTTATCACCGGCCTGCTGATTGAAAAATTCAACCGAAATAACAAAATTCTTCTGTATTTTGCCGCCATGCTGGCGGGGATGCTTACCTATTTTATCCTGGGAACGGCCTGGTATATGGTATCGGTGCATGTGGGGCTCTGGCGTGCGCTGATGGCCTGCGTGATTCCCTTTCTGCCCGGCGACTTTATTAAAATGGCAGCGGCTGCCTTTTTGGCGAAAAAGCTCCGTCCCATTTTACTGCGGATGGAAAGCCGGGGCGAAGCCGGGTCCCATTGAAAAGCTTCGGAAAAGCGAGGCCTTTCTGCGCCGGTCTGCGGCTGCCCGTCTCTGAGATGAGGGCATTGGCGCCGATAAGGGGAGAACCGCCCGCCGGATATCCGGTGGGCGGTTCTCCCTTTTTATGTATTTGGCAAAAGAGGCTGGGGCTGCTCTGCCGGATGAAGCTTGCGGTTCTCCTCGGGCACCAGTTTGATCAGCAGGCGGATCAAATCCTGCGCCAGGTCTGTCGCAGGGTCTCCGGCGGCGTACTCCCAATTATAGTGATAGACCTGATCTTCCTTGGGATAGGTCAGGCGGGCGGAATGGGAATCCCATTGGATGATGGTAAACCGGCTTTTGATGATGCTGTCGGCAGAATCGGAAAGGAGAGCGCCGAAATAGCGAACATCGGCGCCGGCCCTTTTCAGGCGTTCCGCTGTCAGGTCCTTCGGCGCTTTTCGACAGAGGGAGACAAAGGCAGACGAGAACGCGTCCCTGTTTTTATCCCCAAAAGCCAGGGCTGCCATTGTTGGTTTATAGAAATACCGGCAAAATTTTTGCTACCCGGTTTTCGTGGTTCTTCACAGCAGATCATCCTGGTCAAATACATCTTTTACCAGTCTCAGCCAGATATTTTCAAAAATCTGACTGACGCTGCCCTCGCCGTTGATCACCTCCACCCGCTCGCTATCCTTCAGCCGCTCAAAAGCGGCAAAATAGTTTTCCCGAATAATTTTCGCCTGTTCTACCTTTTCATACAGCTCCTTGGAGGCCCGCTTCAGCGAACGGCGCTTCTCGCATTCCTCCGGAGAAACGTCGATGAAAATGGTGACGTCAGCTCTCAGCCGTTCCATGGCCGGCTGGTTATACGCCAGCAGACGCTCCATGTCGGAGGACAGCGTCTGATAGGCAAAATTGGAAAAATAATAGCGGTCGCACAGCACATGGTTGCCCCTGTTCAGCTGGGGGAGAAGCTCTTTCAGGACATGCTCGTTGCGGTCGGCGGCATACAGAAGGGCCTCTGTCTCCGGCTCGACAAAAATAGATTCCTTGCTGATTCCCCGACAGATCAGGCCGGGGACGCTATCACTGGGCTCACGGGTTTCAAAGCATTTGCGCTCGCGGCAGATGGTGGACATCCGCTCCTGAAGCAGCTTCAGCTGCGTCGTTTTTCCGCAGCCGTCCAGACCTTCAAATACAATAAATTTACCTTTTTCCAGCATGAAAATCGTTTCTCCCCGGTCCATTGAAATTTTTGACGGGCTTTCCCGCGTTCTTTCGCTGATGAAAGGCGGAGGACAACCCGGAAAGATATGCAGAGTCCTTCTGTAAGAGCTTCCTGCGGCCCTTTATGATGAGGATCATTCGGCTGAAGCCGTTTCCCGTTCACAGACGGCGTCGCCGCTTACGGGGTTGATGGTGACCCGGTAAAGGCGGCCGGAGCTCCTGCTCACCTGACAGACAAAGCGGGTGAGGCGGCCGTTTTCGTCAGGCATGGCACTCTCAATCCGGACGACCTGCACACCGTCGCCGGCCACCTGACGAAAGGAATGCTGAATCGCAGCCTCGATCCCCTCCGTTTCGCCGGTGAGAGCGAATTCTCTGGCGGCGATGGTTTGTGCGGCCACCAGAGCAGTGCGGCCCTCCGCTATATATTCGCGCTGCCGGGATTCCTCCAACTGTCTCCACAGGATGACGGACGCCGCCAGGAGGGCCAGCAGAAGCAGGCCGAGGCCGCCTGCCAGAATCCAGCCCATGCGGCCTTTTTTAATGGTGGTGTCGGCCATAGGGTCATCTCTCCTCTCGATAAAGCGGGCCGGGAGGTCGTATAACGAAAAAAGACCCGAAAGGACAGACGCACAGCGTCATCCTCCAAGTCTTTGCATCGTCGCGTCTGCCAGCCGTTTTATGCGCGGGCTTTTTTAGCGAGGGCGGACTTTCTCCTGGCGGCGGTATTCTTATGCAGGAGTCCCTTCGCCACAGCCTGATCGATTTTTTTAATGGCGATCCTCACGGCTTCTTCTTTGTCCGCTGCGCCGGACTCAATCGCGATGTTCGCCTTTTTAATGTCGGTCCTCAGAGCGGAACGAACCGCTTTGTTCCGGGCTGTTTTGACAGCGATGACCTTGACGCGCTTTTTGGCGGATTTGATATTGGGCATGGTCACACCTCCTCTGCTCATCCTGCCCGCTGCTCCGGTACAAGGGCGCCGAAGCAGGAACGTGTCTATTATAATAGCATTCCTTCCGAAAAAAAGCAACCGCTAATTTTTTATAGAGACAAAAATTTTCCCTTTTCCCGTCCTCTCCACCCTCCGGCGTCCTTTTTGGTCGTTCCCAGGCTGAAAAGACACAAAATATTTACAATGCGGCGAAGAGAAAAAGATGACAAAGCCCTGTCCAGCCGGTATAATGTACCTTGACCTTAACAAAAACGGAGGACGTTGTCAATATGCTGAATGCTGAATGGAAGGCCTTCCGAAGCGGCACCGACATCCGCGGCTGCGCGATGGAGGGGGCGGCGGGGGAGCCGGTGACCCTGACCGATCAGGCGGTGGAACGGATGGCGTCCGGATTTCTGCTCTGGCTGTCGGAGCGCCGCGGCTGTGCCGCCGGTGAGCTGACCGTCTCAGTGGGACGGGACAGCCGCCTTTCCGGCCCCCGTATCCGGGACGCCGTCGTCCACGCCCTGACGGCGGGGGGAGCGCATGTTCTGGACTGCGGGATGGCCTCCACCCCCGCCATGTTTATGACCACCGTGGACCTCGGCTGCGACGGAGCGGTACAGATCACGGCCAGCCACCATCCCTGGCAGCGCAACGGCTTGAAATTCTTTGTGCCGGAGGGGGGGCTGGAGGGCGCGGACATTGAAGCGATTCTGACCCATGCACAGGAGTCTGCCGCCCCGCCCGCTGCGGCCGGCAGGGTGGAGGAAGTGGAATACATGTCCCGCTATGCCGCCCGGCTGCGTACCCTGATTGTGGAGGGGGTGGGGGCTGGCGAGCGTCCCCTGGACGGCTTCCATATTGTGGTAGATGCAGGCAACGGCGCAGGCGGCTTTTATGCCGGACAGGTGCTGGAGCCTCTTGGCGCAGAGGTGACCGGCAGTCAGTTTTTGGAGCCGGACGGCCGTTTTCCGAACCATATCCCCAACCCGGAGGACCCGGAAGCGATGGACTCCGTCTGTGAGGCGGTCCGGCGGCACGGGGCGGATCTGGGCGTTATTTTTGATACCGATGTGGACCGTGCGGGGCTGGTGGGGCCCGACGGACGGGAGATCAACCGCAACCGGCTGGTCGCTCTCGCCGCCGCCGTCGCGCTGGAGGATGTCCCCGGCGGCACCATTGTGACCGATTCGGTCACCTCCCGCGGGCTGAAGGCCTTTATTGAAGAGACGCTGGGAGGCCGTCACTGCCGCTTTAAGCGCGGCTATAAAAATGTAATCGACGAGGGAATCCGCCTCAACGCCGCCGGCGAAAGCTGTCCGCTCGCCATTGAAACCTCCGGTCATGCGGCGCTGCGGGACAATTATTTTCTCGATGACGGCGCCTATCTCGCCACCAGGCTGATTATCCGGGCCGCCCGGCTGCGGAAAGAGGGGCGGACGCTGGACAGCCTGATCGACGCGCTGGCCGAACCGGCCGAGGGCGTTGAACTGCGTTTCCCCATCCGGGAGCCGGATTTTGCCGCCTGCGGCAACGCCGTCATCGCCGGACTGGAGAGCTATGCGCGGGAGCGGGGCTGGGAGGTGGCCGACGACAGCCGGGAAGGGGTGCGCCTCTCTTTTGGCCCGGCGGACGGCGACGGCTGGCTGCTGCTACGGCTGAGCGTCCATGATCCGGTGATGCCGCTGAACATTGAAAGCGACCAGGCAGGTGGCTGCCGCCGCATTGCCGGACTGCTGGCAGGCTTTATGACCCGGTGGGAGGGTCTGGACCGGTCGGCGCTGGAAGGGTATCTGGCCGGGGAATAAGCGGGACGGAGGCTTCCGCTTCATGCAGGGGGAGAAGAAAGATGGACTGGACCGAGCTGTGTATCACGGTGCCCGCCGCCGACACCGAGCGGGCGGCGGCTATCGCCAATATGGCGGTGCCCTATGGCATTTATATTGAGGACTACAGCGACCTGGAGGAGGGCGCGCGGGAGATCGCCCACATTGACCTGATTGACGAAGAGCTGCTGGCGCGGGATCGCACCCGTTCTCTGATTCATCTGTATATCAGTCCGGAGGACAACCCCGCAGAGGCGATGGCCTATCTGCGGGAACGTCTTGCGGCAGAGGGAATCGGTCACGAGCTGGCGGCGAATGCGGTGCGGGAATCCGACTGGGCCAACAACTGGAAAAAGTATTTCAAGCCTCTGCCAGTGGGAGAGCGCCTGCTGATCCGCCCCACCTGGGAACCGGCAGGGGATCCCGGCGGCAGACAGGTGTTGTCCATTGATCCGGGCATGGCCTTCGGCACCGGCGGGCACGATACCACCCGACTGGTGCTGGAAACGCTGGAGGAGCAGGTGCGCCCCGGCCTCTCTCTGCTGGATGTGGGCTGTGGCAGCGGCATTCTGTCCATCGCCGCCCTCCTGCTGGGAGCCGGCAGGGCGGTGGGAGTGGACATCGACCCGCTGGCGGTCAAAACCGCGGCAGAAAACGGCGCTCTCAACGGTTTTGAGCCGCCCCGCTTTACTGTGCTTCAGGGGGATCTGGCGACAGCGGTGCAGGGGACGTTTGATATGGTGGCCGCGAACATTGTGGCGGATGCCATTGTGAGCCTTTCCCCCGGCATACCACGTCTTCTCCGGCCCGGGGGGACGTATATTGTGTCCGGCATTATCGACACGAGGGAGGACGAGGTAATCGGCGTTCTGTCGGCCTGCGGCTTTACGGTCACGGCCCGGCGGGAGCATGGCGGCTGGCTGTGTCTGACTGCCCGGCAGCGGGGAGAAGAATAGTCGATTGGACAGAAAGCCAGGCCGCCGGGGCAAAACGGCGGCCGGCAGAGAGGGGGAGGGATTTCGTGCAAGCGGAAGAACGCTGGACGGCGCGGACCGCCCTGCTGCTGGGGGAGGAGGGCGTTTCTCTCCTGAGTCGGAAGGCGGTGGCGGTGTTTGGGCTGGGCGGCGTCGGCTCCTGGGCGGCGGAGGCGCTGGCCCGCGCCGGGATCGGCCGTCTGGTACTGGTGGACGGAGATACAGTGGATGTTACCAATCTCAACCGGCAGCTGGTCGCCCTCCGCTCTACACTGGGCCGTTCCAAGGCGGAGGTGATGGCCGGGCGGGTGCGGGATATCTGCCCTGAGTGTGAGGTGCGGGCGGAGACGCTGTTCTATCGTCCTGCCGCCCCCGGCGGTACAGAAGGGGAGGGCGCCGGCCTGATTTGCGGCTGTGATTACGTAGCCGATTGTATTGATATGGTCTCCTCCAAGCTGGCGCTGCGGGAGGAATGTGTACAGGAGAGCATTCCGCTCATCAGTGCGATGGGCTGCGGCAACCGGCTGGACCCCTCCCGCTTTCGGGTGAAGGACATTTTCGACACGGAGGGCTGTGGGCTGTGCCGTGTCATGCGTCGGGAGCTGCGCCGCCGCCATCTGCCGGGGATGAAGGTGGTCTGCTCCGATGAACCGGCCCTGACCTCGACGCCGGAACCAGCCTCTGCACCGGGGACGAGGCCGGTTCCGGGCAGTGTCTCCTTTGTCCCCGCGGCGGCGGGACTGCTGCTGGCGGCCGAGATTGTGAAGGACCTGCTTGCCGCCGGTGAAATCCAACCGGAAACAGGAGGATGAACATGCCGCGCTTTTTTCTGGACCTCGCCCTTCTGGCGACGGCGGCCCCCGTTCAGGGAGAACAGGCGACTCCGGCCCGCGTGCCGGTCACGGGGGCTGACGCCCGCCACATTCGCGGGGCCCTGCGGATGCGGTGCGGCGACCGCCTGACCCTGTGCGATGGGGCGGGGAACGATTATTTCTGCGAGATCACCGGCTTTGGTGAGGAGCTGGTGGAGCTCCGGGTGCTTTACCGCACGCCCACGGTATGCGAGCCCACGGTGAAAATCACCCTTTACCAGGGACTTCCCAAGGCGGATAAAATGGAGTGGATCATCCAAAAGGCGGTGGAGCTGGGGGTTTCCCGGATTGTGCCGGTGGAAACCGCCCGCTGTGTGGCGCGTCTGTCCGGCCGGGAGGAAAAAAAGCAGGCCCGGTGGCAGCGGATCGCTGATGAGGCGGCCGGCCAGTGCGGCCGCGGAATGCTGCCGCCTGTCCATTCTCCGCTTGACTGGCGGCGGGCGCTGGAGGATATGACGGCGGCCGGACTGCCCTCCATCGTGTGCTACGAGGGCGGAGGGGAGCCACTGTCCGCGCTGGTGACCCCTCAGACGCGGGGCCTGTCGCTGTTTATCGGGCCGGAGGGCGGGTTTGAGCCGGAAGAGGTGGAGGCGCTGAAGGAACGCGGCGCGCGCGCGGCGACCCTGGGCAAACGGATTCTGCGCTGTGAGACGGCCCCGCTGGCGGCGCTGGCGGCGCTGATGACCCTGACCGGAAACCTGTGACGCGGACGTTCACGCAGCGGGGGAAGGCCGCGGGCGGCAGGGCCGCAGGATATCGCCGAAAACGCCGGCAGGCGCGTTTTTTCCCTGTCAATCAATGGTAGGAAGGATGGAGACCGATGAAGCAGCACCTGCGGGTAAGCCGCGGGCTTTTGACAGCCGCCGCTTTTGCCGCGCTGATCCTGACCACTGCTCCGCCCGCCGCAGCGCTGGAGGGGTATACGAACGGCCGTCTGTCGGTGGTATCGGAGCCGGACGCCCCGCCGTCGCCCTATGTGGCCTATTATGACGGCGGGGAGGAAAAAGCGCTGTCGGAGCTGACCTGGACCGATGAGGGGCGCAGCGGCAAGGCGGTAGCGCTGGATGGGAAATCGCAGTATTTGCAGGTGGGGGACACCATGCAGCTGTCCAGCCCGCAGCTGAGCTTTGCCACCTGGATGTACTGGAAGGGGCCGGTGGAGGGGGTCGATTCCTCCTTTCATGCCCAGCGTCTGTTTACCATGACCAACCGGCGGGGAACCTCCTGGGTCAGTCTGGCGCCTCACGCCCGCGATGACAGCGCCCCCGATGAGGAGGGGAGGATTCTCGACGGCGTCTATCTCGACTTTTATAAGGATGGCGGCGACGGCCTGAAAATTCAGCTGTTTAATCCCGCCGTCCAGGACAGCGAGTCTTATGGCATTCCCCTCAATGAGTGGCATCATGTCGCCCTTGTCTTCACGGCGGAGGAGCTGCTGGTCTATCTGGACGGCAGGGTCTGGTTCCGGCAGGGCCTTCTGATGGGAGCCAACGAGCTTCTCTCCAGCCGGTTTATCATCGGCAACGGTTCCCTGTGGGAGGGCGGCATGTTCCATGGACTGATTGACGACGCGGCGCTGTACGATTTCGCTCTGTCGGCCGATCAGGTGCGTATGCTGGCGGGTGGCGTGGACCCGCTGGCCGAAGGGGCGGCGCTTCCCGCCCCGGCCGAGCCCTATCTTCCCACCGCGCCCTCCTATACTACTGCCCCGCCGTCTGCCACGGCAACCACCGCTGCGGGAACGGGGACGCTGATGGGTCTGCCCTATTGGGGAGTGTATACCCTGGGAGGGCTGATCGTCGTGTTTGTGGGACTGACGGCGGTGAGCAATGTGTACGAAAACCGGCGGAGAAGACCGCCGGGAGAGGATGATCCTCCGGACGAAACGGCTGAGGACCCTGTCGGAGAAGCCGCCGGTGAAGCTGCTGACGAGGGAGCGGACCGCCCCGTTGAGGCACCTGCTGATGAAGCGGCAGGAGGCTCCGCCGGTGAAGCTGATGCTGGGTCCGCCGGCGAAGAGCGGAATGCGAAGGAAAAGGGGGAGGAAGACCAGTGAGAAAAGCAGCGGTTCGTCTGGCGGCACTTCTTTCCCTGTTTTGCCTGCTGGGCGGTCATGCCGCCGCCCAGCCCAACGATCAGCGTGCCTTTGTTCTGATAACCGAAGGGGAGGTGGGAATGACACAGACCGTTCCGGAGGAACCGGCCTTTTGGGAATACCCGCAGCTTCCTGCGGGGCAGCGGCGGACCGGCGGCATTCTGCGGCTGGTCAATCACGGTGAGAGGACCGCTTCGATGTCTCTCACGGAAATCGCCCTGCCCTACGGCAATGACGAGCTGCTGGCCTATCTCGGTCATGTGCGCATCACCGTGGCGGAGCGGGAACGGGCGACCGCTTCGGCGGAGGATATCGCCGCCCTTCTTTCCACCGCGGCCGCTACGGAAGAGACGGAGAGCAGCGTTCCCGCCGAAGGAAACTCCACCGAAGAGGAACCCGGCAGCGGGATCACCGGGGAGGAGACGGCTGGCGGAGATTCTTCGGGAGAAGGGACTTCCGCTTCGGCCGACCCGGCGGAGCCCGCGCCCGCCGATGCGGCAGGGGACGCGGTATCCCCTGAGCCGACGGTTGCCGCGGCGGATGAAGTTCCCCCGGCCGAACCGCCCGCTGAGAGAATCCTTTACGACGGCGCTTACAGCCATATCGCGGATGAAGACGGTCTGAAAATAGAGATCCCCAACATGCAGCCCGGGGAGGTTCGGGAATATACGGTCACGCTTCAGTGCGACTTTACCTTTGAGGGAGACGCGGCGCTGCTGGCCATGCCCATACCCTGGCGGTTTTCTGCCTCCTCATCCTACACGGTCATTCCGGAGCGCCCTTCCTTCTGGAGCGACCCGCTGATGGCTTCCCTGCTGTGTGCAGCGGGAGCCCTGCTGATTGTGATCGGCGCAGCGGCGGCAGTACGCGCTGTGTGGAGGAAACGGAAGCGGGCCTCATAGCCGTGGCCGGTCCTCCGGAGAAACGGCGGAAATTGCCGAAAAATTGGCGGCGGCTCTTGACCCGCCTGCCTGCGGATGGTATGATAGAATAGAAAAGGCGCGGTTCCTGCCGCGCCGTTTTGCTTGAAAGCTGACAGAAGGGGGAGACGCCGTGATCGCCATTATTGATTATCAGGCGGGCAATCTGCGCAGTGTGGAGCTCGCGTTTGCCCGGCTTGGCATACCGGCCAGGATCACCGGCGACCCCGCTGTAATTGCCGCCGCTCAGGGGGCGGTGCTTCCTGGTGTGGGCGCTTTTGCCGGTGCGATGGAGGCTATGGCGCACAGCGGCCTGATTCCCGCCATTCGCGCCTTTGCGGGGTCGGGCCGCCCCTTTTTGGGCATTTGTCTGGGGATGCAGGCGCTTTTTGACGGCAGCGAGGAGGGCAGGGGGATTGAGGGGCTGGGCCTGATCCCTGGCCGGGTCCGCCGTCTGCCCGACTGCGGCCTGAAAGTCCCCCATATGGGCTGGAACAGTCTGGAGCCCCGGAAGGACAGCCCTCTGCTTGAGGGACTTCCGACGGAGCCCTATGCCTATTTTGTCCACTCCTATGCCTGTGAGGCTGCACAGGAGGATGTGCTCGCCGTGACGGAATACGGCGTCCCCTTTCACTCCATGGTGCAGCGCGGCGCCGTGATGGGGGTACAGTTTCACCCGGAAAAATCGGGTGCGGACGGCCAGCGGCTGCTGCGGAATTTTGCGGCGATGGCCCAATAGAACGGATTTTTTCCATTTCATTCTGCAAAAGGCGGTGGTTTCCCTGTACGCAAAGCGCATTATCCCCTGCCTGGATATCAAGGACGGCCGGGTGGTCAAGGGGGTTAACTTTCTCGGTCTGCGGGATGCGGGTGATCCGGTGGAGACCGCTGCCGCCTATTCATCCTCCGGCGCCGACGAGCTGGTTTTCCTTGATATCAACGCCTCCCATGAAGGGCGCGCCACAGCGGCGGCGCTGGCCGGGAGGGTGGCGGAGCAGCTGTCCATCCCCTTCACGGTGGGCGGGGGTATCCGCTGTGTGGAGGATTTCCGCGCGATTCTGCGGCAGGGCGCGGATAAGGTGGCGGTCAATTCGGCGGCCATCGACCGGCCGGAGCTGATTGCCGAGGCGGCGGAACGCTTCGGCAGCCAATGCGTGGTGGTGGCCATTGATGCCCGCCGCCGTGCCGATGGCTCCGGTTGGGATGTGTACAAGCACGGCGGCCGCCTCAATACAGGGCTGGATGCGCTGGAATGGGCGGCACGCGCCGAGGCTTTGGGCGCGGGGGAGCTGCTGCTGACCAGCATGGACTGTGACGGAACCAAACAGGGCTACGATCTGGCGCTGACCGCCGCGGTTTCCGGCGGCGCGGGTATCCCGGTCATCGCATCGGGCGGCGCGGGGACCATGGCGCATTTTGCCGACGCCTTTACACAGGGGCGGGCCGACGCGGTGCTGGCGGCGTCCCTGTTCCATTATCATGAGATTGACATTGGCGAGCTGAAGGAGTTTCTGGCGCAGCGGGGGATTCCCGTGCGCCGATGAGCTGCCAATGTCCCAGGATGTATAGGAGGGTAAACGATGGCTGCGAAATATGTGTTTGTCACCGGCGGCGTGGTATCGGGGCTGGGGAAGGGGATCACAGCGGCTTCCCTTGGCCGTCTTCTCAAAAGTCGGGGGCTGACCGTCTCGGTTAAAAAGCTGGACCCGTACCTGAATGTGGATCCGGGTACGATGAATCCGATCCAGCATGGCGAGGTATTTGTGACGGAGGACGGCGCGGAGACCGATCTGGACCTGGGCCATTATGAGCGCTTTATTGATGTCAGCCTCAGCCAGAACAGCTCAGTTACATCGGGAAAGGTGTACTGGAATGTGCTGCAAAAGGAACGTCAGGGGGATTATAACGGAGGCACCGTACAGGTGATTCCGCACATCACCGATGAAATCAAGCGCCGCATCGCGCTGGACGCAGACAAGTACGATGTCCATATTGTGGAAATCGGCGGCACAGTGGGCGACATTGAGGGGCTGCCGTTTCTGGAAGCGATCCGGCAGTTTGCGATTGAAAACGGCCGCCGCAACTGTCTGTTTTTGCATGTGACGCTGGTTCCCTATATTGCCGCGTCCCAGGAGATGAAGACCAAGCCCACCCAGCATTCGGTCAAGGAACTGCTGTCCCTGGGGATTCAGCCGGACATCATCGTTTGCCGGGCGGAACAGCCCCTCAGCCGCGAGCTGAAGGAAAAAATTGCCCTGTTCTGCAATGTGAAACGGGACTGTGTGATTGAGAACTGCGACGTTCCTCTTCTGTACGAGGCCCCGCTGGCGCTGGAGGAGCAGGGGCTGGCGGATATCGTCTGCCGGGAATTTGACCTGGAGGGCCGTGTCCCCGACCTGACGGCCTGGACCGAGATGGTGGAGCGTCTGCGCCATCCGTCGATCTGTGTGACCATTGCGCTGGTCGGCAAGTATGTGGAGCTTCACGACGCCTATCTCAGCGTCGCCGAGGCGCTCAAGCACGGCGGCATTCCCTCCGGGGCAGAGGTGGAGATCCGCTGGATCGACGCGGAGGACATCACTCCCGCCACTGCTGGCCCGCTGCTGGACGGCGTTAACGGAATATTGGTGCCCGGCGGCTTTGGGACCCGGGGGGTGGACGGCAAGATCGAGGCCGCCCGCTATGCCCGCGAAAATCAAATCCCCTATCTGGGCATCTGCCTGGGTATGCAGGTGGCGGTGATCGAATTTGCCCGCCATGTGCTGGGCTATGCGGACGCTCATTCATCGGAAATTGATTCCTCCACGGCGCATCCCGTGATTGATCTGATGTCAGACCAGCGGGCGGTGGATCAGCTGGGCGGCACCATGAGGCTGGGCCGTTATCCCTGTATGCTGGATATCCGGTCAAAGGCCTATCAGCTTTACGGTGAGGAGCTGATTTATGAGCGCCACCGCCACCGCTATGAGTTCAATAACGATTTCCGCGACGAACTGGAGCACGCCGGTCTGCTGCTGGCCGGTATCTCGCCCGATAAGCATATTGTGGAGATGGTGGAGCTTCCGGAGCATCCCTGGTTTGTCGCCTGCCAGTTCCACCCCGAATTCAAATCCCGGCCCAACCGCCCCCATCCGCTGTTTGCCGGCCTGATCGGCGCGGCGGTGGAAAACAAAAAGGGGCGCTGAGCTTCCCCGATGCCTGCCACAGGCGGCGGAAAGGCGGCAAACCGCTCTTTTGATCATCGGTAGCAGGCCTGCTCTGCCGCCGATGGGATCAGGGGAATCCCCGTCAGTCAGAAACAGACGCCCCTCCCTCTGTCCGGGCTGTAGCCCAGAGAAGAGGGAGGGGCGTTTTGGCCCCATATTCATCGTTTTTCAGGCGGCAGGTGAACGCAGAGACATGTGCCTATAAAGCCTCCGCTTCAGCCAGCCACAATGCGGCGCTTGCGTCGGAGGGCATGCGCCAGTCGCCACGCGGCGACAGGGACACGCTGCCCACGCGGGGGCCGTCAGGGAGACAGGAGCGCTTAAACTGTTGGGTGAAAAAACGGCGGAGAAAGGTCAGCAGCCATCCTTTGATCTCTTCCGGCGGAAATTTTCCGGCAAAGGCGTGTCTGGCCAGACGGTACAGACGGGACGGCCCTGCGCCGAAACGCAGCATGTGATACAGGAAGAAGTCATGCAGCTCGTACGGGCCAACCAGCTGCTCGGTTTTCTGGGAGATGACACCGTTTTCCGGCGGCAGCAGCTCCGGACTCACCGGTGTGTCGAGGATATCGTTCAGGGCGGCGGCCAGCGCCCCGCCGCAGCGTTCCGCCTCATATTTCACCAGATGCCGCACCAGGGTTTTGGGCACCGCAGCGTTTACCCCATACATGGACATGTGGTCGCCGTTATAGGTGGCCCAGCCCAGCGCCAGCTCCGACAGGTCGCCGGTTCCCACCACCAGCGCCCCCGACTGGTTGGCCATATCCATCAGCACCTGGGTGCGCTCCCGCGCCTGTGCATTTTCATAGGTGACATCCGGTGCACCGCTGTGGCCGATATCGGCCAGATGCCGGGTCACGCTGTCTCCGATGACGATCTCGGTCAGAGACACGCCGCAGGCAGCCGCCAGTGCGCGGGCGTTGTTCAGGGTTCGGCCGGTGGTGCCAAAGCAGGGCATGGTCACCGCCTGAATTTCCGCCAGGGGCAGCGCCATGCGGTTATAGGCCCGCACTGTCGCCAGCAGGGCGAGCGCGGAATCCAGCCCGCCTGACAGTCCAATCACAGCGCGGCTGCCGGTGCATCGCAGCCGCTGCTCCAGCCCGGCCGCCTGGATGGTCAGCACCTCCTCACATCGCCGCGCCTGGGCGGCGGTATCCGCCGGGACAAAGGGGAGAGGGGACATCGGGCGGGTAAGCGTCAGCTCATGAAGCGGCAGATCGAAGGAGACCGTCTGTGGGGGTGGAGCGCCACGGAAGGTATTGATCCGCCGCCGGTCATAGACCAGCCGGGAGAGATCCAGCTCGGTGACGGCGGTCAGGCCGGTGGTGAAGCGGTCGCTTTCCGCCAGTACAACGCCGTTCTCTGCAATGAGGTTGTGCCCTGAAAAAACCAGGTCGGTGGAGGATTCCCCTGCCCCTGCGTCGGCGTACACATAGCCGCAGAGCAGGCGCGCCGACTGGGTGGAAACCAGCTGCCGCCGGTATTCACCCTTGCCGATGCTCTCATCGCTGGCAGAGAGATTGGCGACAACGGTGGCTCCCGCCTCCGCCAGCCGGCGGGAGGGCTGATCCAGCCCCCACAGGTCCTCACAGATTTCCACCCCCAGCACAAAATCGGGGAGGGTCCGGCAGGAAAACAGCAGCCCGGCGCCCATCGGTGCTTCCTGCCCGGCAAAGGGAATCGTTTCCGTCCTCTCCGGTGCAGGGGAGAAATACCGTCCTTCGTAAAACTCGGCGTAATTGGGGATGAGGGTTTTGGGGACAAGCCCCAGAAGGACGCCGCGCTGGCATACCGCGGCACAGTTGTACAGCTTGCCTGTACCGGTGGCAGCCGGCGCAGCCACCGGCAGGCCGATCACCAGCACGGCATCCACGCCTACCGTGGCGGCCAGCAGCTGCTGAAGCGCCTGCTCTGCGCCCTTCAGCAGAGCGGGCTGGAAAAAGAGATCACCACAGGTATAGCCGGTCAGGCACAGCTCCGGGAACACCAGCAGGGTGGTATCCGCCGGCGCCTCCTGTACCAGCTGCCGGACCTGGGTGGCATTGTATTCGCAGTCGGCAACCCGGATATGGGGCGTTGCCGCCGCCACGCGAAGAAAACCATCCTTCATGGAATGGAGCCTCCTTTCTCCCGCTCAGGCAGGAGCTGGGGAAGGATGAGGCATGACCCGGCTCTCCCCACGAGCTCGGGCCATGAGACGAGGAAAGCCAAAGGTCTCTCAGAAGGGACCGGAGGCTTTTTTACGAAGTCTTCGTCTGCCGAAATATCGCAGCAGCGTCAGGGGATAAGCCCCCCTTTTGTCCTGAAACGCCCTGCAGGGTAAGCGCTGCCAATTAAACGATTGATCAGGGAATGGGAGGGAGACATGAGCCAGTACGCCGCCCTTTGCTCGCTCTTTCCTGAAAGACAAAAAGGAATGGATCGAATGCGGCTGCCGGGCAGAGAAAATATCCATGGAGGAACAGACTGTCCGTTTTTGCCGGCGGGTCTGACAGGGTTTCCGCCGGACTCCGGCCGCCGATTCGCTGTTGAAAAAGACGGCGGCCTGTGCTATCCTAACATATAATCATCCCCTGACAAAGCCAAGGACGGGGATTTTCATCAGGGGTACCATCGACAAGAAAAGGGGGAAGAGCTTTGAGCAGCCGTATCATTTTGAGCGCCGACAGTACCTGTGATCTGGGCGACGAGCTGCGGGCGCGCTACGATGTGCAGTATTACCCGTTCCATGTGATTCTGGATGGCCGGCAGTATGGCGATGGAGTGGATCTGACGCCCGACCGTATTTATGAGGTGTACCGGGAAAGAAAAATTCTGCCCAAAACCGCCGCCATCAACGCCGCCGAGTATACCGAATATTTCAGCCAGTGGACCAGCCAGGGATATGAGGTCATCCACCTGACACTGGGGTCAGGGCTGTCCGCGGCCTATCAGAACTGCCGTATGGCAGCGGAGAGCATGACGGGTGTTTACGCCATTGACAGCCGCAATCTGTCCACTGGCTCCGGTCTGGCGGTGATTGAGGCGGCAGAACGCATCGCAGCGGGCATGCCGGCGGCACAGATTGCGCAGGAGGTGCAGGAGCTGACCGCGCGCTGTCACGCCAGCTTTGTGATCGACACGCTGGAATTTCTCCATAAGGGCGGCCGCTGCTCCGCGCTTGCCCGGCTGGGTGCGAACCTCCTGCAGCTCAAGCCCTGCATTGAGGTGAACAACGCCGATGGAACGATGAGCGTAGGGAAAAAATACCGTGGGTCGCTGGACAAGGCGCTGGAGCAATATGTGAGGGATAAGCTGACCGGGCGCGGCGATTTGAAAAACGACCGGGTTTTTATCACTCATTCGGGTATCTCCGAGGAGCGCATTGCCATGGTCAGGAGGCTGGTGGAGGAGCTGGCAGATTTTCGGGAGATTTTCGTCACCCGTGCAGGCTGCACCATTTCTGCCCACTGCGGCCCGGGCACTCTTGGAGTATTATTCATGACCAGGCAGACCGAGGTCTGAAAACAGGAAGGTCTTTTTTATCAGGGCTCCCGGCATTTCTGCCGGGAGCCCTTCTCATACAGACGGCCGTGGTTATTCCAGAATGATGCGACTGTCCAGGGAGATCAGGCAGATATAGGTTTTCCCTTCCGCTGAAAGCAGAGGGGAGCCGTCTGCCTCGGTAAAGCTCAGCTGGTTATCGGTGCGGGTCCATCGAACAGGGCGGCTGGCGCCGCGTGAGCACATCACCGCGTCGCCCGCTGTCAGGCGAAAGCCGATGGTCACATCGTTTTCCTGATATTTTTCCGCTTTCATCAGCAGGACATTGGCCGCTGCCAATTGAATACCTGCCGTGGTGCTGTGCGATTCCCGGTTATCCAGTGTACCGTTGTACTTTCGATAGACGCCCTGTTCCGCATCGTATTCAAACACGACAGGGCGGGAGGGGGAAACATTGACCTGGACACGCTGACCGGCCCCGGTTCCCTCCCTTTCCCCAAAGGAAAAGGGGGAGGGGACGGCGGTCGTGCTGCGCAGCCCTTTTTTGGCGATGTGGGCGGCGAGCTTCGGCCCTCCGGTCATGGAGCTGTGTTCGGTATCGCGGGTGCGTTTCAGCTCGGCGTCCCGCCAGAAGGTGCCGTCGTTCACGCGCATGGCGTCAATGTGATCCATGCCGGTGGTATTAAAGCGGTCACGGGCAGCGACGCTGTCGCCCCAGTGGACATAGAGAGCATCCAGAGACTGAGCCAGCATCAGGAAGGGGGTGCGGGCGCTGCGGATGGGAGCCAGTCGGTCGGGTACGCGGGACACATCAGGGAACACCGCCATAATCCGGGTAATCCCCCCCTCGGTTTCTGCCTCCACATAGAGGTCGGCCTGCTCCAGCCCCACCTGAGGACGTGCGGTTTTGTCGTTGGGTATCATGATGGCGACAGGACGCCCGTTTTCCGGACCGGTATATCCCGCTTCGCCGGTGAGGGGATTGCGGTCTTTCTCCGGGGCGGAGGGCTCCGTGGCAGCCGTCCCTTCGGTGGTAGTGGTCGTGACGTTCTGCGGACCCGGGTCGGGGACCGGCGAGGGGTTTTTGCAGGAAGAAAGGGATGTCAGAAGGATGGCGCCGGTCAGAAGCGCCGCTGTTTTGTGTCGAAGAAGCATAAAGGTCTCGTCCTTTCAAACAGATGCCCGCCCTCCCGGGTATCGGCAGGGAGCGGGGACGGCGGGCAAAAAGTCAGTCCGCTTCCATGTCCGCGTGGCGGTACACACGGTCACAGATAAAATCATACAGCTCTCCCGCTGCGCGGCAGAAGTGTTCCGCCTCCGGCGGCTCCAGCCGTTCCCCATCGTCGGAGGGATAGCGGGTCTCAATATATAATCGGTTCATACCGGCACAGATATCCATAAATGAGGAAAAACCGTCGTCGCGCCGTATCGCCTGGCGGCACAGCCAGGTCAGGTTGTGCCCGTCCACCAGTCCTGAGCCGGTAAACATCAGATAGGCCTTAAAGGCCTTTTCCATGCATTGCTGGCAGTGAAAGCCGGCGATTTCCAGGCACTGCTTTTTCCCGGTCAGCAGCCGGGCCGCCAGCAGATCCGAGGCGGCGATTTCCAGCCAGTCGAAATACAGGCGGCTGTCCTCCGAATGGCGGCTATTTCTCATACAGCAGCCTCCCCGACCGGCAGATACGGGCGGCAAAGCTGTCCCCGTCCGCGCACAGACGCTCCCAGTCCTCCGGCCGGTAGCACAGCACATCAAAGGGAAGGGAAGACTCGATCTGGAGGTAGAGGGAGCGTTCCAGCTCCCGGGGGGAAGCGCACGGCGCCACGACACATAGCTTTACCGACGAAAGGCGGCCGTCCAGTCCGCGCTTTTCATTAAATAAAAAAATTCGGTCGGGATGCGCACAGGCCGCTACTGCGTCCCGCAGCTCGTCCAGCTCCTGCTCCGGCATGAGGCACCGCTCCTTTGAATGGGATGGTTGTCTTTTTATTATAGTACAAAGCAGCGTTCCCGTAAAGCGCCAAATTGGCTTGACCGCTGTCGTCCGTCGGGTGTATGATACAGGCGGAGTCTTTGCAGAGACTCTGGTCAGTTCGTAACCATCCTGACCGGCCGGCTTTGCCGCGCCAATCAAAACTAAGGAGAGAATAGCATGAAAGAAAAATATTCCCTGCGCTTGCTGGTGGAGGGCGGCCTGATCGCGGCCCTGTATGTGGCCCTGACGGTAGCGATTGCGCCGGCGGCCTTTGGCCCCATACAGCTCCGCCTCTCGGAAATGCTGACCATTCTGCCTGTTTTCACGCCGGCCGCGGTTCCCGGGCTGGCGGTGGGCTGTCTGGTTTCCAATCTGTTTGGGTTGATGTCCGGCGCCAATCCTGCGGGAGCGCTGGATTTACTGCTCGGTCCGCTGGCCACTCTGGCAGCTGCCGTCCTTACGCGGCGGCTGCGCGGAATCACGGTAAAGGGAGTACCGCTTCTGTCCACCCTTCCGCCAGTGCTTATCAACGCAGCGGTGGTGGGGCCGGAGCTGGCGGTTGCCTATTACTCCCCGGTGACCCTGCCGCTGGTGTGGTTCAATATTTTGTGCGTCGGCGCGGGTCAGCTGGTCGCCTGTACCGGCTGCGGCCTGCTGCTGCATACCGCGCTGTACCGTTCGGGCGCCGCCAATGCGCTGTTCCGCCGCCGTGCCGGATAAAATGCCTAACGTCTCGTTGGAAAGAGGCCGCCTTCTGCAAAAGGCGGCCTCTTTCCAATACCGGGAATGGAAGGCGTCATGGCTGACCCGCAAACAGGGAAAGCGCCCCTGTGACAGCAAAGCACAGCGCATAGGCGACGGGCTGATGAAAAAGATAGATCAGCAGGGTGTGTTTTCCTACAAAGGAGAAAAAGGGCACCCGTCGGCGGTACAGCCACCGGGGAAGACGCTGCTGCTCCGCCCACCTTCCCACAAAGCTTCCCGTCAGAAAGCAGAAAATCCACGGAATCAGCGGAAAATAGTCGGAGCTGGGTACAGAGCCAAAGCCCAGCGGATAGAGCCAGACCCTGTCGGTGAGAAAAGAGGGGATTGGATATTCCCAAAGACCGGACAGGCCCAGATAACCGCCCTCCTGTACGGGAACGTGGCAGGTGAGGACGAACAGAAGCACGCATGCCGGAATAGCCCACCAGGGAGAAAGGCGATCCAGCAGAGGCCGTATCAAAGCGAACAGCAGGATAGCCGCCGCGAGGAAATGCAGAATGCCGAACCAGATGGCCTGACCGGGGACGATCTGTGTCAGATCGGCCAGCCACATAACCAGCGACACGCCTGCCGCCAGCAGGGCCAGCAGACCGCCTCTTTTCCAGTTATTGTGGGACAGGCGGCAGGAAACGCCGCAGATAAAGATGAAAATTCCGGCAAAGAAGGGCGCAACCGGCATGAAAAAGAAAAAGAGCGTTTTCCCCCATTCCCATCCGAAGACCCATCCTGCCATGTAAAAGGTATGGTAAGCGACCATCAGCAGAATATCCAGCCCACGCAGCTCATCCATCAGGTGAATGCGCAGAGGTTCCCGGTCTCCGGCGCGGCTCCGGGAAGGGCGGTGTTCGCCGGCAGTCGAGCGAGCTTTGCTCACAGCTCGACAATCATGCCGTCATAGGCGACGGCAAAGCCGTCGGGCTTTGCTTCGGCCTCCAGCTCCTCATGCAGCTGACCGCAGTTGTGGGAGAAGTGATTGACCACAACAATGGTATTGTCGGTTACGGCGCCGCTTTTTCTCAGGGCTGCCACCATTTCCCGGTTGTCAGGCAGCCCCATATGTCCCCATCCGCCGGAGGAACGCCGGCCAAAGCAGCAGTCGAGGCTCAGGAAATCCAGCGGCTTGCCCGCCAGATAATCCAGCGTTTCCGCGGGGAAGAGACCGGTATCCTGCGCATAAATCAGCCGTTTTCCCTCACCCTCTATCATATAGAAGCCGCTTTGTTCATCCGGCTTGTGATGAGCGGGCAGGTAAGTAAAGCGCAGGCCGTTCGCTGCCGTGTGGGTTTCAAAATACGAAATCCGCGTCAGATGAATGTCCTTATCGCAGCGGTCCTCTTCCGGCATGGCATTTATCAGCGCCTCCACACCGTCGTTTCCATGCACATGGAGAGCGGGGGCGGAATCGTTTTCCCCGATATGGCAGAAGCAGCCGTTCCGGCGCATGGCCAGATCCTGAAACGCAAAATGATCCGAGTGGGAGTGGGTGACGAACAGATCGGTCACCTCGCCCAGATCCAAACCAAGCCGCAGAGAGAGGGCATAGATGTCGGGGGGCAGATCAATCAGGACAGTGTCGTTCAGGACGAGCCCGGACCGCATCCGGATATTTTTTCCTCCAGCCTGGCGGGCGCGCCGGCAGGCGTCGCAATGGCAGAAAATCGCGGGAAAAGCCTCCGCAGCGGCAGTGCCAAGGTATTGCAGCTTCATAATATCTTCCTTTCTGATGACGGCAGCCTGTCCCGTTCCCGGCGGCGCTCCTGAAAATTTCTTTTGGATTTTCCCTGCGCTTATTATAGAAGCGCCGCCCAGCCCTTCTGTATACTGACGCTTTATGGCGGCGCTCCCGAAAATCCCTTTGGGATTTTCCCTGCGCTTATTATAACATGAAGTGAGGGAAAATGCCAGCGGGGTATTTTCGAGACCACGGCCACCGGGCGTTACGTGAGCAGAAATGTTGGGCCGTGGTCTACCCATCAAGATGAGCACCCACCCCAGAAGAATCCCCGTTGCGGCATCGTTACAGATGTAGCGCCAGGCCACCTTACGTAAAGTAAACCGAAACGGAAAGGCCCGGCCTGGTCGCCCTGCCGGAGGGGGAGATTTCCCGTCAGGGAAAGCTCCTGGCCCCGGGCCGCAAAAGGTAACGTAATTGACAACGGAAAGGCCCGGGGTCGGGGTATGAGCAAGACAAATCTCTTCTGAAGAAGGGAGAGGCGGATAAAGGACCAAAATTTTCACCGTGACGAAAGATGGCGGCTCAATAAAACCCCCTCAGAAGAGCGGCGACCGCAGCTCTTCTGAGGGGGCAAAAGGCAACATTACAGGGTACGCTCAGTTTTCCGGTTGAGCTCTCCACAGCTCTGCCTTTGTTTTGGAAAGGGCACGGATATTTTCGACGGCATAGGGGGAATCGGGACCACCGCGGCCATGGAGAAAGAAGAAGCCGTCGGGCGTCTGATACAGAGTTTCGCTATACCCTGCCGGATCGCCGAAAAAGCTGTGGTTGCGGGTCGCCGCCGGGGAGGCCGTTTCGGTATCGTATACCTTTTTGCGAATGATCCTTTTCATGCTGTATCTCCTTTTTACAAGCCGTTGGTTACCTCTGTGTCGGCTCCATTCTCTGCGGCGTTTTGAGGGGGCTCATCCTGTGTGCTATGGGAGGGGGAGGAGGCAGAGGGCTCAGAAGGGGCCGAGGTTGACGGATCGGTTGGCGCAGTCGAGGGAACCTTTGCTGATGTTGTGGTGGGGACCCGGATCGGCGGGTCAGTTGTCCCCTGTGTTGGTTTGGTGGTGGGAGCCGTGGCGGTCGTTGTGGTCGCAGGGACCGCAGCAGTCGTTGTGGTGGTCTCAGGTGTTGGTTCTGTGGTCGGTTCGGAGCTGCCCTGGCCGTCGTCCGAAGGATGCAGGGGAGTACCGTCGTGGCTGGCACAGTTGCCCGGGATGTTTTCCGGCTTATAGACACCCACAGCGGTATCCGGACAGCCGCTGTTTGCCAGCTGGCCGGATGTCAGACAGAAGGTGTACTCCACCGTGTTACCGGTTTTATCAAAGTCCCTGAGCTCCAGCCCCTCATGGAGGGCCTGCATACATTGCTTCCACAGGTTGAGCGCGTAGCCGGTCTGGGAGCTGTTCATCTCCTTGTTATGGTCGTAGCCGAACCAGCTGGCGGCGACAAAATAGGGGGTGCCGCCGGCAAAATACACATCGTTATTATTGTCGGTGGTGCCGGTTTTGGCAAAAATCGGCCATTCGCCGAAGGCCGCCCGTTTACCGGTACCGACAGGGCCACGAACGACGTTTTGCAGCAGGCGGTTCATCACATAAGCGGTGCTTTCGCTGATGGCCCGCTCATTGGTGGGCACATTTTCCAGCAGGAGCTCGTTGCCCCGCCTCACGGTATAATAGGTATAGGGTTTGTTGTAGATGCCGCCGTTGCCGAAGGCCTGATAGGCGGCGGCCATGTCAATACATTTGACGCCATCGGTCGTCCCCCCCAGCGCCAGCGCTGACGGCGTCAGGTCGGTGACGGTGTTGTAACCGCCCGCCACGGGAACCTGCCGGGCGGTGACCAGCGTGGAAAGATGAAACTTATTGGAGAGAAAATCGAAGCTGGTTTTCAGCGTCAGCTCCTCGGTGATAATCTGGGCGGGAACGGTGTTCAGCGAGCGCTGCAGCGCCTCCGAGATGGTATAGCCGCGGTAGGTCCAGGCCTTATTTCCATCAATATTGCTGTAGTTGGGCGGCCATTTGATTCCGTCATAGGTGATTGGGGTATCATTATACAGCGAGGAAAAATGGATCAGGTTCATTTCCACTGCCGGACCGTATACCCCAATCGGCTTCATGGAGGAGCCGGGCTGCCGTGTTGATTGGGTGGCCCGGTTGGCGATTCGGTTCGCCTCCTTCTGGCCGCGTCCGCCGGCAGTGGCCACCACCCGCCCATCATATTCCATGATCAGAATGGCGCCCTGCGGGTTTTCCTTGTCGTTTTTCAGCGGGGAGGGGAAGTTGGCATCGTTTGCATAGATGCTTTCAATTTTTTCCTGCTGGGAAAGCACCTCCGCCGATTCGATCCGCAGACCGCCGAAATATACCATGTTGGTGGCATAGGTTTCGCTGTATCCGTATTTGTCCATCAGGTCGTCGATTACGTCCTGAATCAGCAGATCGGCGTAATAATCCTGTACATCCACATGGCGAATGCTGCTTTGGAACACCAGCTCCTCGCCGTAGGCCTGCCGGTACTCGTCGGCCGTGATATGTCCCTGCTCATACATGCTGCGCAGCACCAGCCGCTGCCGTTGCCGGATGTTTTCAGGATGGGTATAAGGATTGTACCGGGAAGGGTTCTGTGTGATGCCGGCGATGAGGGCGCACTCAGCCAGAGAGAGGTCTCCGATATCCTTACCGAAATAGTAGTTGGCGGCGGCGCCCACCCCGACCACATTGCTGGACAGCGGCAATACATTGAGATAGGCCTCCAGAATCTCATCCTTGGTATAATAATTGCGCTCCATCTCAATAGCGCGGAGGATTTCCGTGATCTTCCGTTCAATTTTGTGGTCATTTTCCTTGGTAAGCACCTTGATCAGCTGCTGGGTGATGGTGGAACCGCCGTATTCCTGTGAAGAAAAATGGAGCAGCAAATTGGCAAAGGCGGAAACCGTCCGTTTCCAGTCCACCCCGTCGTGATCGTAGAAACGCTTGTCCTCGATGGCGATAATGGCGTTCTGCATATTGAGCGGGATATTTTCCAGATCGGTCCAGATGGCTTTGGTGCCCTCCAGCCGCTGATGCTCCTGAAACTGGCCGGTTTCGGGATTTTTGATATAGACGATACTGGTTTCATTCAGGGAAATGTTGTCCAGATTGGGAATGCCTGTATCGCTGCGGAAGCTCTGCACGACATAGACCACCATGACACAGCCGACGATGCTGGCGGTGATGGTGCCGATCAGGACAATGGTCAGCAGACATTTGAAAACAGCGGAAATCGCCTTGAGAGAATAGCGGACGGGCGGCTTTTTCAGCCATGCCCGCAGAGCATCTCTCCGGCGCGGGGCGCTTTCTGCCCGCTCCTGCGTTTTTTTCATCCGGTCATCCTCCTTTGGTGTTGTCCGGCGGAAACGGTCCGGCTGGTGAAAAACGGTAAGGTGCCATCAATTGACAGGGGCCGCCCCGTTTTTCAGAAAAAACAGGAGCTGGCGTCGTCCTTGTGGCTGAGCGTCAGTCCGGCGGTTTCGTCCGCTTTGCCGGTTCTTTTTTACCTGAAAAACGCCGGGGGAGCTGACGGCGAAACAACAGATGGACTGACAGGGCGGCCATGAAGGCAGCGCCCTTTTTGACCGCCATCAGGCGTGGTTCCCCCCGTTCATTGAAGGCATCCCTATCTTATAGCAGGGTCCTGCAAATGTCAAATGTCAAAGTTGTAAGATTTCACCGGGCAGGGATATTTTCGCGGCAACCGGTCCATCCTATAAAAGAGAAACATTTTGCAGGGCTTTGCGGCCGGAGGGGGCGGTGTGATGATGAAAAAAGAAGGGTGGATGCTGACGGCGGGAGTGGGGCTTCTGACACTGGCCGCGGCGGCGGTTTGTCTGGCTGACCAGCCGAAGAACCCGGCGCGGGAACCCATCCATACGGCAGAATCCGCTCCGGGGGCTAAAGCGGCGCCGGCAGCTGCGGGATATATTGTCGGCGCCTGGGAGGGGCGGCTGGCGGTGTTTATCAAGGGCGACTCTGCGCCGAGCCAGGTATACGATGTGTATATCGCCACCCTGCCGGAGGAGGAGCAACAGCGTCTGGCAGAGGGCGTTTTCGCCGCCGGCGAGGGGGAGCTGGCCATGCTGCTGGAGGATTACACCAGCTGACCGCTCCCTTTTCTCTCTGCGGGACAATCTCGTCCTCCAGCGCCTTCCCAACAGAAAAAACGCGCCTCTTGTGACAGAGGCGCGTTTTTTCGGCGCGCCATTTCCGGCGGCCCTATCATACCCCCGGAAGAGGGCGAAAACGCTCGAAGCCGGGGGAGCGGGGAAATTCCCCCGGCTTTCCGTCCCATTGCCGGATGACGGTTTTTCAGATCACCAGTGTACCGCCTTCGTCCTCCAGCAGGATCAGAATCTGCTCCTCCATGCCGGTCTGAACATCAATATAGACCAGCACATTTTCCCCCTCCTCGCCGGTACAGGCGAACTCATAGCACAGCTTTTCAGAAAGGCCGTCGCCGGGAACCACCGCCAGCCCTTCGCCCGTAACGCTCAACAGAGGGCTGACCGTTTCGCGGGCCTGTTCCCGGCTGAGGGAGGGGGCCGGAAGAGAACGGACGGTGTGGTTCATCAGATAGCCGCGCCCGTCATACGAGACGATGTCGCCGGTATCCATGGCGACCCCTACCTTGACCAGGTCGGGATACAGGGTCACGTCGTCCTGAACGGCGGCAAAATTGGCGGTGAGCACGCCGCCGTTGATGCTGTAGTAGGAGGGTTTGAATTCCCCCTCCAGATAGCGGGACAGCGCTTTGACCGCGAGGGACTGCGCCTGGCCGGGGGTGAGAGTGGCTTCACCGATCTCGCGGGAGTTGAGGAAGTAATCGAGCGCGCCGCCCGCTTTGGTCATGCTGACCGTGAAGCCGTCCGTTTCAAAGCGGTGACAGGGAAGATTCCCGCCGGTTTCGCCGGCGTAACGCAGACCGGATACGCCGGTGAGCTTCTCTGCCAGGGCCAGGGCCGGCTCCATCCCCATCTCCTCCATACCGTCAAGAAGTTTTGACCGCTGTTGCAGCACATGGTCGGAAAAGGGACCGTCGTAGATCAGCGTGGGATAATCCTCAAAGCCCTCCTCCATTTCACGGAACCCTTCGTCCAGACCGGAGATCCTTTCCGCCGGAGCGTCGCCGGTGGTCTGCATGGCGGCCTGCACCTCGCCCAGCTCCAGACTCCCGTTTTCCACCTGGCTTTCCATCAGGGCCAGACGGTCGGAAACCTCCTCCGCATATTGGGACAATTGGCGGAAGAGAGCGGCCTCCTCCTCGGTAATGCTACCGCCGTCAGCCACCCGGTTGGAGAGGGTGACACAGAAGCTCCCCAGCTGGGACAGGAATTTATAGGTGGCGGCCATTTCCTCGCCGGCAACCGGGAGCTGGCTCAGGGCGCTTTTGGCGCTGCCGGTTTCCCGCCACAGCTTGCCGGACAGGCTTTGCAGCTGCTTGGGCGTGGCGGCGTACTTGCCTTTATCCAGTGCGACAGTGATGTTGCTGACGTATTCATTCAGCTCGCTGAGCGCGCGCTGATAGCTGTACTCCATAGCGTTTCGATTTTTCCGGGCGGCGGCGTAACCGCTGATTGCCGCCGCCGACAGGGCCACCATGACGGCGGCGGCAAAGCTGACGGCCCGAATCAGGGAACGACGGTGAAATACCTTCCTTTTCTCCATGAGGGATGCCTCCTTATTTGCTGACAGATGATCAACGGGGTGCGTCATACAGAGAATCTGACAACTCGTGCGAAATACACACCTTTAGTGTGACCGCACCTGGTGGGGATATGCCGGCGGAAGAGCGGTAAATTTTTCTGACGGGGACACTGAACACAAAAAGCCAGAGTGAGTTTTTTCCGGAGGGGTTGTCTTTCTGCCCGGAGAGTGAGGACTTTGAAAGCGGAGGTATCTCTGCGACCAATGTGGTATATCTTGACAGCCGGACCGGTAAACCCGTATACTGAAAACAAAGAAAAATCGCGGGGAAAAGGGGAAAAACATAGAATGGAAAATGACGAAAATCTGCTGACGCTGATGGTTGTTTGTTGTAAATAATAGAAATATTATGATAAATATCTCTTTTCTTCGTTTTCGGTTTGTCTCGTTGTCCCTGATCATCACCTTTCTGCCCCATCTGGTGGAGAGGATCGGAATTTCCGGAACAGCGATTGTCCAGCTGCCGGTTTGGGTGTACTCCACAGCGGGGATCATTTGTGCCGTATTTGGCATTTATCTGACCCTGTGCGAAGCGAAAAAATTGAAAAGATCGATATGGCCTATCAAACACTTATGGCTGAACTGCCCCAAAAATACCCTGTCAAAAGCATACGGGAAGAGGAGCAACAGAAGGGGATCCGGATTTTTTCTTATTGGACAAACCATATTCTGTATATGACCTATGGGATGGTGATATTCTGTTCAATTGCTTTGGATGAACGGAATCCTCTGTTGAAACCGCCTGTCCGCGTGCGGCGGGATATTGCACGCGCCGTTTCAGCGGGCTTTCCGGCCGGCTTCTCTTGACAGCGCTGCTTCTGTTTTTTAATATAAACTGAAAGAAGAAACGTGAAGGCGCCAGTCGTACCGGTCGCTTGTGCGGCTGTCCGCCGGAAAGGGAGACCTGCTCATGTATCTTGCCGACTGCCATCTGCATACCCATCATTCCCCCGACTCGGAATCCGGCCTCCGTGACATCTGTGAGGCGGCCCTGCGCGCCGGTCTGTCCGCGCTGACCGTCACCGACCATGTCGAGATGAGTGGTTATGAGGAGGACGGCTATGATCGGGCGGCCGACGCCTCCTTTGACGAGACCGGCCGGTTTGCCGAACGGTATGAGGGCCGCCTTCTGGTCTTACGGGGGGTGGAGCTGGGCGAGCCGCTGGAGGACCCTGACGCCGCAGGTGCGCTGCTGGATCGTCACGCCTATGACTTTGTGCTGGGTTCGCTGCACAATTTGCCGGGGATGGACGATTTTTATTATCTGGATTACCGTGAGGCGGACGTGGAGAGGCTGATGGACCTTTATTTTGCCGAGCTGCTGAAGATGACCAAATGGGGCCGCTTCGACTCCCTCGCCCATCTCACCTACCCCTTCCGCTATGTTCCCAGAGAGCAGCGTGAGGCGGGGGCCGCCCGCTGGGGGGACGCTATCGACGCGGTGCTGAAGTCGGCAGCAGAGAGGGGGCTGGCGCTGGAGATCAATGTATCCGGTTTGCGCGGCCCGGAACCGTTTCTCCTGCCGGAGGCCGGTCTGCTTCGACGATTCCGTGAGGTGGGGGGACAGCTGGTCACCGTCGGCTCTGATGCACACACCCCGCAGGACGTGGGTGTTCCGCTCCGGGAGGGACTCCGTGCCGCGTTTGAAGCGGGCTTTCCCTCTTATGCCGTCTTTGTGAACCGGCAGCCGGTTTTGCACCCCATTAGCTGAAGTACGGCACGTCCCTTCTTTTTTGAAGGTAACTGTGATACAATAGGCGCAGGGAAAAGCCCGGTGCAGAAAGCCGCAGAGGACATTCCCCGGCGAGATACCTTTTCAGGCGTGTGAGAAACTACCCTTTGGATGGGAAGCGCTTCGGCTTATCAGGGGGGAAGCTCCTGGACGGGGCGTAATGATATAATGGTAAAGGGAGGAACCGATATGAATCAACTGCTTCAATTGCTGGATACCAATGCACGGCTTACCAATGCGCAGCTGGCCGCCATGCTGGGCCGCACCGAGGCGGAAGTGCAGTCTCAGCTGAGTGAGCTGGAGCACAGCGGGGTGGTCCGCGGCTATAAGGCGGTGATCAACTGGGAAAAGACCGACAGGGAATATGTCACCGCGCTGATTGAACTGCGGGTGACGCCGAAGCGCGATTCGGGCTTTGAAAGCATTGCCGAGCAGGTGATGCAGTTCGATGAGGTGGAGAGCGTCTATCTGATGTCGGGCGGCTATGACCTGGCGGTTACGGTGTGCGGACGGACCTTCCGCGATGTGGCCCTGTTTGTGGCCCGGCGGCTGTCCACTCTGGACTCGGTGATCTCTACCGCCACCCACTTTGTGCTGCGCCGCTATAAGGACAATGGCACCATGCTTCTCGGCGGAGAGGCGGATATGAGAGGAGCCCAGTGAATCCCATGAACGATCAAGACATCTCCTATGACCGGTTTCTCAATCCCGCCCTGGTTGATCTCAAGCCGTCGGGTATCCGCCGCTTTTTTGATATCGCCAGCGAGATGGAGGATGTGATCACCCTGTCCATTGGCGAGCCGGACTTTACCACCCCCTGGCATATCCGCGAGGAGGGGATCCATTCGCTGGAGCGGGGACATACCTGGTATACCTCCAACGCCGGCCTTTTGCAGCTGCGGGAGGCCATTGTTGAATTTACCCGCCGACATATTCAGATAGCCTATGATCCTAAAACAGAGGTTCTGGTCACGGTGGGCGGCAGCGAGGCCATTGATCTGGGGCTGCGTGCCCTGCTGCGGCCGGGCGACGAGGTTCTGATTCCTGAACCGAGCTTTGTCTGCTATGCGCCGCTGACCCATATGGCGGGCGGTGTGCCGGTGCCGCTGGTCACCCGGGAGGAGGATGCCTTCCGCCTGACGCCGGAGGCTCTTCGCGCCGCTGTTACCCCCCGCTCCAGGCTGCTGATTCTGCCCTATCCCAACAATCCTACTGGCGGTGTCCTGCGGCGTCCCCATCTGGAGGCCATCGCAGAGGTGGTGCGGGAACACGATCTGTTTGTGCTGTCGGATGAAATTTACAGCGCCCTGACCTATGGCGCTGAGCCTCATGTCAGCATCGCTTCCCTGCCCGGCATGCAGTCCCGCACCCTGCTGATCAACGGATTTTCCAAGGCCTTTGCCATGACCGGCTGGCGTCTCGGGTATGCCTGCGCACCTGCCCCGGTGATGAAGCAGATTGTCAAGCTGCATCAATATGCCCTGATGTGTGCGCCCACCACCGCTCAATACGCGGCGATTGAGGCCATGCGCAGCGGGGATGACGATATTGCCCGCATGCGTTCAGAATACGATACCCGCCGCCGCTTCATTGTGGAAGAATTCAATCGTATGGGTCTGACCTGCTTTGAGCCGGAAGGCGCGTTTTACGTTTTTCCCTGCATTCGTTCCACCGGCCTGAGCTCGGAGGAATTCTGCCAGCGGCTGCTGAGAGAAAAGCATGTGGCCGTGGTACCAGGGACCGCCTTTGGCGACAGCGGAGAAGGCTTTGTGCGGGTCTCCTACTGCTATTCTCTCAGCCACATTACCGAGGCGATGAAGCGCATCGCGGAATTTCTGGAAAACAGCGCCGGCTTCCCCCGGCCCTGACCGAACGGAGGGATTGGCATGTCCATCACGGTCAAAGCGCCCGCTAAAATCAATTTATCGCTGGACATCGGCGCGCGGCGGGACGATGGATATCATCTCATTGAAACGGTCATGCAGGCCGTCAGCCTGTATGATACTGTCACGGTGCGGGAGATAGAGGACGACGGCATCCATCTCACCCTGGCCGGGATGGGCGCAGAGACGCTGCCTGCTGACGAAAGCAACACCGCCTTTCGGGCGGCGGAGGCTTTCTGCCGGGCGGCGGGAATTCGTCCCGCCTTTTCCCTTCAGATAGACAAGCGCATTCCCTTTGCTGCTGGAATGGCCGGAGGAAGCGCCGACGCGGCCGGTGTGCTGGCCGCGCTGGACCGGCTGACCGGCGTGAATCTGCCGCCGGAGGAGCTGCGCCGGATCGGGGAGCAGATTGGGGCGGATGTTCCCTTCTGCCTGCTGGGAGGAGCGGCGCTGGCGACCGGAATCGGCACCGTGCTCACCCCCTTGCCCAGTCTGCCCGACTGCCGGATTGTGGTGGTGAAGCCCTCTGCCGCGGTCTCCACAGCGGAGGCATACCGGGCGGCGGATGCCGCGCTGGCCGACGGCAAAGCGTCCAGCGTCCGGCGGCCGCACACCTCCCGTCTCCTTGAGGCGATGAATGCAGGAGACCTGGCTGCGGTGGGCCGGGAGCTCTGCAATGTGTTTGAGGAGACCGCCGCCCCGGAAGAGGTGTGCGCCGTCAAAAATCTGATGTCCCGTTTCCACCCGCTGGGCTGTCTGATGACCGGCAGCGGTTCCGCTGTTTTCGCCCTCTTCGACCGGCCCGCGGACGCGGAGGACTGCGCCGCCGCTCTGTCCTGCTCCGGCCTGCCCCAGGACGCGGAACGCTCGGTTTTCCTCTGCCGTCCGCTCGCCTCTGGACCGGTGATTCTGCTCGACGAAGCGGACGGTAGCTGACGCTCATCGCCGGGGATCTTGAACATATGCTTATGAAGAGGCGTATGGCCGGCGGCAGCTGCACACGCGTTTTGACAGCCCTGGCTGGTAAAGCGGAGTGGAGCTCTGCTTTGAAGGCCTCTTGCGGCTGAATGGAAGGCCCTGTACGGAAAATAAAAGCCGGAAACTGTTTCAGGCGCCGCTGATCGTAAAGGACGAAACGGTTTTTTGAGCGTATGGAACGCTGGAACAGGAGAATATGGAATACACAGGCTCCTGTATGAAGGTGCCGAATCTGAAATGGCGGAAATGATGATAACCCATGCGATGCGGTGATGGGGTCCGCCCTTCGGGAAAATCACGCGCCAATGCGAGAGATGAGGGTGTTGTTGATGCATAGCGAGTATACCTGGCTGGCTGCCGGAGATGCGGAGCTGTTTACGGTGGCCTGCCTTCCGTCTGCCCCAGCGGTTTTTCCCACGATTGTGATGCGTTCACCCTATGTGGATGACAGCCAGGACCGGCCGGAGCAGGAGGTTGCCGACAGGATTCTGAGCGAGCACAGAGGCTGGCTGAATAAAGGGTATGCGGTGGTTTATCAGCACTGCCGCGGCCGGGGAAAAAGCAGCGGCGACTGCGTGCCGTATATTTACGAGAGGGAGGACGGGCTGGCCTTACAGGACTGGGTCCGCCGCCAGCCGTTTTATAACGGGGAGCTGTATCTGGTGGGCTCCAGCTATACGGCATCTGTCCATTTTGTCACCGCTCCCTTTGCCCCGGATATCCGGGGGGCGGTGCTTCAGGTTCAGGACTGCGAGCGGTACAACTGTAATTATCGCAACGGCTTTTATAAAATCGGCCTGCACGGCGGCTGGTATGTGGATATGTATAAGCACAAGAGTCTGCCCGCCAAAAATTATACAACCGAAAGCTATCACCTGCTGCCGCTGACCGATTTTTCTCAAACCGTTTTTGGAGAAAGCGCGTCGGATTTTGATGAAATTCTGTTGCACCCCGACAGGGAGGACGCTTTCTGGAGCACCCGACAGGGGGGCGGAGAAGCGCATGACGCCGTTCGGCAGGCTCACCTTCCCCTGCTGCTTGTGACAGGGTTTTACGACATTTACACCGGCGGCATTTTCGATATGTGGAATGGTCTGGATGAAGAAACCCGGTCGCAGTCGGCGCTGCTGGTTCACCCGTATGATCATTCGGGCACTCCGGATGACCAGCCTGTTCCATTTGCCGGCGGCTCTCTGAAGGAAGCCTTCGGTGATTACATCATCCGGTGGCTGGAATTTATACGGGGTCAGGATACCGCCCCCTTTCAGACGGGACAGGTTACCTATTACCGGCTGTTTTCCGGCCGGTGGTACACGGATGGCTTTGAGCCGCCGGAAAAGCAATGGACCTTCCCGCTGGGCTGCGGTGAACGGACCTATGTGTACAATCCGTATGCTCCCGCCTCTTTTCAGGGTGGGCTTTCGGCAAATTTCGGCGGAAATGCCTGGCAGGACCCGCCTCACTCCCGCTACGATATTTTGACCTTCTTTTCCCCGGAATGTACCGAGGATACCTGGATAAAGGGAAAGATCAAAGCGAAGCTGTGCGTCAAATCGGACTGCGAGGACACCTGCTTTTATGTCCGCCTGAGTCTGGTCAGGGAAGAAGGCGACTACGGGCTGAGAGACGATATCAACCAGATTTCCTGTTTTTGCCGGGAGTATGTTCCAGGGCAGGAGGTCGAGATGGATTTTTCGTTTGACGAGCACGCTTTTGTGATACACAAGGGCGAAAAAATCCGGGTGGATATCTCCTCCTCCGCCTTTCCGCATTATGTGCGGCACACTAACAACAGAGGGCTGTATTCGATACAGAAAACGGCCCGTGTCGCCCGCAACACCATTGTTTTGGAGCGGTCGAGCGTTACGCTGCCGGTTGGATAAGGCCTCTCCTTCGCGGGTCGGGGAGGCCTCAGCAGCTTCCCACGGCATATTTTCAAAAGGCGGTAAGCACTTTTGGTGCTTACCGCCTTTTTGTCGGGATACGGTTCGTTTTTTGGAGACGGTTCCTTTACAGAGCGGTTTCTCCGTCGTGGGACAGGAGCGAAGCATCCTCCACTCCCTCCAGAGCGGCGGCCTCCTTCAGCAGGGAGGCCCCGTCCTGTACACGGAGCTGAATCACCATGTCCATGTGGTCGCGGGAGAGATTGCGGGATTTTACCTGATAGGCGTGGGAATATTTTTTGACCACTTCGATCAGCGACGACTCCAGCGAGGCGTCACGGCCGCTGATCACCAGCAGATAGGGCGCGCGGGCCAACGGGATAATCGAGAGCAGCAGCAGAGCGACGGTCACAGCCAGGGCGCAGATCGCGGCCACGCCGTACAGGCTTGCCCCGCAGATGATGCCGGTGCCGATGGACCAGAAGAGGAAGAGCAGGTCCATCGGGTCCTTGATCGCGGTACGGAAACGGACGATGGACAGCGCGCCCACCATACCGAGAGAGATCACAATGTTGGACTGCATCGCCAGAATAATGCCGGCCGTCACCACTGAAATCACCGTCATGGAGATAGCAAAGCCTTTGGAATAAAAGACATTTTTGGTGGTCATGCGGTAAACCAGGAAGATATACAGCGCAATCAGGAAGGTAATCCCCAGTGTTACGATAACTTTAGGGGTGGTGACTTCATTGTCTGCAAAACCCTCCAGCACCGATTTTTTAATGATATCGCCGAAATTCATATGTTTTACCAGCCTTCCGTCAGTATGTTGGCCGCGTCAGCGGCGCGTTGGTGCGGCACAGATAGTATTTGGAAAAGGAGGTGCGGCTCAGCCGTCCCAGCTGCAGGGTATCTGCGATCACATCGGGCAGGAAGCCGTCATATTTCACCTCCAGAATATGCTGCCCCGGCGGCAGGACAGGAAACAGGGAGAGCCGGCTGTTGAGAAAGCGGTCCACCCGGCTGGTCCCGCCGATATTCTCATCCAGTGTGACCCGCACATTGCCTGCCCCGGCAAGAAAAACGGTGCGCTCGTATTCCACGATGACGGCAGGACGCATCCGGCGGGTTCGCATCAGCAGGCACAGCCGCCGCAGCTCCGGCGCGGTTCCCTCTGCCAGAGCAGGGGGACGGCCCCGCATCAGCAGCTCGCATTGCTCGCGGGTGAGGGCACAGCCGCGCTTGCCGGTCAGTCCCTTCACCTTGCTCTTGATTTCCAGCGTGATCCGGTCGGCGCTGCCGTTGTACAGACGAAGGCGGTATTTCCGCCGGTCGTCCACGCCCGCCTCGTTTTCCCGCATACAGGTGTTGTCCATATCGTCAAAATACAGGCTGCGTACCCGGTAACGGCCGTTTTCATCCGCGTGGGAATCGGCGGCCATCAGGCCGGTCAGACGGCTACGGAGGATCGCCAGCTCCTGTGCGCCGCACAGCGCCTTCAGCTCATGGCGCAGACGCCCCTCCTCCGGCCGGAGGAGCTGGGGGAGCGGGTTGTGAAGGGATGATGGAAACGTCAAGACTGCCATCCCCCTTCCCACGCCATCCTGCGGACCTGCGAATCCAGACGGATCAGCCGCGCCACCACAAACTGACGCAGCGCGCCGGTATGGGAGTTGTGGCCGCCCTGCGGCCAGCGGTTTCCCTCCCGTGTCAGAACGCCGGAGGCGTCCAGCTGTTTTTCAATCGCATCAATACGCCGGACCATTGCCTTCTCGTCCAGCACGCCCCGGCGCAGGGTTCGCAGACGGTTGCGCAGCAGGGACAGCATCTCCCCGGCGTTCTCGTCGAACATCTCCTGAGTGACCCACCACGGGCGGAACCAGTCCACGGTGTTGTAATCCTCTCCCGTCAGACGGGGCATTTCACCCTGCCACACATTGCCGAAGGTCTGGTCCAGATCCCATGGCAGAAAGGTGAATTTTCCGGTCTCCGCCCGATAGAGGAAATAGGTGTTCTGTATCACATTATCCACGCCGCTGACCGCCTGAATAAACAGGTAGTAGTTGATCGCGCTGTTCACATCGGCAATGGCGCTGAATTCAACAGCCCGGTCGTCCAGCTCCTTCTCCCGTGCGGCACGCACCAGCTGCCCGAAGGGGCGCCACCAGTCCGCAGACGGTTCGCTGATAATATCAGGGAACCGAAGCTCATAACCGCCGCTGTAATAAGGGGTTTCCGGCTGGCTGTAGCCGGTCCATTCCTGATCCTTGTCGGCGATGCTCCAATAAAGGAGGTCGGAGCCGGCGGGATTCTCTGAGGAGGTCAGCCCCAGCATTTTCGCATCAACCCGCTCGGACAGACCGTACAGCCCCCAATAGGTGTCGTCAATAAAGACCTCGATATATTCCACCCGGTAGCCTGCCGCTTCTCCGACGGTTTCCACATCCTCGTTCATGGCCATCCACACTTCAGCGGCCAGCTTTTCCCGGATTTTGGTGGGTTCAGCGTACAGGGCATTCAGCACCCAGTCCCCGTCCTTCCGCATCCCCAGCAGGGGCACCTTGTTTTCAATCAGCAGGGAGGGGTCCTTTTCATCGGGGACCAGCAGCTCCATCCGAAAGCTGTTTTTCGGATAGTTGACGCTGCTGCGTCCGCGCACATGCAGGCGTGCCTCGGAGAGGAACACCTCGCCGTATTTCCGGTCGTCCTCCTCTCCGCGCGGATCAAAAAGAGTCACCGTGGCGTACGAATCCTCCCGCCGGATGGGTGCATCCTCCGCCAGCAGAACGTCATAATCCAGAAGTACGTCCTGGGGCAGGCGGGTCGTGTCGTCGCCGTCCTTCAGCGTTTCGTGAATGCGGACCTCCTCCGGCAGCTCATGGAGACGGATCTGCATCAGCGGCAGGGTGGAAAAGGTCAGGTAATAGCTCTGATAGGTCTCATTGTCGTAGATCAGAAAGGGAATCCGGCTGCTGGCCTCTAATACCTCCGACCGGCTTTCCTGCATGAAATCGCGTGTAAAGCACAGACGTCCTTCAGGCTGCACCCCCTCCAGTGTGAAGGTGAAATCGGGCCAGCTTTTCCGGTCGTCGGTCAGAGAATAATAAAAGGTGGCGCTGAGCCGGTCGTAAAACAACGCCGTGCCATTGATCCGAAGATCGGGGACTGGCAGCTCCTCCGTGCCGTCGGCGGCGGGTGTTTCCTGCCGGGTGCTTCGGATTTCCGCTATTCTGGCCGGCTTTGCATACAGGGTCGTGGGATATCGGGAAGCCTGGTCCATGGCGGTTACCAGCAGCGTTGTCAACAGCGCCAGCGCGCTGATACACAGCGCCGCTTTTTTTATCACGGGCAAATCCTCCTTCACGGGTAAAAAATACGAAAGAATACCTGCTTATCATAGCAAATCCCAACAGTTTATACAATGTCATTTATTCCGTATTTTGTCGTCTAAAAATGGGAAAAATAACGGTGCAGAGAAATCACCTGCCGCTGAAGAAAAAATGATCAGGCAGATTCTGACAGGAAAATTTCCGATTTTTATCGCATAAAGCCCGACGGAGAACAGATACTAGCCCTGTCAAGATTTCCGCGCTTCGCCGTGCCCGGCATGCAGGAGCCGGACACACGAAAGCCGTTGAAAAAATAACAGGAGGATGCAGGAGCATGAAAGCAACAGGAATTGTTCGGAGAATCGACGACCTTGGTCGTGTTGTCATACCGAAAGAAATCCGGCGTACCATGAGAATACGGGAGGGCGACCCTCTGGAAATTTTCACCGATAACGATGGGGAAGTGGTCTTCAAAAAATACTCTCCGGTGGGGGAGATGTCCCCCTTCGCGCTGCAGTATGCCGACGTTATGTCCCGCGCCTGCGGACTGCCCGTGCTCATCTGTGACCGGGATCATGTCGTGGCAGCAGCCGGGGTCTCCAAAAAGGAATTTCTCGAGCGCCGTATCAGCGGACAGATGGAGGAGCTGATGGAGCAGCGTCGGACTCATATCGCCAAGGCGGGGGATCAGAAACGCCTGCAGCCGGTGGAGGGGATTGAACGCTATGCCTCGGTAGCGGTGCCGATTTTGGCCTCCGGCGATGTGATTGGTACGGTCTGTCTGATTCTGCCCGAGAGCGGGGCGGTACCCGGTGAGGGCGATGTCAAGCTGATTCAGGTCGCCGCCGCTTTTCTGGGCCGGCAGATGGAGGAATAGCGCCGCAGGGCGTTTCCGAAGACAGAACGCTCCCGAAGAAAATCGAAAGATTTTCTTCGGGAGCGTTTTCTGCGCCTGTCGAACCGCCCGACAGGCGTTCGTTATGGAAACCCTTCTCTAACTTACAGCAAAAAAGACCGTCTCAGGAAAAGGCCGGTATGACCAGTGTGACGAGACGGAGGATGAAAAGTGCGGCCACCACATACATTACCGGATGAATTTCGCGGATCTTGCCGGTGATCAGCTTGATGATGAACCAGGTCAGGATGCCGAACATGATGCCATTGGCGATGGAATAGGTGAACGGCATCATGATAATCGCCATAAAGCCGCCCAGCACATCGGCCATATCGCCCTCAAACTTCATTTTCAGCACAGCCGACATCATCAGCAGGCCGACATAAACCAGTGCGGGCGCCGTGGCAAAACCGGGAATCGCCGTAAAGACAGGGCCGAAGAAGAGAGCCAGAATAAACAGCGCGGCAGTGGTGACGGCGGTCAGACCGGTGCGGCCGCCCTCCGCCACGCCGGCGGTGCTCTCCACATAGCTGGTGACGGTGGAGGTGCCCAGACAGGCGCCCGCCACGGTGCCGATGGCATCGGCCATCAGTGCGCGGCCGACCTTCGGCAGCTTGCCCTCCTCATCGAGCAGATTGCCCTTACTGGCGACGCCGATCAGGGTGCCCACCGTATCAAACAGGTCCACAAACAGGAAGGAAAACACGACAACAATAAAATTGGTGAGGTTGGATGCCACATAGCCGAAGTCAAACTGAAGAACATGAGGCGCCGCAGGAATCAGGCTTTTCACGCCGGCGGAAAAGTCCGGGATCAGAGAATACATGCCGGCGGCGGGGTCCACCTGATACCATCCGCCGAGTTCGGCCACAATGCCGAGGAGCCAGGTGCCCAGAATCCCCCACAGAATCGCGCCGCGTACCTTGAAATGGGAGAGGACGCCAATCGCGATCAGGCCCACAAAGGCCAGCACAAAGCCGGGGGAGGACACGTCGCCCAGGTCCACCAGCGTGGAGGGACTGGCGACCGCAATGCCGGCGCCCTTCAGACCGATGATGGCAATAAACAGGCCGATACCAGCCGTAATCCCGAGCTTCAGGTTCTGCGGCACGGTGTTGACCAGCGTTTCCCGGAATTTGAAGATGGACAGCAGGATGAAGATGACGCCCTCTACCAGAACGGCGGTCAGCGCGACCTTCCAGGGATTCTCCACCCCTTCGCCCATCAGATTCATGCATACCACGGCGAAATAGGCGTTGAGCCCCATGCCGGAGGCCAGCGCCACCGGATAGTTGGACAGAAAGGCCATGAGCAGGCAGCCGATGGCCGCCGCCAGCGCCGTAGCGGTAAAGACGGCGCCCGCGTTCATACCGGTGCTGAAGCCCAGGGAAGCGCCGGAAAGCATGCCGGGATTGACGGCCAGAATGTACGCCATGGTCAGAAAGGTGGTGATACCCGCCATGATTTCGGTTCTCACGGTGGTTCCATGCGCCTTCAGCTTGAACAGTTTTTCCATGTTTCTCCTCCTTTTGCATTTCGTTCGCAGCTTTGGAGGGCGTGCGGTTCGCTCCCCGAGCTGAAATAATGGAATAAGTATAGTCGGACAGGCCCCAAAAAGCAATGATTTTGCCAGGATTTGTTCATAAAAAATTTTCTTTTCTGTAACAAAACCGTCTGTTGACAGGGAAAGACCTGATTTTTCGGGGTAAAAACAGAGGCTGGCAGCGCTGTCCCTGCTGCCGGGGTATCAGCTCGCTCAGGCGCAGGACATATTCCTGGTATTCTGGTCGGGGTCGGATTAAACGTTTCCTTTCTGCTGCTCCTGTTTGCACCTGGACAAACAGGGCCTGCAGGCGCGCGTTTCATGGAAAACGGTTCTGCTTTGCTCCTGTTCGCACATCGTGTTTTGTAAATACAGGATACATACGTTGATAAGCCATCTGAAAAACAGCAAATGGTATACGATTTTCGCGCTTTCCCATGCCGGAGAGGGCTGCCCTGAAATCCGCAAAAGGACAGAAGCCCCCTGTGAAAAAGTCCCCTTTTCTTATGCAGGAGCTCTGCACACCCATCCGGGACTTTGCGATTATTCCGGATGGCTTCGGGATAAAAAAGGCGGCCCGAATGTGGCTGAAATTTACGTATCATCTCTATTGGCGCGAAGGATTTGAGACGGTTGTCATCCATTAGCTGTCTGTTTGACACCTCCGGAGAATAGGCTCCCTTATGGGAAACCGTCGTTATGCTTTTATGGCCGTACTGCCTGAGCGATTCTGCGTAAGATTTCATCTGTTTTTGCACGAAATGATGCTTCTCCTCAAAAAGTTGATCAGATTCGCACAAATAATATTAAATAAGGGAATTGTCTTTATTGCGAATGTGCGATAAGCTGGTAATAAAATCAGGCAGAACACAATTTTGAGGTAAATGTAAGAAGGAGGACCTTCCATGAGCAGGATAGGAAAGAGGTTTTTTTCTCTGGTCTTAAGCGCTGCCCTGGCGGCGGGCGCCGTATCCGCAGCGGCGGCCCCGGCGCCGGATGCCCCCATATTGGATGGGAAAACCCTTGTCACCCTGGGCGACAGTCTTACCGCCCAAAGCAACTGGGCGGAGATGGCGTCAAAAGAGCTTAACATGAAATTGGTGAATGCCGGTATCGGCGGCCATACCTCAGCGGACGGTCTGGCCCGCTTTGACAGGGATGTAGCGGCGGCGAAGCCGGACTATGTGGTAATCGCCTTTGGTACAAACGACTTTGTCCGCTGGGGCACCGATCCGGTGGTTACTCCTGATAACTATCGCCAGAACATGAGCACGCTGGTCAGCCGGGTTCAGAAGCTGGGCGCGACTCCCCTCCTGTTCACCGCTCCGTATGTGCGGGACGACGCCTGGATGAAAAATGTCGGCACCTATCCCGATGGGGAAGACACCCTTACCGACAGCATTGATGTCTACAACCGTGTCATCCGGGAAATCGCCGCTGAGCAGGATGTGGATCTGGTGGATATGCGGGAGATGTGCAATCAGCACGACATTTATGATTTCCTTCAAATCGACGGCGTCCATCTCTCCCCCTACGGCCAGGAAAGGTATGCGGAAACGCTTGTCGCCTATATGCAGGAGCGTTTCCGTCAGGATGCCAATGCCCCCCGCGTTGAGTATCCCCAGATTCCTACAGTACCTGTAAAAGGTACCCAAAGCCTGATCTCTCTGGACCCGGCCGACTGGACTGAACCGCTGATCGGCACAATAAAGGTGCAAAAGCTGAATCAGTCTCTGCGCATTTCCAATACCAGCGTCTGGGGGGCGGAGTACCACTATTCGCCCCCGGTGGATAAAGGGGTCTGTGTTCCGCTGGAGGGCACCGAACTGAATCTTGATCTCACCATTGACGGAACGGTTACCAACATCCTTTTGTATTTTAACGGTGTTACTCCCACACACAATTATGATACCACCTATATATCTCTTCCGCTTGCTCTCAGCGGCCTTTATCCCGATCTGAAATTGGATGCCACCGGCAATCTTCAGGCCGGGCAGACAATTAAAGGATCCTTCCTTCTCACCGATCTGGGCGTCCCGGAGAGCTTTGCGGATGAAAACGGCAATGTTTTATTCTCCGGCGTCAAATTGCATTTCATAGGCGCCAACAGCCGGCCGACAGTGCTGCGCGAGTTCAGCGTGACCACTGACCAGCCGGTTCCGGAAAAGCCCAGCTATCAAAAAGCGAGCTCTCTGCTGCCGCAAAGCATCGACAGTCTGACCGGTGACGGGATTGTTTCCACCATCAACCAGGATGGCAGTCTGACGCTGTGCCAGAAAAGCTCCGGCTGGTTTGCCGTATCCTATTCTCTGAACCAGACCATTGATCTGTCGGCAACCCCCTATATTCATTTCCGCGTCACGCCGGATACCGGAGCCGCCAATGGCTTTTTCGACTATATCGACGGGGCGGGGCAGGAGCAGCGCAAAACCTTTGCTGAAATGATGTATGGCAAGGGGATCACCGATATCAATATCGAAAGCCCTGTTGATAAATACATCCATCTGCCGACGGTGCTGGGAACCTCCGGGACCATCACCGTGACACAAATCCTCTTGTCAGATTACGGGTCTCCGACAGCGACACTGACATGGAACGATCTTTCTGTAGGACAAATGGATCAGGCTCCGGAGCCCTCCACCGCTCCGTCCTCAGCTCCTTCAGACAACCCATCCACTAATCCCTCCACCAGCCCGTCATCTGATCCGTCAACAGATCCCTCCACTGATCCATCAGCAGATCCCTCGTCTGATCCTTCTGCCGGCCCGTCGGCGGACCCATCGACTGCCCCTTCGACCACTCCGTCCGCCTCTGGCCAGAAGCCCGGTACAAGCCCCTCCACCGGCGTGGGTCTCCCCCTGGCGGCTGGGACACTGCTGGCGGTCTCCGCGGCGGCTCTGGGCTGGTGCCGAAAAAAGCGCGGGCAGTAACCGCCGATATATTCCCTGATTTTCCTCCTTTTTAAAACGGCGGGCCCAGGAATATTTTCCCGGGCCCGCCGTTTGACCGTGCGCGCCATCCGCCAGAGATTGGCGGGCGCCTGCCGAAAAGGTCACCCACAGTTCAGGAAGCATCTTTTCCCCCCGCTGGGAAAGAGCCTTCGCGGTGCTCCTTCCGCCAGACAGTGGGCGACATCCCATACAGCCTGTCAAACTGGCGAAAGAAACAGGATAGGGTGTTATATCCTGCCTTATAGGCTGCCTCCGATACGGAACAGTCGGTGGTCATCAGCCGCATGGCCGCGTCATGAACACGCAGCTGGTGCAAATAATCCTGAGGCGACAGTCCCAGCCGCTCCCGAAACCGGCGGCGGAGGGTCGCTTCACTGAGATGACAAAGCTCCGCCAGCTGGGAAATATGTACCTCTTCTGTAAAATGGTGAGAAAGATAATAGACGGCGGCGTCAATCTCCAGCAGCGAGTCAGGGGTTCCCATCGTCTCTGTGCGATGCTGCTGCATCAGGCGGTGGTGGCGGGAAAGAGCCGTCCATAGAAGGCCGCAAACCGAGCTGCGATATCCCTCATCCTTGCAGTCGATTTCCTCAATGATGGCGCGGATCAGGCCGGGCAGAAGGGGGTCCTTCTGCTCCGTCAGCAGGCAATCTGCCGGAGAAAAGCCCTCCGGCGGGGCAAGCAGGCCATTCAGCCGACTGGGGTCGACATCGGAGAGTACCAGTGGAAGGTCCGCATATAAAAATACCCATTCGCTCCATTCGTTGGGCGTGCTCTGCGCCCGGTGGAGCTGTCCGCGGTAGATCATCACCGCCGTTCCCTCCTGAAAGGGCACCATCTCGCCGTCAATCAGAAACTGTCCTGTCCCGCTGTAGCAGTAGCCCAGCTCAAACACATTGTGATAATGCAGCGAAGGGCACTCCTCCGGCAGGGGCGTCTGACGAATAATATTTTCATCCATGGGGGATTCCCGGGTAAAGTGCAGCAGATAGGGCTCCACACGGGAGGAGGAAATTGAGCGATTTTGCATGATATCTTACCTCTTTTGCACGAAGATGATGTTCGATGAAAAATGCTGATTGTATTTGCACAAATAATATCTAATGCAGAGATTGTATTTGTAGTAAATATACGATAATCTAACCGTAAAAGCAAGAGGATTTTTTATTCAAAAGAGAAAAAGGAGGAAATTTCATGAAGGCCAAGCGTTTTACCGGCTGGCTTCTGAGCGCCGCCCTTCTGGCAGGGGCCGCCGGTGGTGTTCTACCCGCCCGGGCAGCGGGAGGCGGCGTGACCCTGAGCCGTCAGGAGGTATACGATAAAATTGCAGGCAGCTGGGTGGGCCAGATGGCCGGTGCGACCTGGGGCCAGCCCACCGAATTCCAGTTTAACGACTGCATGCTGGCGGAGTCGGATGTTCCTGTCTGGAAGCCCAGCGAAATCAATGCCGGCTTTGCTCAGGACGATCTGTTTGTGGAAATCCCTTTTATTCAGGCATTGCTTGACCATGGTGTGGACTGCGATGTCAAAACGGTGGGCGAATATTTCCGCGACACCTCTTTCCCGCTGTGCGAGGCCAATCTGGCGGCGCGTGTCAACCTGCGCGCCGGCATCAGCGCACCGATGTCGGGTCATTATCTGTACAGCAATCACACCGATGATCTCGACTGGCAGATCGAGTCCAATTTTGTGGGACAAATGCTGCCTGGACTGGTCAACGCCGCCATCAACAAGTCCTGGGAGCTGGGGCATATCGTCTGCTACGGCGACGGGGTCTATGGCGGCGTTTATGTGGCGGCCATGCAGTCCCGCGCCTTCACCGCCGATACATTGGACGAAATTCTGGAGGCAGGACGCCAGTCGGTGCCGGAAGGCAGCCTGTTCCGGGAGGTCATTGAGGATGTCTACAGCTGCTATGACAAGGGGATGACCTGGCAGCAGACCTGGCAGGTCGTCAATGATAAATGGTGGGACAAAGATCACTGTATTTACGGAAAGGATATCCCCTTTAACATTGACGCCAAACTCAACTCTGCCTATGTGCTGATGGGCCTTCTGTACGGCAGGGGAGATTTTGAGGAGAGCATGAAAATCTCCATGATGTGCGGTCAGGACAGCGACTGTAATCCCTCCACCGTCGGTGCTATTCTGGGCAGCTGGAAGGGGTATGACTGGATTCCGGATAAGTGGAAGAGCGCGCTGCAGCGGACCGGGTCCCCGTTTGCCTTCACCGATTACGATTTTAATACGGCGGTCGAAAATAATCTGTCGCTGGCAGAGGAAGCCTTTGTCAAATACGGCGGTTCGATCAGCGGCGATACCTGGGCCATTCCGGCCAGCCTGGCGGCGGAGGCTGTTGTTCCTCCTCCGCTGGAGCAGCTGCCTGAAATTTGCCCGCTGGACATCCAGATAGCGGAATCTGCCTCCTCCTTCACCTTCTATCTGCGCGCCTATGACGATTCCATGATCCAGTCGGTGGCGTGGGATTTCGGCGACGGCAGCACCGGTGAGGGCATCCGTGCGACCCACAGCTACAGCGCCAGCGGCTATTATACGGTCAAATGTACCATCACCTCCCATGAGGGCGAAGTGTTCACCCGCGAAAAAGCCTGCATATCCGGACGCAATATCGCCTCACAGGGGACGCCGGTAGTCTCCCATCAGCCGGAGGGCGGCGGCGGCAATATGGATATTGGTGTTATTGCGGATGGCGTCCGCCCGATTCAGGGGGAGGCGACGCTGATGCAGCAGTTTGATACCTTCCAGATGGCGAACCCCAACCTCCAGCAGTGGATTGGCTATACCTTTGACGAGGAGCATACCTTTGGTATGGTTGTGTTCCAGGAGGGCGAGCACTTTGTCGATGGCGGCTGGTTCAAAAACGGCCTGCATATTCAGGTACAGCGCGATGGGCAATGGGTCGATGTGTCCTATACCGGGGACAAATATCCGGTAGCCTCCGACCGGGAGGCCTTTGGCGAGTCCTTTGAAACCTTCTGCTTCTATCTCAATAACGAAACCGGCACCGGCATCCGCCTGTATGGCAGCGCCGGCGGCAGCAGCTATTTTATCTCCTGTGCGGAGCTGGAGGTGTATGAGGAGGGCGCCGCGATACAGGACCCGGATTCCCCCTCACCGTCTCTCCCCGTGGTGGAAAATGGAGAGGTCCATCCGCTGTTCAGCATGAGCAACTACGACTGGACCTGGGAGCAGGATCTGGTCATCACCCCAGATAATAATGGCTGCCTGATTCTGCAAAATATGAACGGCAAATGGCCTAAAGCGGATTATGTGCCGGCCACACCCCTGACGGCGGAAATCGGTAAAACACGCCTCTGGTATGATTTCAAGGTGTCCTCCAGTGTCAACACCAGTCTGATCGTTTTCTTTGGGGACGAAGGCAATCCCCTGGACAACGAGCGGAGCGTCAGCCTGAACTCCCTGATTCCCGGCGCTGTCATCGAACCCGGCTCCGGTGATATTGTGGGCAATGACAAGCGGTATTCCGGTTATCTCGATCTGGCCAATATGGGATTGGACCCGGCATGGATCACCGATGGAAAGGCGGCCATCACGGGCTTCCGCGCCTATGCCGCGGGGGCAGAGCTGACGCCGGTTATATTGGGGCAATTTGCTCTGGTATCCGCTGACCCGACTCTGCCCGACCCGTCAACGGATCCCTCCACCGATCCGTCTGCTGGTCCGTCAACCGCCCCCTCATCTGATCCGTCTGCGGATCCGTCGTCAACCCCCTCATCGGATCCCTCAACAGATCCGACGGCTACGGCGCCGTCAACCCCGTCCGCTTCCGGCCAGAAGCCTGGTACGAATCCCTCCACCGGCGCGGGCCTGCCTCTGGCGGCCGGTGCACTGATGGCGGTCTCCGCGTCAGCGCTGGTCTGGTGCCGCAGAAAGCACGGGAAATAACCGTACCGTTCTCTCTCATTTTCCTTCCTCATTTTTAAAAGCAGCGGGTCCGGAATTTTCCGGACCTGCTGCTTTACTGTAACCGGTTTTCGTGCGCCTGCCTCTGCCGGCGGGAAGCATAAAAAACCATCTCGTTTCAGAAGGCGGCCTCTTCCTCTGCCTGAAAAGAATGTTTCCGACGCTCTTTCCGCCAGGCGGTGGGGGAAATCCCGTACAGCCGGCAGAATTGGCGAAAGAAGCAGGACAGTGTATTGTAGCCCGCCTGATAGGCCGCCTCTGACACCGAACAGTCGGAGGTCATCAGCCTCATGGCGGCGTCTCGAACGCGCAGCTGATGCAGATAATCCTGAGGCGACAGACCCAGCCGTTCCCGGAACCGGCGGCGGAGGGTCGCTTCACTGAGATGACAGAGCGCTGCCAGCTCTGCGATACGTACCTCCTCGGTAAAATGGGCGGTGAGATAGTGAATGGCAGGATCAATCTCCAGCAGCAAATCGGGGGTTCCGGTATCCTCCATACAGTGATCCCGCATCAGACGATGATGACGGGAAAGAGCTGCCCACAGCAGAGCGCGGACCGTGCCGCGATACCCCTCCTCCTTGCGGTCAAGCTCCTCAATAACCGTGCGGATCAGAAGAGGAATAACGGGATCCTTCTGTTCCGTCAGCAGGCAGTCGGCGGGAGAAAAGCCTTCCGGCGGAACGAGCAGCCCATTCAGCCGGCTGGGGTCAATATCGGACAGCGTCAGAGCAAGGTCAGCGGATAAAAACACCCACTCGCTTCCTTCGGCAGAGGCGCTTTGTGCTTTGTGAAGCTGTCCGCGATAGATCATGACGGCCGCCCCCTCCTGAAACGGCATAATCTCGCCATCAATGAGAAAAAGCCCCTCGCCGCTGTAACAATAACCCAGCTCAAACGCATCGTGATAGTGCAGGGACTGAAGGTCATTGGGAAGAGGCCGCTGTCGAAGAATGCTTTCATCCAGCGGACATTCCCGGGTGAAATGGAATAGAAAGGGCTCCATACGGAGGGAAGACATGAATTGATTTTGCATACTCCTTCTCCTGCCAGGTGTCAATCCGTCCTCTTATCGTCAACCTGATTGGATTTGCATAAATAATGGTCTGTTAATGCGTTGTATTTATTATAAATATACGATAACCTAACAGTAAAAGCAAGAAGAACTTTTCAGGGTAAAACAAAAAATAAGGAGGATCATTTCATGAAGGTCAAGCGTTTCGCAGGATGGCTCCTGAGCGCCGCTCTTCTGGCGGGGGCTGTTGGGGGCGTTCTGCCCGCCAAGGCGGCAGCTGGCCCGGTTGTTTTAAGCCGGCAGGAGGTATATGACAAAATTCTGGGCGGCTGGGCCGGCCAGATGGCCGGCGTGGCCTGGGCCGCGCCAACAGAATTTCAGGCCAAGGGCCGTATGCTGACAGAGGACGAGATACCGGAATGGACCCCCTCCATGGTCAATGGAGGCTTCTGGCAGGATGACCTGTATGCCGAAATTCCGCTGATGCAGGCGCTGGCCGATCACGGTGTGGACTGTGATGTGAAAACAGTAGGAGAATATTTCCGCGACACCTCCTTTGCTCTGTTTCATGCCAATCTGGCGGCCCGTCTCAATCTTCGAGCGGGTATTCACGCCCCCCTGTCGGGCCATTACCTCTATAACGACCACAGCGATGACATTGACTGGCAGATTGAGGCTGATTTTGTGGGCCAAATGCTGCCGGGCCTTACCAACGCCGCCATCAGCCGGGCGTGGGAGCTGGGGCATATCATGAACTACGGCGACGGTGTCTACGGCGGCGTCTACGTTTCGGCCATGCATGCCCGGGCCTTTACGGCCGACACACTGGACGAGATCCTGGAGGCGGGACGCCAGTCGGTGCCGGAGGGCAGCCTGTTCCGCGAGGCGATTGAGGATGTCTACCGCTGCTATGATCAGGGGATGACCTGGCAGCAGACCTGGCAGGTTATCGAGGACAACTGGGGAGAAGCGGATCACTGCATAGAGGGGGCCGGCATCTCCTTCAACATCGATGCCAAGCTCAACGCCGCCTATGTACTGATCGGCCTTCTCTACGGCCAGGGTGATTTTGAGCAGAGTATGAAAATCTCCATGATGTGCGGGCAGGACAGTGACTGCAATCCATCCACCGCGGCCTCCATTCTGGGCAACTGGATGGGTTATGAGGCCATCCCGGATAAGTGGAAAAGCGGTCTGGAACTCACCGGTACAAAATTCAGCTATACTGAATACGATTTTCAGGACATTGTCGATATGAATCTGGCGCTGGCAGAGGAAGCCTTTGTCAAATACGGCGGCTCCATTAACGGCGACAGCTGGACCATTCCAGCCGGAGAAGAGATTGTTCCTCCCCCGCTGGAGCAGCTTCCCGAAATCTGTCCCCTGTCCATTCAGACGGCACCGTCGGGCTCCACCGTCACCTTCAACCTTCGTGTCTATGATGAATCCATGATCCGGTCAGTGGCATGGGATTTTGGCGACGGGTCGAACGCGGAGGGACTGCGCGTCTCCCACCAGTATCAGAGCAGCGGCCTGTACACGGTCACCTGTACGATCACCTCCGTTGACGGCGAAACCTATACCCGCACCAGGGAATGGGTCTCCGGACGCAATATCGCCTCACAGGGAACGGCAGGCGCCTCCCACATGCCTCAGGGCGGAGGCGGCAATCCGGATATCGGGGTCATTGCGGATGGTATCAAACCCGATGCAGGCAGCGGCGGTGATCAGGATCAGTTTGATACTTATCACTGGGACGCCACCGCCGAAGAGCAGTGGATTGGCTATACTTTTGAAGAGGAGCACACCTTCGGCATGGTGGTGTTCCAGGAAGGCAAACACTTTAATAATGGCGGCTGGTTTGCCAACGGCCTGCGCATTCAGGTGCAGCGCGGCGGACAGTGGGTGGATGTGGAATGCAGCGGCAGCACCTATCCAGTCTCCAACAGCTTTTCCGATTTCGGCGATCCCTTTGAAACCTTCTATTTCCAGCTGAATAATGAGACTGGCACCGGCATCCGGCTCTGCGGTGTCCCCGGCGGCAGCGAATACTTCATTTCCTGTGCGGAGCTGGAGGTGTATGAGGCCGGCGCCGACAGCAGCCCGGGGACGGTTCCCTCTCCGGACCTGCCGGCGGTAGAAGGCGCTCAGGTGCAGCCGCTGTTCAGCCTGAATCCTTACGACTGGTCGGGGGAGGGCAATATGATCATCGCACCCGACGACAACGGCTGTCTGACCCTTCAGAATGTGGATGGCCTCTGGCCCAAAGCGGATCACGAGCTGGACATCCCCCTGACAGCAGCGGTGGACAGCGCGCAAATCTGGTACGATTTCCGGGTGGAGCAGGGGGTAGATACCTCTCTGATCGTCTATTTCGGCAACGGGGACACACCCATGAACAGCGATGACGCCCTGACGCTCAACTCGTATATCCCCGGCGTGAGCTACAATGCCGGCTCCGGCGATATCGTGGGCGATGGAAAGCGGCACAGCGGTTATCTCCGCCTGTCCGACCTGGATCTGAAAGAAGAGTGGATTCAGGACAGCAAGGTCACGATTACCGGCATGCGCGTTTACGCGGCCGGTACTGCCCTGACGCCGGTTATATTGGGCCAGTTTGCTCTGGTATCCTCCGCTCAGACGCCGTCCGACCCGTCAACGGATCCCTCCGCTGATCCTTCTGCGGGTCCGTCAACCTCCCCCTCGTCTGATCCCTCAGCGAATCCGACGACTGCGGGGCCGTCAACCCCGTCCGCTTCCGGTCAGAAGCCCGGTACGAATCCCTCCACCGGCGCGGGCCTGCCTCTGGCGGCCGGTACTCTGATGGCAGTCTCCGCATCGGTGCTGGTCTGGTGCCGCAGAAAGCACGGGAAATAACCGCGCGGTTCTTTCTGGTTTTTCCTCCCTCATTTTAAGCAGCGGGTCCGGAATTTTTCCGGGCCCGCTGTCTGATTGCTTTCCCCAGCCCTGCTCCCGCGGTTTCTCGAAAACGGTTTGAGCCGGCTCAAATTTCATGCTATAATCGAAGGGGAAATCAGAAGCTGAGCGCTGAAATTTTCTGCAGGGAGGGTGTGAGTCTGGCGTCCATGCACTACATGCTAATACTGCTTGTGTTTTTGCTGTTGTGGATAACCTTACGGAACCGAAAAGCCGTAACAGCAAAGAAGGCAATGCAAAAGAGGAAGCGGGAGGATAAACCGGAAATGATTGAACTTGCCAAAAGATTTATCGGAAAAGAATGCCTGATCTCTTCATTTGACAGCAGCCATCAGTTCGCGGGAACGATCAGGGAGGTCAGTGACAGCGCCATTTTAATCGAAAACCGTGGCGGCATGGAAGCTGTCAATCTGGACTTTGTCATCCGAATCAGAGAGTACCCGAAGAACAAAAGGGGCAGAAAGCTGTCGATTGTTCCCGATTAACCGGAGCCGGCGGCGCTGTCCGCATGGTCAGGCGTCAGCCCGGCGCTCTCGTCCGTCCTGCCAGTGCTTTCCTTTTCTTCTCCTGTCCCTCAGGACCTGACGACAGAACAAAAGAGGAGGCGGCTGCCCCTGCGGAGGGTTTCCTGGTTATAAAATTTAGTATATTTTTATGATTGATATACTTATGGTAAAAGCCCCTCCTTATTTCAAGGAGGGGCTTTTTTCCGGAGCACCGTCAGGGGAAAGCGTGGGGCACCGGCATCCCTATGCCGTGGCGCAGCGGATGTCCCTGCACCCAGGGAAGGATGACCCGCCGGCGCCGCAGAAACCGGCGGGAAAGGGGCCTCCCGTGCCGCTTTATACCGTATCGTCATCCGCCTCCCGATAGGTCTCCAGATCGGAGGGCGGCACAATCGCCGGCTTCTCCTCCTTTGGCGCATAGGTGGTTGCATAGATCGCGGTGTATTCCACCTCCTCCTGAGGGCACAGGTCCTCAGGAGCGCCGAAGGTCTGACGGCCGCGGGCGGTCACGGTTATCATCTGGCTTTTCAGATAACCCTCCGGCCGGATAAGGAATTCCAGCTTCATGGACAAAAATTCCATACGCTCGCCGGGGTCTCCCAATTCGTCAATAAGATAGTGCAAACTCCCTGCGGAAGTCTCGGGATCAAGGGTCATCTTCACCAGATAGGCGCCTCCGGAGCCTTCCACCTCCGCGGTTTCCACGAGCCACCAGTAGGAAAATGCCAACGGGGCTATTCCCTGCGTAATATGGGCTATGTCGGCATACTCTATCCGTTCTCTGATTTTGTCCCCGTTGTTGTTCTCATACCGCTGAAAGCCGTCGGAATACTCTGTCCACCGCCAGGAGCTGTCCTGATAATGATAACGGCTGTTGGAATCTGACCAAAAAGTATAATTCCGCTCATAATAATAGCGATTGCGACTGCCTGTCGCGTCGGTCATGAGTGGTCCCTGCCATCGATATCCCATACCGCCCCAATCGCCGCGCATGGATACCTGCACATCGGTCTGTGCATTCATTTCCCATCCGTGGGGCGTATTTTTGGCGGCGCGGCTCACCAGATCACAGAGGGATTTGGGGTCAGTCCCCGGCTCGATAAGCTCGGTGGGGGAGGCCTCTGTCGCTGCTGTGCTGCCTTCTCCGGCGGTGGAGCCGCCGCGTTCTGCCGAAGGATCAGGCAGACGGGAGAGGCAGCCGGTGAGCGATGCCGTCAGGCACAGCATCGCTGCCGTTGCCAGCAGGCGGCGGATACCCGCGCCCACCCTACAGCGCTCCGCCGACGCCCGTCATACCGGTGGCATCGACATAAGCGTCCAGGTCGGCCGGCGGGATGATGGAGACCGGCTGGCCGAAGGAGCGGAAGGACATTTCCTTCGTGACCCGAATGGTCATGCCGTCCAGATTTTCAAAGATCCCATTGCCGGCCGCTTCTTCGTTCCCCTTCAGCCTGTCGGGGTCAAACCGTGCCTCCAGCGCCACTTTTTCCGACAGGGGATTCCCCTCTGCGTCAACCCGCAGCTCCATCTCCGCGTCGGAGAAAAGAATCATTTCCGACACGTTCATTTCGGTTTCCCCGCCCATCATATTGCCCATGGTCTGCTGAACCAGATCAGTAAAGGCTTTTCCATCCAGAACCATCGAAACGACCGTCTCGCCGTCCTCTGTGCGAACCTCCGAGGAACGAATCTCATTTTCCTGAAAGCTGCTCTGCAGGCCGGTTGAAAACTGAGATTTTACCTCCTGCGCCGGTGTGGCCGTCCGGAATTTCATACCGTTGCTGTCCATATAGCACTGCCCATCGAGATAATAGAGGGACATCGACTGCTTCTGTCCCAAGATGCTGATGGTCATGTCCATCAGCATCTCCGGCTGTCCCTCCCGCGCTTTTGCCCGGATGTTCCCATTCATTCCAAAGGCGATCGAGGAGGAGTCGTCTCCCATTTCCATTTTAATGGTATATTCCGCGTCGAGATCCTGTACCCTGTTCTCCTTTTCCCGTACTTCAGTTACCCACTGATAGGCGGTTTTCTGCTGTGGTTCAGCCGGCGGCGGAGAGGAAGGCGGCGGCGTGACGGCCCGTACTCCGCAGCCGCTCAAAAGCGCTGTCAGACAGACGGCAGCCACCAGTGAGCCCGCTTTTCCTGCCAATTTCATGTAAAATCCTCCTCACTCTTAAAAAAAGTAAATATTCTGCAATCATCCTACACCGTCCGGCAATAAAAAGCAATGCTTTTCCCCTGATTTTTGTCTCTTTTGACACAGGAAAATTTTCACACCAATTTTATGACGAATGGGATTGGCGGGATGCCTGGATATGGGTTTTATGTGATGTTCAAGCCGGTTCCCTTTTGGCTGTTAGATCATATGAAAACGAGGAATGGGAAACGGAACTGTTTACAGGAATAAAGCGGGCGTGAACGGATTTTCGACTTTTCCCGGTCAGCCGTAGTTTTGATCCGGGAGCAGCGGACCGTCCGACAGGCCGTATTCCGGAAGGTCAAAGGGACCGGCAGGCACAAAGTGCCTGCCGGTCCTTAAATATGGCTTAAAAAGGGGAGATTTTACCGATAAAAAAGGTGCGGAACCCGACTGAGGAGGAAAGGCGGGAGGGGGAAAGTCAGCCCTCCTGAGAGTGCTCCTGCACATAAGCGCGCAGGGCGTTCATCGCCTCGGCCGACCACTGGTAACGGGCGCTTCCCCCCGCCGCATGGGAGAGGACAGCCGTGCCAGTGTCGGGATAAAATGCGATGGTGAGGCCCTCCGGCGGGACCAGCTCAAAGGCAGAACCCGACGGTTGCAGCAGGGCGTTGTTGTCCAGATAATGCCACGGGGCCGCCTCCCACAGTGCGCGAAGCTCCCCGGTGACCCGGACGGCGTCCCCGCCCTCCACGCCGGTGACGGGCAGGAGTGTCAGCGATTCACAGCGGGAGAGGGCCGCCTGTTCGTCCAGACAGCTGTGCTCTTCGGCATACTGCCGGACGGCCCTGACCGTTCCCGACGGCAGCCGGTAAATCCGCGTCGTTTCGTTCCATTCGCCCTGTTCCACCTTTGCCAGAGAGGTATCGTCCGAAAGGGTCAGCCGGAACGCCTTTCCCAGTGAAAAGCGCAGGCTCTCGCCGCCGGAGGGGAAGGCGCGGCCGTCCCCCGGCTCCCACTCCTCCAGCCGGAGCAGCGGCAGAAATTTCTCCCCCGTATCCACGGCGTAATCCCTTCCGCCGCCGGTACAGGCAACGGCCCCGACGGCTTCCCCCTGCTGCCGGAGGGCGTCCCGCACCTGTTCCAGCAGCGCGTCGGACAGCGGGGATGGGGCTTTCCCGGTGATGCTTTCTCCTGGCGGTCCGGAGGGGACGGAAGAGTTTGGAGCTTCATCCGCAGGGGAGATGCCGCAGCCCGTTCCGCACAGCAGGATGGCGGCGATGACAGCCGCCCGTTTGAACAGCAATCGCATCCTTTTATTGGCCACCTTTCCGTTTCCATTGCTCAGGAAAAATTTCGGTATCTGTACAGCCGTCATCACGCCGTCCAAAGGAGGCCCGATGAGGACCGGCCTTCTTTTCCTCTGATGCGAAGGCTCTTTTATCATGCGTCCTGCCGCACAGAAGGCGCGACGGGATTCCTCTCCGCCGCGCCTGCTTTCCTGTTATTCCCGTCCGGGGATTTTACCGGCGTTCCGGCGGCTGTCAGGCGAGCGGATACACTACCTGCTCAAAGAAGCCGGCGGGACAGCTTTCACTGATGCTGGCGATCACGTCCAGGGCGATATACAGTGTACAGGAGTGATCCTCCTTGCCCAAAAGGACGCTGCGGACCTCTGCTGAGATCAGACGGTCCTCATATTTTTCCTGTATCTGCGCCAGCGCGAAGCTCTCCAGCTCCTGCCGGGAGGGCATTAGAGCGGCCAGCGTCTGCTTTTCCTGCGCCGTCATTTCCTCATAGACGGCGGTTTGGGGGAAGACGACGCTCTGCAGCTCTCCGGTTGAAAAGCAGTCCAGGTCAATGGTCGCCGCACCGAAGGCTTCCCCGACCGGCACACCGAAGCGGAGAAGGTAACGGCCGTTGGGGTCGCCGGCCTCCCCCCCGGTAAAGGTGCAGGAAACCAGCTCATACTGCTCAAACCGGGGAACCAGCACGCCCAGATACTGTCGGGCAAAGGCGCGCACCGTTTCCTCGCTGACGGCCGCGCGGGCCGTGCGCTGCTCAGGGGAGGGGACACGGTATTCAATCGACACCAGCTGGCCGGTCTCCTCATGATAGGTGTAGCGGCCGTCCTCCTCATCGCGGTAGATATCCCAGTTGTGGATCCGCCCCTTTTCCGAATGATCATAGGTCAGGGTGACGGTTCGGGCAGCGGCCCGGCGGGAGGAATTCCCTTCGACAGGCACACTGCTTTCAGCGGGCAGGCGGACCTCATAGGTTTCCTGTGCGTCCAGACGCTTTAGAAGATAGCCGTCCTGAACATTGGCATACCGCCCCCCCTGATAGTCGGCAAAACCCCAGGCGCCGCCGCCGATCACAAGGGCGGCCGCGCAAAACGTCGCGGTGGTCATCAGCAGGCTCCGGATCCGGCGTCTGCTTCCACTGGCATTCATCTGACTCACCTTTCCCTTTCTGATAATTTCCTCAATAAATGGTGGCATTTCCATACAGTAAATATTGTGCCATTGCTTCCACTGCCTGACTGTCTGCAGCATTGGGAAATTCCATTTTCAGCCGATTAGAGGCGGTACGGGCCGCTGTCTGTACATCGCAATGGAGGAAGTAACAGGCTTCAAAGAAATATCCCATCCAATGAGATGGCAGTATCTCCATCGGAATGGCATCCTTCCATCCCACTACTGCATCTGCTCCTGCATCATGTGTTTCATTCACCAGATTGCCGTATGTCTTATCCCAGGATCCGGAATAACAGGCGGTGTAAATAACAAGTTTTGTTCGGCTTAAATTCATATATTCCACAGGGATAGAATAATATTCGCTGCCCCAGACATCTTTTCCGGTTAATTCGGTCATACGAGGAGCATATTCGGAATGTGGATCGGGGCAATAAATTCGTCCCGGCATACCATGAGTACCAACCGTAAGAATGGAGGCGTTTGGCATTACAGAAGCAAGAGGGACAACGCTGTTGTTTAAATACTCACCTGCGTCATAGTTCATCTTCCACAGCCAGGGAAGTGACAACTGTGCGTCTTTGCGTGTACTCATACGATAGTCATTAAAATAGTTTGGAAGAGAACTGGCATTGTAGGTGAACATATAGACTATTCCAGTATATGCTGCGTTTACGGACAAAGTACTTGAAATAAGCAGAAGTACAGCAATAAGGGATACCAAAATTTTCCGCGGCATTTTCACTGCCATTTTCTCACATCCTACCTGATTTTTATAGCAACGTCACTATAGCGCCAGTATACACGCGCACACAACGGGTGTCAAGACCAAATAAAGATATTTTATCACAAATCAAATGTATCGCCTGAAAAAAGTTATAAATTAATATTATTTTGTTTAAAATCAGGCATAAAAAGAAAAACGCGGCGGATTTTCCGCCGCGTTTTTCTTTTTGAATCATGCTGTCACCCACTTTAGAGCGCCTCATTCAAACAGGTCGTAGCAGTAAAGCGAGCGGGGCTCCTCTGCCAGCCGCGCCACATCAGCGGCAGGCAGATACATAAAGCCGTTGTGTGCCCGCCCGCCCCGGCGCACAAAGTCGATGAACCCCCGCTGAAGGGAGGTTTCCGCCGGGGCTGTTTCGGGATCAAATTCCCCCGTATGGAACACAAACTCATGAAAGCCGTCGGGACCGGATGGCACGGGGCACAGATACAGATGGGCGTTCAGGCGGTTGATATGGCTTTCGGAGGAGAGAATTTCCCGAAGCTGTGGGCTGTACAGCCAGGAATAGCACTGAATGCCCCGGACATTCAGATCACTGAAATGCCGGTTATAAAAACGCAGCGCCTCCTGAAAGGAGTGCTGGAGGGTGTCCACCGAATAGCGGATGTTTCCCGGAATATGGTAGCTCAGCGCCCGGTCCCCTTCGCAGAAAACCGGCTCCCACTCGGTTTCCGGCAGCTCCATGGGGCGGTTGATAATGCGGCCCTCCGGATGGATCAGGTAACCGCCAGACCGGCGGCCAAAGGCCTCGGTGCGAAAGGCGGTCTGTTCCTCCTCCCAGGCGATCTGGCCGTATTCGTCAATCCGGTTGGCCAGCGTATACACAGCGAGCAGCCGTCCATCGGTCCGGCGGCGGTACATCCGATAGCCGTCGGGCATGGTGTGGAGCTCATAGCGGTAGGTATCCACAAAAAACATGGTACCAAAGGAACAGCTGGTATTCCAGTGAAAGGCGCCGCCCACGCCCCAGGGCTGCCGGTGGTTCCCGACGATGTCGAAAAAGGGTCCTTTCAGCTGTTCAATCATTTTTTCGGGGATTTGGCGCTCACGGGCGCGGGTGACGCCGCTTTGCAGCGCCAGCAGGAAGAGAATCAGCGCAAAGGTGGCTCCATATTCACCCAGAGCAGGAGGCGCGGGGGTGAAATAGAGATCAAGATCCCATGGGCCGCCGTATTCCAGCAGCATCCACGCCAGGAAATGCAGGGTGAAATCCAGCGCCTCATCCGCCTGTGTTTTTTGCAGGCAGATCTCCACATCCGGAAAGCAGGCGGCGTCCAGAAATCCTTCCTCTGCCAGCCCGCGGAGTGTTTCCGTTTCCAGCACGGGCTGGGTCCGAATTTGCGGCCATTCTGCGCAAAAGCGCTCCAGCCCGGCGGCATAGCGTTCCGGAAGCTCGCTGGCGCCCAAAACCGCCAGTACTTTGTCCATTGTCATAGATGGTGACCTCCTTTTATATGAAAAAATTTCAAAAGGGAAAGGCCCGGCCCGGTCGCCATGCCGGAAAGGGAGATTTCCCAGAGGGAAAGCTCCAGGCCCCGGGCCGCGAAAGGTAAAGTAATCGGAAAGGGAAAGGCCCGGGGTCGGAGTTCTTCGGCAGGAAATCGAAGATTTCCTGCATTGTACCATGAAGTTGGGGAAAATGCCTGGGGGCATTTTCGAGACCACGGCCACTAGGCGTTACGTGAG
>JAAWCO010000083.1 GCA_022793315.1 Clostridiales bacterium | reverse complement strand
GACGGTATCTCCCTCGTGCAGACCGCTGAAGGCGCGATGCAGGAGGTTCAGGACATGCTCAACCGTATGGTGTACCTGGCCACCCAGTCCGCCAACGGAACATACGACGATCAGGTTGACCGTAACAACCTGCAGAAAGAAATGGATCAGCTCCGCGACGAAATCGACCGTATTTCCGATTCCGCCAACTTCAACGGCATCAAGCTGCTGGATGGTACCCAGGAAGCTGATGCGGCGGTGGGCACTGTTTCCGCTGTCACCGTTACGGCCGGAAAAGACGGCTCTCAGGGCGTGGCAGAAGTCCAGGGTAAGATCCAGATCAACCTGAGCCAGTTCAGCATCACCGAAACCGCTGCGAACTCTGCTGATGTCACTGCCCTTACCTTTGGCGGTGCGACCTTCAGCGGCTTGACTGTTGGTAATATCGCTGCGTCTGGCGGTGTGATCTCCGGTGCGACTATCGCGGCAGCCGTCAGCGGCCTGACCATCGAGCTCGGCGGTATTGAGTTCACCGCGAAGGACGAGGGCAACGGCATCATCACGCTGACCTCTGAGACAGGCTTTACCGCTGCTGAGGTCACCGCTTTCGACAACCTGACTCTGGACTTCTCCGTGACGAGTGGCGCTACGGTTAACCAGGGCGAAGGCATCAAGGCGCATATCATCAACAAGCCCGTAGCGGCTGTTGATTCTCTGCTGGCGCAGGGCTCTTTCACCCTGTCCGACGCCATGGTCAAGGACGGCGCCAAGCTGAACATCGGCGGCACGGAATATACCTTTGCGGTCGGTAAGGACAGCAAGGTGACCGGTGCGAACGTGATCGACCTCAAGAACGAGGACCCCACCTCTACCGGTTTGGGTATCAAGGCGGCCAACCTCCTGAGTGCGGCCGGCGCGACCAACAACGAGAAGTTCATCATCACCACCGACGGCAAGGGCAGCATTGGCCTGACCGAAAAAGAGGGCAAGGTTGACTATAAGACCGAGTGGGATCTGAAGGGCGGCAATGGCACCAATGACGGCGTGTGGAACACCAAGGTCGGCAGCACCGATACCAAGACCGGTGTTGTCTCCTGGACCTCCGCTCCGGTTGTCAGTGCCGACGCCAAGACCGGCCTGACCTTCCAGATCGGTGACACCGCCGAAAGCTTCAACCAGCTGAACCTTTCCATCGGCGACATCCACTGCTCGGCGCTGGGCATCGACGGCATCAGCATTGCCGACCAGAAGAGCGCACAGGCGGCGGTACAGAGCATCAAGGATGCGATCAACAAGGTTTCCGGCATCCGCGGCGACCTGGGCGCGACCCAGAACCGTCTGGAGCACACCGCCAACAACCTGTCCGTCATGCAGGAGAACATCACCGACGCCGAGTCGAGCATCCGCGACACCGACGTGGCCGAAGAGATGATGGCTTACACCAAGAACAACATCCTGATCCAGGCGGCTCAGGCCATGCTGGCTCAGGCGAACCAGATCCCGCAGGGCGTCCTGCAGCTGCTGCAGTAAGAGCGGCGTCTACGGTTCTGGTATTTTATCCAAAAGCACCAAAAGGGGCGGGCGTTCAGCCCGCCCCTTTTGCCTGCTTCCCCCTGTTGACAGGTCATGGCTGCCGGCAGGGGAAAGCAGGCAAATCCAACCCGGCGAATCAGGCAGTTTAGTAGGAGGAATAAACATGAATTTGGCAGTAAAGCCCCTGTTAACCATTGGCATGATCGTCAAAAACGAAATACGTTGTATTGAGCGCTGTCTGAAATCCTTACAGCCTTTACGGGCCGCTCTTCCCTGTGAACTGATTATCGCTGACACTGGCTCCAACGACGGCACCCGCGAGGTCGTGGAACGGTATGCTGATCTGGTATTCGATTTCGAGTGGGTAGATGATTTCGCCGCCGCACGCAACGCGGTACTGGACAGAGCACGAGGGGAATGGTATTTCAGCATCGACGCCGACGAATGGCTGGATAAGGATTTCTCTGCACTGACGGAATTTCTGAAAACGCGCCGTTTGCAGGACGAGTTCAATGTCTGCGGCATTACCTTTCACAATTATACCACCGACGAGCTGGACAACGGCCCCTATGGCTGCTTTTTGGGAACACGGCTTTTTCGACTGTCCGACGGACGGTATACCGGCGCCATCCATGAATTTCCTGAGGTAAAGCCGCCGCACTACTACATTTTATCGCGTCTGGTACTCCATCATGATGGATACGTCTGCCTGAATAGGGAGCAGGGCAAAGCGAAACGGGAGCGAAATATGATCCTGCTGCGGGAAAAGCTCAGAGAAAACCCGCAGGATCTGCTGGTATGGCAGCAGTGTATTGAAAGCAGCATGGGGACGCCGGACTGTTTTCAATACATTCAGCAGGCAGCCGAAGGTGTCGAACAAAAATGGCACAACTGGCAGGAATGCGGTCCGACGATCTTCCGCTATCGGGTATCTCTGGCGCGGACGCATCAGCTGCCGGAGTTTTGGGAATGGGTCCGATGTGCACAGGAGTATTTCCCGGATGCGCTGGCTACCCGTGCCGAGATCAATGCACTGGCCTTTTGGGTGGCCGTTGATGAAAAGAAATATGCCGAGGCAGTACAGTATGGCGAGGGCAACCTCCGCGCAGTAGCGGATTATCGCGCGGGCAAATACGATCCTACCGCCCTATTAGCGGCGTCGATTACGACACTCAGCTCTGTGGAAGAAATCAACCTCCGCCTGAAGCTGGCAGATGCTTATCTGGAGCTGCACGAATATACCTCTGCCCTTAAAACACTGACGGTCATGGACGCAGGGCAGCTGAACTGCCAGCATGCGGGCGCCCTGCTGGGCAATCTGCTCAACCTGCAGGCGCAAAGCCACCTGGACCTCACCGGGGTAATCGTCCGGTTCTGGGATCAGCTGACCACCACCAACGGGGATGAAAAACGCAAAAATCAGCGCGTTGCCGCCGCAGTACAGGCAGCCGCGGCGGCTTTCCTGACCGAATTCCGGCAAGGTGAGGTCGAAAAGGGCGTTTCCCGCCACGCGTATACCCTTCTGTTGCCGCTGAACGACCGGTGCGATTTGGGGCGGGCGGCGGCACTGCTCCACAGCAATGACACAGAAGAGGCCGACCTCCTGCTGTCGGCAGTGAAGGATTTCGACACCTTCCCCGCCGGGGCGCTGATGCATGGAATTGAGCTGGGGGCATCCTTCCCGCCAGAGGGGCGGACGCTCTCCATGGAAACGCTGGACGGGCTGGCGGTAAGACTGGCAGGGGAGAGAACCGATTATCTGCCCGAGCTGTGTGTGTGCATGCCCTTGCCAGAGGGAAACGATGGAGATGAAAACTGGGCGCGGGCTCTGCTGCTGGCCGCGGTGCAAACGGCCGATTGGGAACATAGCGGTGTGGGAGCGGCGCTAGCCCGGCGGTTCGCTGAGTTTGAGCGCTCCTTTTTGCCCCGCTATTATGCCCCGCGGTTGCTGGAAGGGGAGGGCCTCTGGCTGCTGCCTCCGTTGCACCGGTTCGGCATAGCTCTTGCCCGCGCATTCGACGCACTGGACGGCGGCGACCCGGTCTCTTATATTCGCCTCCTGCGGGAGGGTCTTACCCTGTGTGAGAGCATGAGGCCGATGGCAGAATTCCTGATGAAGGAAACCCAAAAAACGGACGACAGCTCTTCGGAGGAGCTTGCCGCACTGGCGGAACAGGTTCGCCGTCTGCTGGCCTCCTTCCCGGAAGGGGATCCCCGTCTGCAGCAGCTGAGGGAAAGCCCCGCCTATCAGCAGGTGGCGAAACTGCTGGAGTAAACCGGCCTTTCCATCAATCAGAGAGACTTCCTGTCTGCCCTGTTATCCCTCATGAACAGGGAAGCGGATCTGCTGCGCCGGTGTTCTGGCAAAGCGCCACCTGACCCCGTAAAAGCCCCTTGCCGGACGCTGAGCGTCCGGCAAGGGGCTTTTTATCCGTATTTATTAGCCAGGGAGAACGCCTTCGCTCCCGTTGAGGGGACTGGGGAAAGGACTTTTTCAACAGGCGTATCGAAGGGAATTGAATTTTTGCAGAGCAAAAGTAAAATAAAAAACTGCCTGATGGGTAATATCCGTTTTCACGGCAAGCAAAATGGGGCCCGTTTACAGAATGTTGTGCATTTTCGATGCCCCCTTGAAAAGCTAAATCGTTAGCTGACCACCGCCGAGATCTGCGCAGGTTTCGACGATAACACTTTCACAACAAAATCCATCGTCTGAACGGAAAAACAGCGATGTGTCCGGTATGCCTTTCAAGCCGCCTCACCCTGTTGCATCTTTACAGATACCCCCACGAGTGGCACAGGCTGAGAATCGACACAATGAGGGCCGTCAGTGCCACAATCGACGAGAACAGGCTGGACAGATACTGCCGATCCCAGACTTTTCGCATATCACGAAGAAGCAGCACACAATATCCCGCAGAAAAAAAGAGGGTAGCGGCCAAAAGTACCGCAACGAAGTATTCCCAGAGTGTCATGGCGTTTTGGAACATGATCCATAAACAAGCGGCAAAAAACGCGCCAAAGATAAGAATGCCTACAGCAAAGTAAAAGCGCAGAATAAGCCGCATCAGCCCGAAGGTCGAGTCCTTTTTAAGCGATTCCCTCTCCTTTTTCTGTTCTCTTGCCCGAAGGCGCTCATGAGCGGTCATAATGGCGTCCGCCAGCTTGTCGTAGTCAATATCCGGATACACTATTTTGGTTTTTCTGAAAAGTCCCATCACTGTAGCCCCTGCCGTTTTTTCTTAATTTTTACGATAGCTTCCCCTGGCTGCCTGTGTCTCCTTCTTTCTTGTCGCTCCCGGCGATGCCATCTTCCAGCCCCTTTATCCACGTTTATTGGAGTGGGCACCGTTTGCAGCGAACAAACGTCGTGTGCCAGCATCAATAAGCCCGTCGGATTGCCTCCCTTGTGTTTCCGAAAATCCCTGGCAAAATAACGGGCGCCTGAAACCCTCACCAGCGGATTTCTAACATTCGCACAAGAGTATCCACACTCTGTCCTATTGCCTATCCCCATCGAACGCCGTCCACTATCCAATTTCACTGCCGGCTGGAAAAGGGCCTGGAGCTGATCATGATAGCTTCTGACTGAACCTTTCCCATGAGGATGAGGTCTTTTTATGATTTTTCTTTATAATGACACGGAATATATCTCATCATTTTTAATAATTATAATAAGCCTCCAAAAAATTGTCAATTATTGCACAAGTTGTTTTGCTGTTTATAGAGATAATTTTACAATAACCAAAAATACGTATTACCCTGGAAAGAGGGAGGGACAGGAAAAGAAAGCGTCTGTTCCACTGGTAGCAGCTGACCAAATCCATGGAAAATCGCGAGAACAGCAAAGAGGAACCCCCATAAAAAAAGCATGACCCGTCTCACGGCGTTTGCGCAGCTTCTTTCCCTATTGGAAGGAACTACAGCATAGGAGGCTGCTTGCGTTGCCCTCTCCTCCGTCTTGATCTATCCCATGGCCGGCGGCGATACCACGCAGGAGTCTCCTCCCTCTCTTCTCCGATCAGGCAGACTTTGACGCGCCTGTCTTCTTCCGCCGCACAGAAGGGGCAAAAAAGCATTGCGGCTCCCGCCGCCCATGGGCTATAATAATCTTGATAATTCTGTGAGAAAGGTTGCTTCACGTTTCTGCCAATGCCGCCGCAGCCGAACCGGGATAAGGAGGAAAAAACGATGCCGCTGGTGTATATTGTGGACGACGAACCCCATATCCGCCGCCTGGCCTCCATCGGGCTGAAGGATGCGGGCTTTGAAACCGCCGAATTTGCCGACGGTACCTCGCTGCTTCGCGCCATCGGCCGGCAAATTCCCGACGCCGTCCTGCTCGACTGGATGATGCCCGGAACCGACGGGCTGACGGTGCTGCATCAGCTGCGGACCAATGCCTCCACCCGGCCGGTACCGATCCTGATGATGACGGCGCGGTCGGACGAGGCGGACCGGGTACAGGGGCTGGAGGGGGGCGCCGACGATTATATCACCAAGCCCTTTAGTGTCAGAGAACTGGCCGCGCGGGTCCGCGCCGTGATCCGGCGGCAGGAATACCTGACCTCTTCACAGGAGCAGGTGCTGGAACAGGGGGGGCTTTCCCTGGACTACGCCCGGCGCCAGGTGACCAAAAACGGACAACCTGTTGAATTAGCTCAAAAGGAATTTGAGCTGCTCTATACCCTGATGAAGGCGCCGGGGCGCGTTTTTACCCGGGAAATGCTGATGAATCGAGTGTGGAAGGCGGACTTCTACAGCGATATGCGAACGGTGGATGTCCACATCCGCTATCTGAGGCAAAAGCTGGAGGATGAGCCGGATAACCCCCGTCTGATCCTTACCGTCCGCGGTGCGGGCTACCGGTTCCGAGAGTGATTTCGGATGGCTGCCTCCCGGATTTTTCGTCTGCCGTCACACGGCAAAGGGAAGTGCCCCCACAGGAAAACGGCAGGAGGCCGATGGGATGAAAAAACGTTTTTTGAATACGGCAGCCGCCGTGGGCAGCGCAGGGCTGCTGACGGTGCTTTTCTGTGCGCTTTTCCTGGCAGCAGGGCCGCTTGTTGGCAAAGCAGGACCCTGCCCCGAAGCGCCGCCCTGCTTCCTTCCCATGACTGCCGCCGGTTCTGCAGGGCGGACGGGGAGGACAGCGGGGACTTTCCCGCCGGCAAAGCGGGACGTTCGCATGTCCGCCTTCATGAGGACGGACGCTGCTTCAGAGCATGGGAGGGAAAAGCAGGCCACCGCCGACAGCCGGGGAGCGGCAGCCCGCCGCCAGCAAAGCGAAAGACAGCCCCTTATCCCCCTGCTCACGCAGAATAAGGGCGGCGAACCGGCCGTTTATCAGGCCGTAAGCATGCCGGACAGCGGAAACTATTCCCTTTTTCTGCTTTTTGGGGGGCTTGCCGCCGGCGTGTGTATCGGCCTGATAATTGCCTTGATCGCCGCCCGGCGCCTCGCGAACCGTACAGCAGCGCTTCGGACGCTGACGCAGGCTGTCCGCTCTCTGGAGGGGGACAGCGAAGCGGCCCCTCTTCCTGGCAGCGCCCTCTCCGTTGAAAGAGAATGGCCTGACGAGCTGGGTGAGCTGTACGGCAGATTTTATGCCATGGCCGAACGGTTGGCGGACGCCCGGCGGAGCCTTGCGCGCAACAACGACCGATTAGCCGGGATTCTGCAAGGGATGGATGACGGCGTAATCGCGGCTGATCCGACCGGGAACATCACCCTGATCACCGATCGAGCGCAGGAGCTGCTGGGCGAAGACCCCGCCGGCCGGGAAGGAAACCGCGCAGCGGTCGCCGCCCTTCTGGAAACAGCATCCGCCGCCGGACAGCCGGTGCGGGATACCCTGTTTCTGGCGGCGCCGGAGGAACGTACTCTGCAGGTTTTCGCTGCGCCCCTTCCCTCTGCTGCCGGTTCAGTCGTCGGAGAAAGGGAGGGAGCTCTGGCGGTGATCTCCGACATCACCCGCCTCACCAAGCTGGAAGAGCTGCGCAGCGAATTTGTCGCCAACGTCACCCATGAGCTGAAAACGCCCCTGACCTCTATCCGCGGCTATATCGAGCTGCTCAAAAGCGGGCCGCGGGACGAACAAACCTCCCGCTCCTTTTACGAAATTATTGAGATCGAGGCCGAGCGGCTGCAAAAGCTGACCGACGACCTGCTTCAGCTGTCGGAGATCGAAAACAGGCGAGGCGACACGGAAAATCCCCCCACGCCGCTGAGCGACAGTGTCTGTAAAGCAGCGGAAACTCTTCGTCCCGAAGCAGAGAGCCGGGGCGTTCGGCTGTACCTTTTTGTCGATTCCGATTTAGCGGTCAGGGCTACCCCCCGGCGGCTGTATCAGCTGATTAAGAATCTGATGGAAAATGCGGTCAAATACAACCGTGACGGCGGCGCGGTCAATGTCTCCGCCCACCGCGAGAAAAATCTGGCTGTGATCCGGGTCCACGACACCGGCATCGGCATTCCGTCAGAGCACCACGAAAGAATATTTGAGCGCTTTTACCGGGTGGACAAGGGCCGGTCGCGGGAGCTGGGCGGAACCGGGCTGGGGCTGTCCATCGTCAAGCATATCGTCAGCCTGTACGGCGGAAGCCTTCAGGTGGACAGCGAAGCGGGGACAGGTACCACCTTCACCGTCCGTCTGCCGGCGGAAACCCTCTGAGAAGCATGTCAGCAGGACGGCGGCCTTTCTTCTGTTTTATTGAACGATGAACTTTTTATCCTTAATAAAAAAGACCTTTTTCTGCGCCCAACGGACGCGATTTTCCCCGGAAACAAAAAATTCCCCTTGCAAACAGCCGGTTCAGCGGATATAATGCTGTTGAATACCTCATGCGAAGGCCCGCCGCGGAGCCCGCTTTTGGACCGGTTAAGCGTCAGAGCTCCCGCCCGTCGGGAGTTCTGTTTTTATACGGCGTGTTTTCATGGGGACTGTACGGACTGTTTTTTGGAGGGATAACAATGAAAAAATCCATGCGCGCGGCCGCCGTCATTGTGGCAGCCGCCATGATGGCCATGCCGCTGGCCGGCTGTACCAAGAAGGATAGCGGGAGCAGCGACACCATCAAAATCGGCGGCCTGGCCCCCCTGACCGGCGAGACTGCCCAGTACGGCACGGCGGTGAACAACGCCGTCAAAATCGCCGTTGATGAGATCAATAAAAAGGGCGGCGTCCTTGGCAAGAATATCGAGTACATCTGCTATGACGAAAAAGGCGATTCGCAGGAGGCTGTAACCGCCTATGACCGTCTGGTGGGCGACAAGGTGGTTGCTCTGATCGGCGACGTGACCTCGAAGCCCTGCAAGGCCGTGGCACAGAAGGCCGTAGAGGACAACATGCCGATGCTGACCCCCTCCGGTACGCAGGAGGATATCACTGAAGTGGGCGGCAATGTGTTCCGCGCCTGCTTTATCGATCCCTATCAGGGACAGCTGATGGCCACCTATGCCTCTCAGAAGCTGGGGGCGAAGACCGCCGCCATTCTGTACGACAGCGCGGACACCTATTCCACCGGCATTGCCGACGCTTTTGAGGCCGCGGCCAAATCGCTGAACATCACCATCACCAATAAGG
>JAAWCO010000082.1 GCA_022793315.1 Clostridiales bacterium | reverse complement strand
GTTCAAGAGGCCGCAGGTTCGACTCCTGTCACTCGGACCACACCTGCGGTGAGCAAGTTGCGCGCCGCAGGCTTTTCTTTGCTCAAAAAGGTCGCTCGCGCCGGAGCGGCCTTTTTCGTTACCTGTTGACAAAGAAAACCCGCATGAATGCTAGAAAAGCTAGTAGGCATGCGGGTTTTCTCGTGGGTTGGCATTTCTATAAAATGGCGAAAAAACACGGCCGCATTTTTTGAAAAGGTAAAAAGTGTGTTCCATGCTAAAACCGGTTGTAAAAGTCTTCGCCTTGAATTTGTGAACATGAATCAAACAAGCCAGCTCCGTCCTCTCCCGTCCAGCTGGAGAGATACACCACATCTGGTCGCTCGACGATCATCCCCGCATCCCCCGCGTGCAACGGTATTCCAGTCATCTCCAGCGGTGCCATATGCCAATTGACATGCAGCCGACTCCAAAGTCTGCCGGCGACACAATCCGGATAAGGACAAAAAACGGCCGGGAGAGGTAACTGGCAGGAAATAAAAAAAGGGAACCCATTACATCACCACTGTTTGCCGCCTCTCCGGCTGTCAGTTTGGCGACGGGAAGAAATACATTGGCGCAAATCGGAAGCAAAAAGAAAATCTCCAGGGGATTCGCACGGGAAAAATCACAGCGGAAAGCGGCAAAGGCTCTTTCATAGCGGAAGCAAGTGTGCTATACTGCCATTGACTCAGCGGTTTGCTGTCCTGCGCAGGAGCATGGATTGAAATTCCCGCCTTATTTATTACCGCACCCAGCGCGCAAGTCACTCCCCACACGGAAGCAGCAAAATACCCGCCCTCCCATTCAGAGGGCGGGTATTTTGGCGGGGGCATCTCTGTATGGGTGCTCCGTTTATTCTGCTAAATCGGACTCTTCAGAAAAAGCAGCCGCCGGATTCCAGTCTGAATCCAGCAGCTGCTTCACCTCTATTCCGAGACCCAACGCCAGCGCTGTGATGATATCCAGACCGACGCTTTTCCGTTCCCGTTCTATGTCTCCTGCCGTATTGCTGCCGATCCCGGCCAGTCCTGCCAGATCCGCCTGTGATAACCCCCGCACCGCGCGAGCCTTCCGCAGATTGCGCGCGAGTATCCGCCTCATAAAGGCGGTGTCCTTTTTCCGTGTTTCTGAAATCAAGTGATCCTCTCCTGTCTGTATGAATTTCCATACAGAGCTGTCCCCCTGACTCCAGTATAACGATTGAGCAGAAAAAGCACTACAGAGAATTGAGCGTAATCTCTAATTTTTTTTGTCGCATTTGATAGAACACGGGCAAAAATAACAGGATGCTCGTCCGCCCCTTCCATCTGGAAAGAAGAGAGGGGGAGGTCCTCCAATACGAGAGTGCAGAGAAAAAGAAAAAAACTGCAATACGCCCCAATTACCATCATTGTTTTATCGACCAGCCCTTACAGTTCCGCCAGGGATAGCTATCCCATCTGATCGTTTAGCACTTACATACATGGTGGATTTCCGTTATATTACCATATAAGGATTAACAGCCTATCATTTGAGGACACTACCAGGGAGAGGCGGATGCGTCCGCTTTTTCTCATGCTTCCGTTTCCGCTTCGCTCGCCCCCTGCAGGCGCTTGATCATATCGCTGGCATAGTTGGCCCCGCGGCTGGCGAACACGCCTGTCAGCACCGCCCCGGCCCACGGAACGCTGCCGAAGGATATCCCCAGCGCTGCATAAGCATCTGCCCCCGAAGCCATACACAATACCACCGCCACCGCCAGCGCGCACAGCTGTGTTACCGCCGTTTTGTAATCTTTTGCCGTCACCATCTCCATCACGGCCTTGCTGTACTGGACCAGCGCCTCAACCGTCACCGCCAGTATTAACATTAAGATTGCTGCTGTCATGTTATCCTCTCCTTTATCCTGTTTATTTTCTGTGTCTGTCAGCCCATTTTCCTGCACTCTTACAGACGCCCCTCTGTCCGTCCGCCCGGAGACATCATGGGGTACATCCCTGATGAGAAATAAACCCCCTTGCCAATCCCTCCCGGACGTGATATGGTAAAAAGGTGAGGTGAAAACGATGGATGAAAAAGCATTACTGGAAGCTATCGGCCAGATGATGGACGAAAAATTGGAGCCCCTGCAAGAAGATGTCAGAGGTATGCAAAAGGATCTCAGAGATATGCAAGAAGACCTCAGAAGTGTGCAGAAGGATGTTAGCACCCTGAAGGCCGGGCAGAAAAACATCATCAAACGTCTTGTCAAAATTGAGGCTGTGCAGGAGTACTTAATTGAGCATGTAGACAATTTAGAGCAAAGAGATCCAGCCTGAATATTGGCCGGACGGGGATTTCTCCCCGCCCGGCCTTTTTGCGCCCTCATTCCCTCTCGTGAAGCCGCTCCAGCTCCGTTACCCGCTGAAGAAGGTTCTTCATCTGCTCCTCCACCACCGGCATCCGACGGGCGTAGTTGTTATGTTCCGCCACACGCTTTTCCAGCTGCTCCAGCCGGTAGTTGGTCAGTTTGGAGGATACCAGCACCCCGCCGCCGCTCCCCGCCAGCGTCCCGACCAGCGCCAGCAGCGCTACGATGATCTCCGTGTTCATTCCATCACCCCCTCAGTCTACCACTGTACATGCCGCTTCGGGGACCCATCCGGCGGGAAGATGGACGCCGCAGGCCCTGTCGGGGAGATACCGGTCTACCGTATACACCCCGTCCACCGTCTTTCCCGCGCCGCCGCCGTAGCTGTCGCCGTATACCCGGCCCGTATACCTCACCCGCGCTCCCTCACGCAGTACGCCCGGTGCAACCGTCTCTCCTGCCGGAAGGCAGTCCGCCTCGCGCACCCAGCCCAGTCCGTCTTCGATGAGGATGGCCGCCTGACGCCCTGGCAGATACCGGCTCACCGTGTATTCTCCGTCCACACTTTTTCCTGCGCCGCTCCCGTCGCTGGAGGCATACAGCCTCCCTTTCACCCGTACCCGGTCGCCGGGCCTGTACCGGGCAATGGGAGCTGTCTCCTCCGGCTTATCCGCCTCATACTTCCCCCCGATATAGGCCGGGTAGTCCCGATACCCCGTGGTACGGTTCATGTCCACGTTCCCGGCAATGCCGCTCACCCGGCCTTCGCTGGTGTACTGCCACATCCCGAACTGTCCGCAGTAGGTCGGCTCGTCGTTCCACTGTGCCAGCCAGATATCAAACCGCGACAGCCGCGACAGGTCCAGACGGTTTTCCAGCCAGTCCTTGCTTGCGTAGATGCCGAAGTAATACCCTGCCGCTTCCAGCCGGTCCCCTGCACAAAGGCAGATTTCTGTCGCCGTCTCTCTGCTCAGACCACCGCGCTTCTCCTTGTAGCCGTCTGCGTCCTCCATGTCGAGATACACCGGATACCGCGGCCTTTTCCCCTCCAGCAGACGGAGCAGGTGCTTCGCCTCGCTCTCCGCCTCCTCAGTGCTCATCGCATAGCTGTACAGATACGCCCCCCACGGAATCCCCAGCCGCTCACATTCCGCCACGTTGCGCTCAAACTGCTCATCGTCCTGACCGGGGCTGTCGTTCCCCCAGCCCGCACGCAGAATGGCGTAATCCACTTCCTTCTTTGCCTGATCCCAGTCGATCACGCCCTGATGACTGGATACGTCGATTCCTTTGACAATGTTCTGGCTCATGAAACGTCCTCCTGTTTTGTTGATAGATAGATGATTGGTTGGGCTCCGTTATTGGACAATCATGCGCCACCACCGCCTTCCAGCGCCGCTACACGGGCGGCCAGTCCGGCAATCACCGCATTGGTGTCCCGGACATACTCCGCTGTCATAGCGGCGCCCCCCGCCGTGATGGTGCATTCCGACTCCGGGAGGAGCACCGCTGTCCCGGGTAACTGCTCCGTCACCGGCTCCGCCAGCACATATACGAGCATCACCGGCGTTCCCGCCGCCGCCTGCGCCGCCAGCCACGCTTTGACCTTACTCTCGAGCTGTGAGGGGGTGTCCCCCGCTGCCGCCCCGATGGTCTCTGTGGACAGCGTAAAATACATGACCATAGGGCCTCCTTTTGCTGAGCCATATTCCCCCGGTTCGCAGATTGGCGGTGCCTCATTTCTCCATCGAAAGTGGGTAC
>JAAWCO010000081.1 GCA_022793315.1 Clostridiales bacterium | reverse complement strand
GTGATCTATCCCGTGCCGCCCTTCAACCGGGTGGAGCAGGCGAAAAAAACCGTGACGGACTGGATCCGCCGCCACCGGGTGCAGGTGGTAGCCATCGGCAACGGCACCGCCAGCCGCGAGACGGAGATATTCGCGGCACAGGTTATTCGGGAGCTGGCGGCCTCCGACCCTCAGGGGACAGAGCTGTCCTATATGGTGGTCAGCGAGGCAGGCGCCTCTGTTTACTCCGCCTCCCGGCTGGCGGCGGAGGAATTCCCCGACTACGATGTCAACCTGCGGTCAGCGGTGTCAATCGCCCGGCGGATGCAGGACCCGCTGGCCGAGCTGGTCAAAATTGATCCCAAGGCCATCGGGGTGGGGCAGTATCAGCACGATATGCCTCAAAACCGGCTGGCTGCCGCGCTGGACGGCGTGGTGGAAAGCTGCGTCAACACCGTCGGCGTGGATCTGAATACAGCCTCCGCTCCCCTGTTGTCCCGTGTGGCCGGAATCAGCGCAGCTGTGGCGAAAAATATTGTCACCTATCGGGAGGAGAACGGCGCCTTTACCTCCCGCGCCCAGCTGAAAAAGGTCCCCAAGCTGGGACCGCGTGCGTTTGAGCAGTGTGCCGGCTTTCTCCGCGTTCCGGAAAGCCGGGAGCTGCTGGACCACACGGCTGTTCATCCGGAAAGCTATTCCGCCGCCAGAGGGCTCCTGGACCGCTGCGGTCTGACCGCGGAGCAGGTGCGCAGCGGTCAGGCTGCCGATCTGCCGGAGCGGGCGGAGGCGCTGGGATGGGCGGTTCTCTCCCGGGAGCTGCAGGTCGGAGAGCCTACCCTGCGGGATATCGTTTCCGAGCTGCTGCGGCCCGGACGGGACCCCCGCGACGAGCTGCCGCCCCCCCTCCTGCGCACCGATGTGCTGAGCATCGACGACCTTCAGGCGGGTATGGAGCTTCAGGGCACGGTACGCAATGTGGTGGATTTCGGCGCCTTTGTGGACATCGGCGTCCATCAGGATGGGCTTGTCCATCTGTCGCGGATCACCGACCGCTTTCTCCGGCATCCCTCCGAGGCGGTAAAGGTGGGAGACGTGGTGACGGTATGGGTGCTGTCGGTGGACAGGGAGAAGGGGCGAATCTCCCTGTCCATGGTGCCGGAGCGGCCGTAAAGCCGTCGTTACATCAGGGCCGCCAGCAGCAGCATTTCCCGCGTTTTTTCATAAATGGCTTCAAAGTCCTCTACCGGGAGAGGATTTTCTCCGCGTCCGAATTCGATGGTAAAGCCCGGACGCCCGAATTCGGAAATAAACCAGTCCTTGAAGCCGCCATGGGAGGCCAGACCCTCCGGATCCGCTACGGCGTACCCGCTGGAGGCCCCCATGATTTCCGCCATGACGCGGGAGCGGGAGGGTGTGTTCTCCCCATACCGCCAATAGATTTCCTCCCCCTGGGAGTGGAGCGCCAGCACATGGCGGAAACGGCTCCGCCGGCACAGCCGGACCAGCGCGGCGGTCTCGGCCTCACTTTCCGGGGCGGGGCCGCACCACTGGCGGGGAGAGGGACCATCAATCCCGTTTTTCCGCTCCATCGCCTGCAGCTGCTTCCATCCTGCGTCAAAATTGTGGTTGATATCGACGCCGCGGGCATTGGCCTGCCAGCGGCGGCCCGATGGATCAAGCGCCTCCACCGAGGGGGCATAGGCGCCGGCAGTCGAAGCGCCGTGGAGCGCAATCTCCACGCCGTCGGGATTGACCTGGGGGACCAGCACCAGACTGCGCCCGGCCAGCGCCTGCTGAAAGTCCATTTCGGCAATACGGCCATCTCTTTTAAGTGCCTCACAGATGTCCTCGCACAGACGTAGCAGAAGCAGGGAGGTGATCCACTCCTGTCCATGGAAGGCGGCCGCGTACAGAACCCGCTCCCGCCCGCCGCCCAGCACCAGGCCGAAAATCTCCCGCCCCAGCGCCGTGTGGCCGATAGGCAGCGCCTCTAAAAAGCGATAGCGCCCTCTCAGGGCATATATCATCCCTCTCACCGCGCCGCTGTCGGCGGGCTGGGCTGTTACGATCGGTTCCATTTTCTATCATCCTTTCCGTTTTCGCTTCGGTCATCGTACCGGACGGCAGCCATGTCGGCTGATATACCATCCTATTCCAAAGGAGCTGTGTTTATGAATTTGAAGGAGGAAACCCTGTCGCAGGAATACCGCTATCAAGGAAAAATTGTCAATCTGCGCGTGGACCAGGCCCGGCTGCCGGACGGGACGAAGGCCGCCCGTGAGGTGGTCGAGCATCCCGGCGGCGTCTGTGTGGCGGCGCTGACCGACCGGGACGAGCTGCTGTTCGTCCGCCAGTTTCGCTATCCTTATGGTGAAATCATTCCCGAATTGCCCGCCGGAAAGCTCTCCCCCGGGGAGGACCCGGCTGCCTGCGGCCAGCGGGAGCTGGAGGAGGAAACAGGCGCCCGAGCCGCCCGCTTTGAGCCGTTGGGACGGCTGTATCCGTCGCCCGGCTACTGTGCAGAAATCATCCATCTGTTTGCTGCCCGCGACCTGACCTTCGGTGAGGCGCGGCCGGACGAGGACGAATTTCTGGAGGTGGAACGCATTCCCTTCTCTGAGGCGGTCCGCATGGTGCTGGCGGGAGAAATCGACGATGCTAAAACCCAGATCGCCGTGCTCCGGCTGGACGCCCTGCGCCGTCAGGGTTCCCCCCTGCTGTAAACCGCCCGCTCTGAAAAACACCCCGTCCGGCGGAGGACAGGGCGCTTCCTGGTATAAGATTCCGGAAAGCCCCCGGCGGAAAAAGCGCCCCCTGTCCGGGACAGAAAAAACGCCCGCGCCGCAGGGCGTGAGCGTTTTGGGGCCATTCCGGCCACTCCTTATATAGAACAGCACCCGAACATACGGGACTTTACCGCGGCGGGGCAGCGGGTGGGGTTCCCCCTTTCCCGCGCTGCCTCCGACCGGCAAATTCCTGCTCCACGGCATGGATCAGGGCCTCACCGCACAGCCCCTCTCCATCGGGCGTCCCCTGTCCATAAAGCCGCACATATTCCGCGCCGGTCTCCTGCTTCAGTTCCTCCGCTGCGCGGGGGAGGGCGGCATCTGCGCTGGTAATCTCCAGAAAAGCGTCCCCTTCATGCTGCGGGAAGGACCGTACACGGATGTTCAGCCGGAAGGGGGCGAAAAGCTCTGCTGTCTGCCTGGCGAGCCGTTCCGCCCTTTCCTGCTGCATGACTGCCGCCACCATCAGCGCTTCGCACTGCCGGGGCGGGCAGCCGTAAACCAGACAGGGGCTGTACGGTCCATGGGAGGATTCCGTCCACTCCACCGCCGGATGCTCCAGGGCTGTGCTGTAACTATACAGCGCGCCGCCGACAAGGGTATACACGGCCACAGGAATTCCCTCCCGCTCCAGCAGGGCGCCGACCTCCTCAAGAGCGGCGGCGGACAGCGCATGACCGCCTGTATATTCCCGCCGGACGGCATCATATCGGACGGCCCCTCCCAGCGCAAGGACCGGCAGCCCTCTCGCCGGTCCCTCCGGCAGGAGAGAAAATTCGGCGGACAGATCCGAAACCACCGCCATATTCGTCCCGCGGGCGGCCAGCCGGCCAAGCCTCTCCCCTACGCCGGGAACCAGCCGGCCATCGGGGCTGACCAGCGCATCCAGCGGCACGACAAAAAGTATCTGGCGGTTCCTTCGGCGCGGCAGGCGGAAAGCATTCACTCCCAGCGAAACGCCGATGCCGATCAGGGTGTCCAGACAGCGGTTGAGGGCAAACAAATAGGGATTCCCGTCGGCTCCATGCGCCACCGTAATACTCATAAATACCACACAGGTAATATAGGCGGCGGCAGGCTTTCTGATCAGCACGGTGAAATAAATCAGAGGAATCACGCACAGGGAAACCAGCAGGTACTGATACAGCGGCGGTTCACGGGGGATCAGCCGCTGCTCGAGCAGCAGGACCAGAGCGCCGAACACACCGCCGATCAGCGTGCCGATCACGCGATTGAGCGCGACCCGCACACTCTGGGGCACGTTGGACTGCATACAGAGCACGGCAGCGATGGCGGAGTAAAACGGCATGCCATCCCGGCGTACCAGATGAACTGCCAGACACAAAAAAACCGCTGCAGCGGATTTGATGATACGCATGCCGATTCGGGGAAAGGGCTTCATGAGAGGACCTCCCTCTTTTGTCCGCGTACTTCCTTGCTCCGGTCCGGCGAATTTCTTCGTCCGGTCAGGCGCAGAAGCACCATTCCTTAAAAAGGATAGTGTACGGCAAATACCGGTACTTTTCAAGAGGCTTTTATCCCAATACCCCGATTGAGCTTTGTATGTCCGGATAAATACAGGGAAGGGTTATTCGGCATACAGCTCTGTCGAGATATTTTTACTTATTTTTTATCTTTTCTTTTGTTAGCGGGCAACGCTTGCGAGCACTCCCTTTCTGGCCGCTGAAGGAGAATGAAGGTGGGCTTGTAAGAGGGTCAATATTCCCTATTCATTACACCATTAAGATATTTATACTGGGTATATCAAAATGAATGGGAAGAGCTAAAATAAGACTTGACGCTTTTCCCTTTTCGCGGTTTAATAAAAGGGCCCCTCAAGGCGGCAGAGGGAGGACCATTTATGAGAAAAATCGGAATCGTCAACGACGTGCATGGCAACCTGGAAGCGCTTCAGGCGGTGCTGTACGCCTTTGAGACGGCGGGCTGTGAGGAGATTATCGGCACCGGCGATATTCTGACGCTGGGACCCGATTCGATTGAATGCCTGCGCCTGCTGCGGAGCTGGCCGCGCTTTTCGATGGTGTCCGGCAATCACGAGCGCTGCTTTTTCGGCGCATTTGGACCGCCCTATCCCTCTGCCATGGCGGTCAGAGAGGCGGCCCATCATCAGTGGGTGTTCGACCGTCTCAGCGAAGAGGACAGGGCCTGGCTTTGTGCTCTGCCCCCCCGGATCGAACGGCGGATGGAAACAGGGCTGGGGGAACAAACTGTCGCCTTTGTCCATTATCCCATGGCGGCAGACGGCGCCTTTCTGCCCAATTTTGAGCCATCGGCAGAAGCACTGGACACCGCCTTTGAGCGGGAACCGGCAGCGTGGGTTTTCTATGGGCACGATCACCGGCCCTCCGATTTCACCGGTCGGAGACGCTATATCAATCTGGGTCCCATGGGCTGTCCCGGCGCCGGAAGCGAAGCGCCTGCCGGGATATTAACCGGCACGGAGGACGGCCTTCAGCTGCAAAAGCTGCAGGTGCCCTATGACAAATCGGTTCCCCTCCGGCATCTGGAGGAAAAACAGACACCCGACAGACGGGAGGTTCGGGAATGGTTTTACGGCGGATAAGCGATAAGCAGACGGAGAGCCCTCGGGCCCTCCGTCTTTTTTATAAAACAGCTTTCTGGTAGAATCTTCCGCTCTCATCCGGAAACGTGCGTCGAATCGACAGACTTCGCTCTCAAAAATATCTTATAATACAGACGGCCCTCTCCCCCATGGGACAGGAAAGGCCGCACCGCCGCATATTTTCCCCCGCTCCTGCATAGATTGCTAACGGTAACACACCGTAATTCGCGAAAGGCATGGGCAGGAAAATGGGGAAAACCGGAAAACGCGCGCTGAAACGGTCGGCCGCCGTTTTACTGGCGGCAAGCTGTTTTACCATAGTAGCGGGTCAAATCCCGCGGGATACACTGATGGCTATTGGCCAGAGGATGGCCATACTCTCGGCGGGCCTTCAACAGCCGGAGGGCGGGGCGGTTGCTCTGAGCGGGCGTCTGGAACGCCAGCCGTCGGGCGGCAGTGCTCCGACAACGTCGGGCTCCCGCCAGCCCTCAGGGGACGATTCCTCGCACAGCGGCAGTGCCGCACCGGATGGAGCAGACAGCCCGCCGTCCGCCTCCGGCTCCGAGCCGCCGCCCCGTGCAGAGGGTGGCGGGGATGTGGTAGAGGAAACACTCACCACCGGCAGCAGCTTTGTTCAGGGTATCGCGACCAAAAACGCCAGCTCCAAAACCATTGATGTGGCCGCTGAGCTCGCACAGAAGCCCGACCTGGGCCTGGCCAATACCGAAGAACCACAGGTTTTGATCATGCATACCCATACCACAGAGGCCTATATGACCTATTATGCCGGGTATTATAACCCGGATGATCCATCCCGCTCCTCCGACAACAGCCGCAATGTGGTGGCCGTAGGGGAAGCCCTTGCCGAAGCACTGCGCGGACAGGGCATCGGGGTGATCCACGACGCGACCGTCCACGACAGTCCCAAATATACCGGGGCCTACGAACGGTCAGCGGCCACGGTCAAAGCTCTGCTGGAGCAGTACCCCAGCATTCGGGTGGTGCTGGATCTGCACCGCGATGCGATTATGCGCGGCGGCTCTGCCAAGGTGAAACCGACGGTGGAAATCAACGGCAAAAAGGCCGCTCAGATTATGCTTATCTCCAGTGTGACCGACACCGCCTCCGTCCCACACCCCGACTGGGAACAAAACCTCCGTTTTGCCCTCCGGCTGCAAAGCGCGGTACACAATCAGTACCCGGAGCTGGCCCGCCCCTTATATCTGGTGGACAGCCGTTATAATCAGCATCTGACGCACGGTTCCCTTCTGGTGGAGGTGGGAAGCGATTCCAACACACTGGAAGAGGCTGTATATTCCGGACAGCTGCTGGGTATAACATTGGGGCAGGTTCTGGGCGAGCTGGGCGCCTCATAGGCGCCGGCCCGGACAACAAAGGATGATGATCTTGGCACGAAAGCACACCGAGCGCAGGGAACGCCGGCGGCACAGCCTCCGGGCGTTCCTGTATACCTTTTTTCTGACCCTCTGCGTGCTGCTGGCCGGGGTAGGCTTTCTGGCGGCGGACTATAACACCCGACAGACCGGCTTCGGCGATTTCTCCCTGTCCGTTGGGATACAGACGGACAGGCCGCTGGATTCCGGCGAAACACCGGCAGAACCCGGCTGGACAGACCGGGTATGGCAGCTGCTTCCCGCCAAACTGCGGGCGGCCGTCTGGCTGATAGAGGGGGAAATTGCTTCCGCCGTCCATTTGCTGACCGCCCTGCTCTCCTGACTCCCATCGTCAAAACATATGGTCATGGTCGATTGACCGGGCTGCGCACCGCTGCCGGCCTGGTTTGGGGAACCGCTCGGGTGAGCCGGGGGACTGCCCGGCAAGCGGCTGTTTTCGCCGTCTTCCTCCTTTACTAAACCGTGCCGCCTGAAAATGTCCTGAGGGACAAAGGTGCTGAAACCGCGTCTTTTTACCGGCGGCTTTGTCTTCTTGTATCTTACTGCCAGAGCAGAGTCTCTGTCAGCCTTATCAAAATCAAACCGGGCAAAATCCCCCGGCAATATCGAAAGGATGGTCGTAAGGATGAGTATTTCGGAAAAAATTAAGGTCCTGTGTGTCCGTGCGGGGATCAGTGTGGCGGAGCTGGCCCGCCGTTTGGGACAGTCGCCCGCTAACTTTAACGCTAAACTGAAACGGGGTAAATTTTCGGTGAATGAGCTGCAGAATATTGCGGAGACTCTCGGCTGTACCTATGAAAACTATTTCGTCTGGACGGACGGCAGCCACATCTGACAGAACAGCCTCCACCCCCTCCGGAAGCTGACGGGGATACCCGTTTTTTCGTTGGACAACCCTCTTTCCGATAATCTCAAAAGCGTTCGCAAAGCATCTGCTTTACGGACGCTTTTTTTATAAGGCTTTGTATCCGTTTCACAGCCTTATGATGAATTTGTCATTTACTTCGTCATTTGAATGTGTTATACTGTTGAATATAGAGAATAGCCGGAGTTTCGGACAGGACTGCCCCGGCTTCCGGACTGCACGGGAAATCGCCCGTCCGCGGCTCCGGCCAATGGAGGTGCGGATGTGGAGTCGGGTTTCGTAACGGTTGTGACATCGGGCAAAGGCGGCGCCGGAAAGTCCACCGTGGCGGCCGGGCTCGGCTGTGCGCTGGCCGGACAGGGGCTTCGGGTGCTGCTGATTGACGGCGATGCCGGACTTCGGAGTCTTGATCTGATGCTGGGAATCGGCGGCACTGTTTATGATATGTCCGATATTTTCGCAGGAAACTGTGAGCCTATTCGGGCGATTTATCCCTCACCAGTATGCCCTAACGTCTTTGTGGTTCCCGCCCCGCTCAGTCTGGATCGTCTCTGTTCGCCCGACGACCTTCGCCGCCTGTGCAAAGGCTTCACTCTTCATTATGATGCGGTGATTATTGACAGTCCCGCCGGGGTGGGACAGGGCTTCGCCGCTGCTGTCGCTCCCGCCGAACGGGCGCTGGTGGTCACCACCCCCGACATGGTCTGTGCACGCGACGCCCAGATCGTCTCCCGCCTTCTGGAGGACAGGGGTCTCTCCTCCCGCCTGATTATCAATCGTCTGCGCCCGGCGCCGGTGCGGGCCGGTAAAATGCCGGATGTGGATGAAATCATTGACACCGCCGGCCTGCAGCTGATCGGCATCCTGCCGGAGGATGAGCAGGTCGCCGTGGCTAATGCCAACGGCCGCCCTCTACCCGCCGATTGCAGCGCTTCCCTCTGTTTTTCCAATATCGCCCGGCGTTTCCTCGGTGAAGAGCTTCCGCTGGCCCGATTGGATAAAATGTAATACCTCTTTTCGAGAGGGTGGAAATCTGTCCGCTGACGGCGGTTTTTACGTTGCCTGTCTCTGCTGTTTTAACCGCTTCCCGCCTCTCCGGCCTATGAAGAATTCCTCCCCGGCACAACCGCCGGACGGGTATCTTTTGTATGGAAAAATCCAAAACCTTCCAAAAAGACCGTTGGAATACCTTTTTCCCCTCTGAGAACAAAAAACTGTTCACACATTCATCACTACTATAAGGAGGATGACAAAATTGACTATTGCACTGATGGCCCATGACGCGAAGAAAGAACTGATGGTTCAGTTTTGTATCGCCTACTGCGGCATCCTCAGCCGTCACGATCTGTGTGCAACCGGCACCACAGGCAAAATGGTCGCCGAAGCAACCGGACTCAATATCGTCCGCTATTTGAGCGGTCCACAGGGCGGCGATCAGCAGATTTCTGCACATATCTCCTGCGACGAGATTGATCTGCTCCTGTTTTTCCGCGATCCCATGACGGAAAAGTCCAGTGAACAAAATGAAATTGATTTATTCCGTCTGTGCGATATGCGCAGCATTCCGGTGGCGACCAACATCGCAACCGCTGAAGTGCTTATTCACGGTCTGGAACGCGGCGATCTCGATTGGCGGGAAATTGTGAGGACGGCTATCTGACCGGCAGAAGGTGCCCTTCAGAAGGTTCGCCGTTGTTTGAATTTCGGTATTCTCAGGCCGGGCTTTGCCCCGGCCTTTTTTGTCGGTTGATACGCGGGGACTTTTTGATAAAAAGAAAACGGACCATTCCTCTGTTCCCACCCATCAGGGAGCGGATGCTGGAAGAAACCAGCTCTGCCCTGGAGCCTGTATAGCACTTCCCCCGGCCCGCGGACATGGTGAACGGTGATATCAGAAACAGGGGGAATTCCGTAAAACCCTCCGCTGCCTTTGTTTGAGAGCTTACCGCCTTTCCCCTGAAACCAGCCCTTGATTTCCTAAACACAAAATGGGGAGTCAGGTAAATTCAAAGCAGGGACGGTATGAGTCTTCATACCGTCCCTGAGAAATAGGTATTGTCCTATCACTGCCTGGCTATCGTCTGTCCCCAAACATGAAATCTATTGGGCGGAAGCCCGCCAGAAGCTCTCACAAAAGCTGCGCCTGGATGGCCCACCGCATTCAGGCGCAGTCCTCCTGAACGGAGCGGCGGGAGACTGAAGAAACCAGATGGAGAGAGGAGGGCTCCCCCTCCGCCTTTTCCATGGCAATCCGGCGGCTTTCCGCAGCACGGAGGGCGGCCATACGGCGTTCACGCCTTCTGGCCTGCATCATGTCGCGTCTCATCGCCCCGGCACAGCACAGCAAAATAAGCGTCTTCATCGCGATTAAAAGCATCGTCAGAACGGGAAAGCCGACCGGTGCCGTCACACCAAACACCATCAGCTCCATCACACAAACAGCCAGCGGTACCGCCGCTACCTTTCGTGTCACAGCATAACGCGCGTGAAGAAGCATATACAGCGCCATACCAGCCATAGCGATCAGCGACAGAATGGAAATGATCATAAGGAAAACCTCCCGAAAATAAGAACGAACGTTTTTTCGTCTCTATTATACCCCTCTCTCAAAAAAAATCAAGAGGGAAACCGAAAATTTGTTCCAGTTCTCCGTTTTTTCGGACCGAGTAATCCTGAAATCAACATGTGCCCTTCTTATGCCGCAGATGACACCAGATATAGCCGCCATTATCTCCGCGAAAAGACAGCGTCTGCTCTGTTGTCCTCTCACAGTCGAACCGCCGCCTCCGAATCGGAAGGCTCCGCGGCAGAACACTTTGCCAGAGGAAAATTATCGTTCTGCTTTCCGAAGCACCTTTTGAATTTCGCCCACATAGAGGCGATGCAGTCCGCCGGTCTGGTAGTTGGCGGCGATGGCGGGGTCCAAAAAATGCGCAGGGTCCAAATCCTGAAAATACAGCTTCCGACAGATCAGCGACATCTCCGCCTCTGCGAAATAGGGCGCGGCAGCATCACAGACAGGCGTCAGTCCGGCGGCGGCGATTTTATCGGTATCGCGGCCAGAGGTCGATCCGCAGATTTGCAGCGGACGGCGATTGCCTTCTCCCAGAAAAGACAGGGAATAGAATTTCTCTTTCTCTAAAAATTCATAGGTGTAACGCTCGGGCCGAATGAAAATAAAGCTGACATCGACATTCCACAACACCCCCACACCGCCCCAGCTGGCGGTCATGGTGTTGAAGCGGTCGCGGCCCCCGGCTGCAACCAGCATCCATTCCTTCCCGATACGGTGAAAGGCGTTTCCTTCCATCTCACTCGGCGATATTTCGATAAATTTACTCATAAAGGCGCCTCCTCTGTTAAAATCCTGGGGTTCTGTACGGTCTGTCGTTCAAGCAGCCGTTTGACATATGTCTTTATCCTATATATGGTATCCTATGAACAGGAGCGGTCATTCATTCGGGTTCGTTGTGCCCCTTTCCCGGCAGCCCGAACTCTTCCTGAAAGAATGCCTTCTGCAGCATCCTGCAGATGTGCCTTTGAAATCAGGCCCGGCCTGGTCGCCATCCCGGTATGGGAGATTTCCCATGGGGAAAGCTCCTGGCCACGGGCAGCGAAAGGTAAAGTAATCGGAAAGGGAAAGGCCCGGG